>NZ_JBSFER010000038.1:0-48531 GCF_053594535.1 Streptomyces sp. NPDC001889
TCGGTGCCCCGGAAGGCGGGGGCGACCAGCGCCCTGCGCACGGCGTGCTCCCGGCCGCTGAGCTGAAGGATCGTTTTGCCCGCGCGGGGGTCCGCCCACCGAGTCGTGCCCGGGGCACGGGGCCGCCGCCCGTCCTCGCTGGGGAGTCTCTGCCGGGGCACGCGAGCCCGGCACGATCCGGAAGAGGTGTATCAGTCCCTGGTGCGCCGGCGGTGGCTGGTGTCGCACCAGGGGTAGCTGCGGCTGCGGCGGCAGGTGCACAGGGCCACACAGAACCGGTCGGACGAGACGGTGGTGCCGTCCTCCAGGACGACCTCGACGGGTCCCTCGACGAGCAGCGGCCCGCCGTCCCGGACACTGATCCGCCGCACTTCGGCTCCCTCACCGGGCATGGGCGCCCACCGCCTCCCCGTGCGCGGTGCGCAGTGCGGTGGTGTGGCCCCGCCAGGCGGTGAGGAAGTGGTGGCCGAGGCGGTCCTCTAGGTGGCAGGTGGTGTCGATGCCGAAGGCGATATCGGCCTCCAGATGGGGTTCGGTCTCCAGCAGGCCGCCGATGACGTCCCGGCGGACGATCTGCTCGTGGACGGCGTCCGCTTCGATGTGCTCGGCGTAGAAGTGCTCGGCGGCCGGGCCGGCCCCGGTGCGGGCCATGGCGCGGGCCAGCCTGCGGGAGGCGGGCGACGAGGTGATCTCGACGGTCGCGAAGTGGCCGACGAGAGCGCCGCGCAGGGAGCGGTGGAGGCCGAAGAGGGACATCTGGTTGACGACGGCCAGCATCGGCGCCCCGGCGACCTCCAGATAGTGGCCGTAGGCGGTGTGGAGGCCGAGGTCCGCCATGAGGTCGGCGAAGAGCCGGGCGTGCACCCGCTCCGCGCGCCCCGCGCCGTACTCGTCGTACTCCACGGCGGCCATCCCCGCCTTGGCGCGGCCCCACAGCCTGGGCAGCACCCAGGCATGCGGGTCGGCCTCCTTGAGGTGGTAGAGCGAGCGCTGGGCGGCGTACTCCCGCAGGTGCCACAGCTCCCCCTCGTTCTGGAGGAAGTGCGAGACACCGGTGCCGTCCACCGGCTCAACGAGGAGCGGGGCGAGCGCGTCGGCGACCGAGGTGTGGCGGGTGGCGTCCGTGCGCAGCGCGCCGAGGAACCTCGCCTCCAGGGCGGCGCGGAACCGCAGCACATCGGGGTCCCACTCCTTGGTGTCGGGGACACCGGCGAAGCCCCGGTAGTGCAGTTCGTAACCGAGGTAGAGCGCGAGCTGGAGATCGTCGCCGTAGGGGTCGGCGGCCTGGGCGGCGGTGCCGCCCGGCAGTGGGGCGTCCTCGGAGAGGGCGGCGACGAGGGCGGCCGACAGGTCACCGCGCGGCGAGGGCAGACGAGGGTTCCGCTGTTCGGTGGCCATGTCTCACCCGTACCCCGAACAGCTCATCGCACCGGGGAGAGTCGCCGATCCGGGGCGGGGGGAGGGGCCGGTGGGTGCCCGGTCCGGCGCGGGCCTGTGCGCCCGGATCACCACGATCTCCTCCCGGTCCTGCCCCGGCCGGAGCAGACCGCGGCCGGTGAGCCAGCGGTTGCGGGACCGCAGCACGGGTCCGAAGGCGATCCGGCGGCGGCCGGCCACGGAGGCTTCGAGCCCCGCGTCCTCCAGTTGCGCGCGGGTGGCACGCTCCGAGCTGAGCGCGGAGTGGACGAGGAGCAGGACACCACCGGGGGTGAGCAGGGCGGGGGCGTCGTGGCAGATCCGGTCGAGGACGAGCCTGCCGTCCCGGCCGGCGTCCCAGGCGCGGGCCGCGCGGTGCCGGGGCGCGGTGTCACCGGGGGCGGGGACATAGGGCGGGTTGGCCAGGATCAGATCGAAGGTGCGGCCGGTCACCGGGGTGAGGAGATCGCCGTGGAGGACCTGGAGCGGAAGGCGGGCGAGCCGGGCGTTGAGCCGGGCGGTGGCCACCGCCCGGCGGGAGCTGTCGACCGCCGTCACCCGGGCGCCCCGCCCGGCCGCGAGAAGGGCGAGTGCGCCGGTCCCGGTGCAGATGTCGAGGACCGCGGCCTCGGGTGGCAGGTGCTCCTCGTGGAGTGCGCCCGCCAGCAGGGCCGTGTCGTCTTGCGGGGCGTACACGCCCGGCAGCGCGATGAGTGTCACAGGGGCCTCGTGTCCGAATCTACCCCGGTGAGCGGATTTCCTCTCACCGGGGAGGTCCGGCCCGGTCCGGTCATGGGCGGCGGGGGTCGGTGGGGGTGTCGGGGTGCTGCCAGGAGTCGGAGCGGGGCTGGGGGCCCTGCGGCGGTTTCGGTTTGCGGGCGGCGCGGCGGCTGCCGACCCAGAAGGCGGCGAGGAGGCCGCCGGCGATGATGACGCCGACGATGACCAGGAGGAGGGAGGAGGAGCCCGGGGCGGCGAGGGGGAGGGAGGCGGTGGGATCGTGTGGGGTCATGTGCGGCGTCTACCTCGTGCGGAGCGATCCACACCCGCCCCCGGCCCGCGATCCGCTGTGCCCGGGGCACGGCGGCGGGCGCCCGTGGTGCGGGGTCCGTCCTCAGGCGCCGGGCGGGCCGGGTGGGTCAACCGCACCGGAGACGCGGGCGAACCCGGTCCGGCCGGCGAGGGGGGCGCGGGGGGGGCGAACGGGGTCGCGCCGGGCGGCGGAACCGTCACGCGGGGGGACATGTGAGGGGTGGGGTGAGTGGGGCGGGTGTTTCGGCATCGCGCGTGCGGGGGATGCCTTGCATCAGGGGGACTCTCCGTCATCGGAGGCACCATGATCATCCTCGGAGTCATTCTGCTGATCATCGGCCTGCTGGCCGGTATCGGCGTCCTCTGGACCATCGGCATCATCCTGGTCGCGATCGGCATCGTGCTGTGGGTCCTGGGAGCCCTGGGTCACGCCGTGGGCGGCCGGCGGCATTACTGGTGACGGCACACCCGTAGCCGGCGCTCGCCCCCCGGCACCCCTCACCCCGGCAGGGAGTCGAGCCACCCGGTCAGCAGCCGGTTGACCTCATCGGGCCGCTCCTGCTGGGTCCAGTGGCCGCAGCCTTCGAGGAGATGGGCCGCGCTCAGCCCGGGCAGAGTGGCGGGGAAGGCCGCGATCGCGTCGGCCAGCCACGTCGTGGAGGCGTCCAGCGCACCACCGATGAACAGGGACGGCTGACCGATGGCGGCCCCCGTGAATCCCGCGGCGGCGAGGTCGGCCCAGTCCCGGTCCATGTTGCGGTAGCGGTTGAGCGCCCCGGTCATACCGGTGCGCTCGAACTCCCCGGCGAAGACGTCGAGGTCCTCCTCGCTGAGCCAGCCCGGCAGGCGCCCGGCGGGAAAGCGCTCCCTGAGCGTTCCGGTGCGGCTCGCGAAGTGCGGGGCCGGGGCGGAGGGCCCGGGCATGGTGTCACCGGAGAAGGCCGCGTAGAAGCCGGCGAGCCAGCCCCGGACATCGGGCTCCACCTCGGCCTCGGCCCGGCCGGGCTCCTGGAACCGGGAGATGTAGAACTCGTCGTCCCCGCCCATCCGCGCGAACACATCGGAGGGGCGCGGCCCGCCCGGCGCCTCGTAGGGGACGCTCAGCATGCCCACGGCGCTGAAGACGTCCGGCCGGATGAGGGCGGACCTCGCGGCGATGGTGGAACCCCAGTCGTGCCCGACGATCACGGCCGTCCGCTCACCGAGCGCCCGCACCACGGCGACGCTGTCCTCGACGAGGTCGAGCATCCGGTAGGCGTCCGTGGCGACGGGCCTGGAGGAGCGCCCGTAACCGCGCACGTCGACGGCGGCGGCACGGTATCCGGCCGCCGCCAGCGCCGGCAGCTGGTGGCGCCAGGAGTACCAGGACTCCGGGAAGCCGTGGACGAGCAGGACCAGGGGTCCCGTGCCCTGCTCCACGAGATGCACACGGCCGGCGGGGGCGGGGACCAGGCGGTGGATGGGGTGCGGCATGGGTCCTCCTGTGGGGCTCCGGGGGGGGCGGGCTCGGGCTGCGCCCCAGGGCTGATCATGCGGGAGGATGCCCGGGGCGGCGAGGTTGCTTGCCGGTTCGGCAAGGGGGCGGGGGCGGGCTCGCCGTGGGGGCTGGGCCGGGGGTCCGGGCTCCCGGGCTGGACGGAAGCGTCGGTTTCCGGCCCGGCTGGGGTGCCTCCCGGAGGCAGCTCCGTGAGGTTCGGGGACGAACCCCGCACGGTACGGGCTCCCAGCCCGTCCGGCGCCAGAGGACGGACCCTGGCCCACAGGCACCCGCACCCCGCGACCTCCCAGCCCGTCCGGCGCTTGAGGACGGACCCTGGCCCACAGGCACCCGCACCCCGCGGGCCACGGTCGGGGGCCGGTCCCCGAACCCCCGCGCCTCAAACGCCGGCGAGGCCGGGTTCGCTCCCGCACCGCGGAAGCACGCGGCCGGGCGACGCGGGCCGGTGTGCGCCCGGACGGAGCAGTACGGGGATGTCGTGGCGCGGCTGCGCGAAAGGGGCCGGGCGCTGAAGTACCGTACCGGCCGGGTGGCGGGCCGGGCATGGCCGAGGGTGCCGCGGGTGCGCCGCCGGTCAGAAGCGGCCGCGCCGGGGCACCGCCTTCGGGAGGTGGCGTGGTGGAGCGGCCGAACCCGCCCGCGCGGGGCGCCGTACCCGCGTCCGGGCCCACCGGCCGGAGGCCCCTCTCCAGCAGTGCGACCATCGGAGCCTTTGCCGTGAGTTACTTCCTTGCCCCAGGCGCCGCCCGCTCGGCGGCCCGGGCACTGGCGCTCTCCTACCCGCACATCCGGCTCTCCGAGGAGCCCCTCTTCCTGCGGACGGCCGCCCGCGCCCCCGGGCGCGAGGTCTGTCTCGTGGCCGGCGGCGGCTCCGGGCACGAGCCGCTCGACACCGGGCTGCTCGGCCCGGGCGGCCTGGACGCCGTCGTCCCCGGGGAGATCTCCGCCGCCCCGACCGCGCGCCAGATCGCCTCGGCCTCCCGGGCCGCCGCCTCCGCCTCCGCCTCACGGGCGGTGCTGCACATCGTCAAGAACTACACCGGCGACCGGCTCGCCTTCGCCGGCGCGGGGGAGCTGCTGCGCGCCGAGGGCTACCGGGTGGCCCAGGTCGTGGTCGACGACGACGTGGCCACCGGCGCCTCCCGGGTCGGGCGGCGGGGCACCGCGGCCACCGTGGTGGTCGAGAAGATCCTCGGCGCGGCGGCGGACCGGGGCACGGGGCTGGAGCGGCTGGCCGCCCTGGGCTCCCGGGTGGCGGCCGGCTCCCGCACCATCGGCGTCGCCGCCCGCGCGCACACGGTGCCCGGCACCGGCCGCCCGGCCTTCGACCTGCCGGACGGCCGGTACGAGTACGGGATCGGCATCCACGGCGAGCGCGGCGCCGCCACCGTCTCCGCCCGGAGCTGCGCCGAGCTGGTCCACCGCATGGTCGACGATCTGCTGGCGGAGACGGGGAGCGCCGACGGCCGGGAGGTGCTGCTGCTCGTCAACGGTCTCGGCGGCACCGGGGAGTTGGAGCTGCGCTCCATCGGCGAGCTGGCCCGGGCGCGGCTGGCCGGCCGGGGCGTCGCCGTCGCCGCGCTCGCCGCCGGCACCTATGTCTCCGCCCTGGACACCTCCGGATTCAGTCTCACCCTCACCGCGCTGGCGCCCGGCTGGCTCGATCTGTGGTGCGCCCCGACGCGGACACCGCTCCGGCTGCCGGGAGCGTCGGCGCCGGAGGCCGTCGCCGATCCGGTGCCGCCGGGCGCGGAGGCTCCGGCCCTGGTGCGGGGCAGCCGGGTGGTCGTGGAGCGGCTCGCCGAGGTCTGCGCGCTGCTGCATCCGGAGCTGACCCGGCTGGACACCCTGAGCGGTGACGGGGACTTCGGCGACAACTTCACCGGTGGTGTCGCCCGGGCCCTGGAGCGGGCGAGGGCCGACGGCACGGCCGGCACCACCGCTCTCGCCCATGAGTTCCTGGACGGGGTGGGCGGTACGAGCGGGCCGCTCTTCGGGCTGCTGTTCCAGCGGGTGGCGCCCGTCCTCGTGAACGAGGAGAAGTGCGATCTGCCGGCCTTCACGGAGGCGGTGGCCGCCGCCCGCGACGCCATCTGCCGGGCGGGAGGCGCCGCCGTCGGCGACCGCACGCTGGTCGACGCGCTCTCGCCCGCCGTGGACACCCTCGCCGGCGCCGGAGCCGACACGGTCGCGGCCCCTCTCACCGAGGCCGCCCTCGCCGCCGTCGACGGGGCCCGCCGGACGGCCGGGCTCCGGGGCCGGCTGGGGCGCTCCAGCTATGTGGGGGCCCACAGCGACGGGGTCCTCGACCCCGGTGCCGTCGCGGTCGCCGTCGTCTTCACCACCCTCGCCGCCGTGTACGAGCCCGCCCACGCGCACCGGCTGCCCTCGCCCGGCGGGATCGTCGATCCGGTGCGCCCGCGCGTGCCGTGACCGGGCGCGGGCCCGGGCGGAGCCGCCGGCCCGGACAGGGGCAGGGGCAGGGCGGGCGGCTCAGCCGCCGGTGTTCCCGTTCTCCTTGCCCTGGCGGCGCAGCCGGAAGGGGAGCACGTACCAGCACAGGGCGAACCAGAGCATCACCACCGCGGCGATGGCGGTGGCGAGCGGCCCGGTGAGGACGACATTGAGGATCAGGAGCAGGGTGCACCCGATGGTGAGGGCGAGCAGGACCATCCCGCAGACCACCAGCCGGCCGGCCGTGCGCACGACCTCGTCCTTCATCTGCTGCCCGGAGAGGAAGCGGTGGATCGAGACGGGCGCGATGAGGGAGGCGGTGGCGGACGCGCCGAGTGCCACGGTGAGCACGTAGAGGGCGCGGCCGGGGGTCTCCAGCTCACGGAAGCTGGCGGTGAAGGCGATGCTCAGCAGGAATCCGAAGAGGATCTGGACGCCCGTCTGGGCGACGCGGGTCTCCTGGAGTATCTCGTTCCAGCGGCGGTTCACCCGTTCCTGGGGGCTCTCCTCGCCGTCGTCGGCCCCAGCGCTGTCCGGGCCGCGGTGGCTCCCGTGGCCGCACCGGTGGTCGCCGGCGGCCGGGGCCGGTCTGTCCGTCAAGGTCATCGATGTCCCTCCCTGTTCCAGCGGCCCGGCTACCCGCTCCGGGCGTGTACATGCCGCGCCGAGGGTCCGGGGAGGGAATCGGGCGGCGGGTCAGGCCAGGGAGAGGAAGAGCTTCTCCAGCTGCTCCTCGTTGAGCTTGGGCTCCTCGCCGTCCTCGCGGGTGGTCATGCACTCACGCATCCGGGTGGCGATGATCTTGAATCCGGCGCGGTCCAGCGCGCGGCTGACGGCGGCGAGCTGGGTGACGACATCCCGGCAGTCGCGCCCCTCCTCGACCATGGTGATGACCGCCGAGAGCTGCCCCTGCGCGCGGCGCAGCCGGTTGAGCACGGCGCGGGCGGCGGCTTCCTCGTCGGCGGTCATGGCCGGGGGCGCGGTCGTGGCCGGGGTCCCGGTCGAGGCCGGGGCGGGTTCCTGCGCGGGCGCGTTCATCCGTCGGGCTCCTTGGTGAGGGCGGTGGGAGGGCTGTCCGGTCTGCGGCGAATCACCCCCCACTATACCCCCGGGGGTAATCTGTTACGGTCGAATCAATACCCCGGGGGGTACCTACTGAGGATGTGAGCGGGACGTGTTCTTCGTCGACACCATCGAGATCGAGGGCCTGGGCAACCGGCACTATCTGGCCGGAGGCGCCCGGGCGGCCGTGGCGGTGGACCCGCCGCGCGACATCGACCGGGTGATCGGGGCGGCCGCCCGCCGCGGGGTGCGCATCACCCATGTCGTGGAGACACACATCCACAACGACTACGTGACCGGCGGTCTGGAGCTGGCCCGGGTGACCGGCGCCACCTATCTGGTGCCGGCCGCGGCCCAGGTCTCCTTCGCCCGCGTCCCGGTCCACGACGGCGATGTGGCCGAGATCGACGAGGGCCTCTCCGTGCGGGCCCTGGCCACCCCCGGCCACACCCCGCACCACACGGCGTACGTCCTGGAGGAGCACGGCACCCCGGTGGCGGCGTTCACCGGCGGCTCCCTGCTCATCGGCACCGTGGGCCGCCCCGATCTGGTCGAGCCCCGGCTCACCGACCGGCTCGCCCGGGCCCAGCACGCCTCCGCGCACCGGCTCGCCGCCGAGCTGCCGGAGTCCACCTCCGTCCTCCCCACCCACGGGTTCGGCAGCTTCTGCTCGTCCGGGCGGGCGGCGGGCGACACCAGCACCATCGGCCGGGAGAAGACGGTCAACGCCGCCCTGCTCCAGGACGTGGACGCCTTCGTCGCCGGGCTGCTGGCGGAGCTGGAGGACGTACCCGCGTACTACGCCCATATGGGCCCGGCGAACGCGGCGGGGCCCGAGCCGGTCGATCTGACCGCTCCGGCACCCGCGGACGCCGAGTCCATAGCCGCCCGGCTCGCGGCGGGCGAGTGGGTCGTCGACCTGCGCAACCGGGTCGCGTTCGCCGCCGGACACGTCACGGGATCGTTCAACTTCGAGGCCGACGGCAAGCTCGCCACCTATCTCGCGTGGATGATCCCGTGGGGCAGGCCCGTGACGCTGCTCGCCGAGTCGCCCGGGCAGCTGGCCGACGCGCAGCGCGAGCTGGTACGGGTGGGCATCGACCGGCCAGCCGCGGCGGCCACCGGCGGCCCCGCCGACTGGCTGCGGCCCGGTGAGGCCCCGGCGTCGTTCCGCCGGGCGGTCTTCGCCGAGCTCGCCGGGGAGATCCGCGGGGGCGCGGAGCCGGTGGTGCTGGACGTCCGGCGGGACTCCGAGCGCGCGGGCGGATACATCGAGGGGTCGGTCCACCTCCCCGTGCACACCGTGCACCGGCGGATCGACGAGGTGCCCGCCGGGACGGTCTGGGTGCACTGCGCCGGGGGGATGCGGGCCGGGATCGCGGCCTCGCTGCTCGCGGCGGCGGGGCGGGACGTGGTCGCCGTCGATGACGGCTTCGACCGGGCCGCCGAGGCGGGCCTGGCCATCCGTACCAGCGGCTGAGCCGCACCCACCCCTCCCTCTTCCCGGCACCGGAAGGAGCCCCGCCGTGCCCCGCTGCCCCCATGACGCCGCACGCGCCCCCGCGGTCCTCGCGACCCACGACACTGCCGACACCCGGGATACCTCCGACACCCGGGATACCTCCGACGCTTCCGGCGGCCCCGGCGCGCGGGCCGGGCACTCCCCCGGCACCCCGCGCCCGGCGCCGGGCCGGACCCCGGGCGCGCTCATATGAGTGTGCTCGTCGTGGCCCTGGTGGCCGGAGCGGTGGTCGGCCTGGCGCTGGGCGGGCTCGGTGGCGGCGGGAGCGTACTGGCCGTCCCCGCGCTGATCTACGCGCTCGGCTTCAGCCCCGCCGCCGCCGCCACCGCGGCCCTGATCATCGTCACGGTGACCTCGCTCACCGCCCTGGTCGGACACGCCCGGGACGGCCATGTCCGCTGGCGGGCCGGGCTGCTGTTCGCCGCGGCGGGCATCGGCCCCGCCATGCTCGGCGGCCTCGCGGCGAGCCGGCTCCCCGGCCCGGTCCTGACCGCCGCGTTCTCGGTGATCGCGGCGCTGGCGGCCCTGCGGATGCTCCGCCCCGCCCCGCCGGCCGAGGAGCGGCCCGTGCGGCCGGCCCGTGCGGTGGGCGCCGGTGCCGGGCTGGGCGCGCTCACCGGCACCCTGGGCGTGGGCGGGGGGTTTCTCGCCGTGCCCGCCCTGACAGGGGTGCTCGGCCTGCGGATGCGGGCCGCCGTCGGCACCGGACTGCTGGTCGTCGCGGTGAACTCGATCGCCGCGCTCACCACCCGCGCCGGGACCGCCGGCGGTCTCGACTGGGCCGTCGTCGCCCCTTTCACCGGAGCGGCGATCCTCGGCGCCTGGGACGGCAGACGGCTCGCGGCGAAGGTCCCGGGACCGCGTCTCCAGCGGGTCTTCGCCCAGGTCCTGCTGGCGGTGGCCGCCCTCATGTTCCTCGACAGCGTCGTCTGACCGGCCCCGCCGGCCCCGACCCCCTCCCGTACCCGTACCGACCCCGACCCGTACCGACCCCGACCCGTACCGAGCCGAGAAGGAACCGCGCCATGGACACCACCCTCACCGCCGACCTCGCCCGCGAGCGTCTGCACACCCTCACCGTCATCGATGTACGCACCCCCGGCGAGTACGCCGGCGGACACATACCCACCGCCCTCAACATCCCCCTCGACTCCCTCGACCGGGCCCTGCCCGCCCTGCGCGAGGCAGCGGGCCGGGGCGGGCTCCTCCTGGTCTGCGCCTCCGGGGCGCGCTCGCGGAACGCCTGCGCGCTGCTGGCCCGGGAGGGCGTCACGGCGGCGACTCTGGAAGGCGGCACGGCGGCCTGGTCCGCCACCGGCGGCGAACTGCACCGCCCCGCCCAGGCGCGGGCCGGCTGGGCGATGGACCGCCAGGTCCGCCTCACCGCCGGTTCCCTCGTCCTGCTGGGCCTGCTGCTCGGACTCCTGGTCCACCCCGCCTTCCAGCTGTTCTCCGCGGGAATCGCCGCCGGGCTCGTCTACTCCGCCCTCTCCAACACCTGTGCCCTGGCCGCCCTCCTCGGGAAGCTCCCCTGGAACCGGCCGGACCGCACCGGCCTGGAGACCACCCTCGCGGCCCTGCGGACCCCGGCGTCCCCCTGAACGGACGGCCCGGGGCCGCACCTTGCTCCCCAACCTCCCCGGGCACCCCGGTTGAAACCAATCAGCTAAGCGGATTAGCCTTACGGTGCCTTCGAACAGTCGGCCACCCGGCAGGGTGGCCGCGGAGGTTCATCGCCGCATCCGTGCCCCCGGGGGCGGAGCCGGGGCAGCAGGGTGCTCCTCGTTGGCGGCCGAGGAAGAAGGAGCGCGCCCCCGTGGCCTCCCACCGTCGTCACCGCCGTCCCAAGCAGGCCGGCTCCGCGTACACCGCCGCTCTCACGGCGACGGCCGCCGCGGCCGTCGCGATGTCGACCCAGTCGGCCTCGGCCGACCCGCTCCCGGACCCCCGGAAGAAGGGCGTCCAGGCGCAGATCGACCGGCTGTACGAGGAGGCCACCCAGGCCACCGAGAAGTACAACGGGGCCAAGGAGGCGGCGGGCAAGCTGGAGAAGCAGGTCAAGACCCTCCAGGAGACCGCCGCCCGCAAGCAGGACGACCTCAACGGGCTGCGCGACCGGCTCGGTTCGATCGCCGGCGCCCAGTACCGCAGTGGCGGAATCGACCCCTCCATGGAGCTGCTGCTCTCCTCCGACCCCGATCGGTATCTGGAGAAGGCGTCCGCCCTCGACCGGCTCGGCGACCGGCAGGCGATCGAGCTGGAGCAGTTCCAGACGCAGCAGCGCGATCTCCAGCAGCAGCGCCGGCAGGCGTCCGAGAAGCTGGCGGACCTGGGCGACACCCGTACGGAGCTGCGGGAGAAGAAGAACGAGATCCAGGGGAAGCTCGCCGAGGCGCAGCGGCTCCTCAACACCCTCTCCGCCAAGGAGCGGGCCAGGATCGCCGAGAAGGAGGAGCGGGCCGACCGGGCCAGCGAGCGGACGGAACTGGGCAACGAGGCCAGTGGGTCCCAGCGCGCGGCATCGGCCTTCGACGCGGCCAAGAGCAGGGTCGGCATGCCCTATGTGTGGGGGGCGACCGGGCCGGGCTCCTTCGACTGCAGCGGGCTGACGTCCTGGGCGTTCAAGCAGACGAATGTGTCGATTCCCCGCACCTCGCAGGCGCAGGCCCAGATCGGCACCCGGATCAACTCCCTCTCCGACCTCAAGCCCGGCGACCTCATCATCATGCGCACCGACCTCAGCCATGTGGGGTTCTACGCCGGCAACGGCCAGATCCTCCACTCCCCCAAGCCCGGGGCGAACGTGCGCTACGAGTCCATCGCGCGCAGCGGTATGCCGTTCATGTGGGGTGTGCGGGTCTGACCGGTTGACCGGGGGTCCGGCCGTCCGCGCGGCGCGCCGGCGTCAGCGGCCGTCCCCGCGCGGGGCGGCCGGCGCCCTCTCGGAAGCCGGAGCCGGAGCCGGAGCAGCCGGAACGGCGGGCGCAGCGGCGGCCGGTACCGGGCAGGCGTCCGCGGTGCGCAGACGCCGTACGAGGGCATGGCCGAGGAGCGCGAGCGAGGCGACGGCCAGCACCGGCTGCGCGGGGGCCCAGTAGGACATCGCCCCGCTCATCCCGAGCGCGAGCACCACGAGTTTGTTGCAGACGGGGCAGCCGACCGCGAGGGCCGAGAGCGCCGCCGCCGCCAGCGCGCGCCCGCCGTGGGGCCTCTCGCCGGCCCGGGGCCGCGCCCCACCGGCGTAGGTGCCCGCGAGCAGGCCCGTGAGGACGGAGCCGGCCGCCCAGACCGGGTAGTTCCACCAGAGGACGGGGGTCATCCGCCCGAAGAGTCCGGTGGGGACGACACCGGTCGGTACTCCGATCGCCACCGCCGCGAGGGCGGCCACCACGATCGCCACTCCCCACTGTCGCGGCATCCAGGTGCGCATGCCCGTTCCGCCCTTCGTTGTGGATGCCAAGGAGCTTAGTGGACGCGGCCACGGGGGTGCCGGGCACCTCGGCCGGGGCCGGCGCACCGGACAGCGTGATGTCATTCGATTACCCAGTGATACCTGTCACCAGAGCGTGCGCCGCACGGTCCCATCACCCTTGATTCTGTGCCCCTTTGTCGCGCCATCGACCACTGGAACTCCCCATTCCGGTCACTTTCCGTGAACACATCGAAAGACGGGGCAGAACCAACTCCGTTTACCAGTGATCACCATGTGCCTAAGGTCGGTGCCGACCATGGGGGAGGCCCTCGGGCAGCTCCGCAGTCCAGCAGGGAAAAGGAGATCCGTGATGACACCATTCACCCGCACAGCTGTGGTGGGCGCGGCCATGGCCCTGGCGTTCGCCGGCACCGCTTCGACGGCCCAGGCCACCGAGGCCGGGCCCCTCGTCAGCAACAAGGTGATTTCGCTCCCGGGCGGCCAGGGCAAGATGACCTTCATCGACAACGGTGACATGTTCGAGGTCTGTGACACCAAGGCGGACGGCCACGGCGTTTCCGGCCGCCTGATCGACAACAACTACAATGAGAAGCTTTACATCGAGGACGGTGGCGACGCCGGCTGTGGAAAGAAGGGCTACAACGTCGGCCAGCTCGGCTCCTACCAGATGCAGCTCTCGTGGAACGGTGGCGGTCCGGACGTGAAGTCCGAGTGGTTCAACGAATAAGCCTGAATTCAGCGGGATTCCCGCCCGCGTCGCGCGAATGAGAAGCACCGTGACCGCCTCCGGGTGAGCCGGTCGCGCGTCTCGCGCCGCGTTTCTCGCACATGCGCACACGCGCCCATGGCCGCGACCTCGTGAGGTGAGGCCGGCGGCACCGGGGGCGGGGCCGCCACCAGCCCGACGGCGGTGGGGACCCCGCCCCGCGGATTCGCGAGCCCCCTGCCGCGCCGGCGCACCGGCCGTCCCGGACAGGGTCGTGGAGACACGGCCGGCCATCCGCGAGCCCTGTCCTCTCCCGTGGAGGTACCGCCATGACACAGGAACAGCCCGCCCGGAGGACGGTCGCGGACACCGCACCGGGGGCAGGGGCGTCCGGTGGCGCCGAGCGGAACCCCCGTCCACGCCGGCGCCGAGGGGTCCGGGCCACCGCGGTGGCCGGCGCCGTCGCGGTGGCCGTCGCCCTGGGCATCGTGGTGTCGCAGACCATCAGCGGTGGCAGCGGCAACGGCGGCGACCGCGGGCACGGGCGGGCGCCGGGCGGACTCCCGGCCACGGATGTGCTGGCGCACCCGGACCAATCGCCCCCGCGTGACCTCATCGCCGCGGGCAGGACCGCCGTCTCGGCGTACTTCACCGGGAGGACCGTGCGGCGCGCGAACGGGGACGGCGCCGTCACCTACGCGTGGAGTCTCCTCGACACGACCAGCGGCCGGTACAGGCCGACCGCGTGGGCCTGGCTCGACGTGGCCCCCGGGATGCGGACCGCCGCCGTGCTGGAGCGCGGTCTGCCCGTCAACCGCATCGGACTGCTGAACCTGGCCACACACGAGGTGGAGCGCTGGATCACGGTGGACCGGGGCGTCGGCGGGGTGCGGTTCTCGCCCGACGGGACGCGCCTGGTGGCCACCGCGTACCGCCTCGACCCGGACGGTCTGTTCAAGGACGCGTCGCGCCGGGTGAACGACAGGACGGTGCCGGGGCCCAGGCCGAGCCGCACCGGCTTCCATGTCATCGATGTCGCCTCCGGGCGGGCGGACTTCACCGAGCGCCCGCCCCGGAGCCAGGGCCGCGGGTTCGCCGGTGGCGGCGGGCGCCAGGATCTCCACTGGAGCCGTGACGGCGCCCTGCTGTGGGAACCCTGGGACAGCGCGGCGGGCAAGGTGTTCTACACCGTGGACGGCACGGAGGTGCCCGCCCCGGAGCGGCAGGCGGCCCTGCGCCGTCCGGGCGCGGCCCTCTCCCCCGACGGCAAGCACGTCACGGGGAAGTTCGCGGGCGACGGCGGCAGGATCGTGTCCGAGGTGCTGGACGCGGGCAGCGGCGAGCGTGCCGCGCTCGTGCCCGGTCAGCAGCTGCTCGCCTGGGCCGACGACGACGCGCTCATCGCCTGGAGCTGCGACCCCGAGCGGTGCGACCCCGGCAGGGGCGAGTTCCGCAACCGGCTGGTCCTGGCGGGCATGGACGGAGGCAGCCCCACGCCGCTGTCCGGCTTCCGCGAGGGCGACCTCCGTCACAGCGGTCGCTGGACCCCGGTTTTCTCCCGGCGCTGACATCCCGCCCCGGGCACCGGGACCGCTCCGCCGGGCCGTGGGCGCCGGTGCCGCCGCTCGCCGGTCCCGCGCCCGCCGGCCGCACCGCCCGCCGTCGCCGGTCCCCTCGGTCCGAGGCCGCGCGCTTCTCCCGGGCGCGCAGAACCGCCCAGAGGGCGAACTCGGCGGGGAGGGCGGCCCACACCAGGACCAGGGCGGGGTCCCACCAGCCGGACGCCGGTCCGAGGAGAGCCTCGGTCGCGGCGGCGAGCATCGCCAGGGCGAGTCCGGCGCACAGGGCGCGGCCGGCCCTGGTCGCGGAAGTTTCGGGGAGTGTGCGGGGTGGGTGCATGCCGTGCCGTGGTCCTTCATCGGTGGGGCAGGGGGCCGTTCCCGGCCTGATCCGTTGTCCTCGATGGTGGTGTGGCGGCCGGGTGCGCACGAGCCGTAACCGGCCGCGGGCAAAAGCCGTGTACCCCCGGGAAGCACCTGGCATACGGCGCTTATCCGGCCGTTCTCATGGTCTACACCTGTCTGGATCTCATGCCCATCACCGCGGATACCGTGGTCATCACGGTGATCCCGCGCTGATCACCCGTCGATACCCCCGGCCGTGGGTACCCGCGCCGGGGCCGGTGTTCGCACGGGACGGACCGGATGCTCAGGACCCGGCGCCGGCGGCCCCGCGCCCGGAAGCCGGGGTGGTGGCTGCGGCGGTGGCTGTAGCTGTGGCGGTGTCCGGGTGGCAGACGAAGACACGGTCCAGACCGATGATGCTCAGGACGCGGCGCATATTGGCGGGCACGGCGGCCAGCGCGATGCCGGCCCCGGCCACCGTCGCGGTGTGGCGGGCGGCCAGCAGTACGGTGATGCCGCTGGAGTCGCAGAAGTCCAGCCCGCCCAGGTCCAGGACCAGCAGCCGCCCGGGGGCGAGTGCGAGCCGTTCCACGGACCCGCGCAGCAGATCGGCGCTCTCGTGGTCGAGGTCGCCGGTGATCTCCAGGACGGGACCGGTGGCGGCGTCTCGGGCGGTGATCGTCAGCGGTTTCATCTCAGTTCGTCACCCGGGGGCTGGTCGGGACGGGGGCGGGGACACCGAGCGCCAGGAGCGCGGTGTCGTCGTCGAGGCCGTCGCCGAAGCCGGCGAGCAGTCCGGTCAGCGCGGCGGTCATCCCGTGCGGACCGGTCGCCTCCAGCCGCGCGGTGAAGGCGCGCAGGGCGTCCTCGCCGAAGAGGGCGCGGTCCGGTCCGGTCCGCGCCTCGGTCAGGCCGTCGGTGTAGAGCAGCAGGGTGTCGCCCGGGTGGAGCACCGTGTGGGCGGGGGTGAACTCCGCCCGGGGCAGCACACCGATCAGCATCCCGCCGGGGGTGGGGAGATACGCCGCGGTGCCGTCGGCCCGGCGGATGAGCGCCGAGGGGTGGCCGCCGGAGGCCAGCCGCACGGCGCAGCCGCCGGGACCGGGTTCGAGAATCCCGAACACCGCGGTGCAGTAGCGGGGGTCGCCGCCGGTGTAGCGGTCGTGGAGGACGGTGTTGAGCGTGGTCAGGGCGTGGACCGGGTCGGGAGAGTGCAGGGCCGCGGCGCGCAGCGTGTAGCGCGCCAGAGAGGTCACGGCGGCGGCCTGCGGGCCCTTGCCGCACACATCGCCGAGGAAGAAGGCCCAGCGCTTCCCGTCCAGCGCGAACAGGTCGTAGAAGTCGCCGCCGAGGAGGTCCGGGGAGGCGGTGTGGTAGTAGGAGGCGACTTCGAGGCCCGGGACCTCGGGCAGGGCGGAGGGGAGCAGGCTGCGCTGGAGGACCGCGAGGGCCTCCTGGAGCCGCGCGCGGTCGGCCTCGGCCCGGGCGCGGGCCCGCTCGGCGGCCTGCTGGGCCTCCCGGGCCACCTCCCGGCCCCGCAGCAGCTCGGTCTCGTAGGCGCGGCGGTCCCGGGCGTCGAAGACCGTGGTGCGGATCAGCAGCGGCTCGCCGTCGTCGCTGGTCTTCACCCTGGAGGTGACCAGCACGGGCAGCCGGTCGCCGCCGGATGTCCTGATCTCCAGGGCGATTCCGCTGATCTCGCCGTTCATCCGCAGCAGCGGCGCGAAGTGCGTCTCGTGGTAGAGCTTGCCGCCCACGGTGAGCAGATCGGCGAACCGCGACCTGCCGACCACCTGCTCCCGGGGCAGGCCCAGCCACTCCAGCAGAGTGGTGTTGATCTTCGCGATGGTGCCGTCCATCAGCGTCGAGAGATAGCCGCAGGGCGCCGACTCGTACAGGTCCTCCGCGCTGTCCTCCAGCAGCGCGCTGAACCGTGCGTCCATCGCGTCCTGGTCCTCCTCGCCCGGCTCGGGCACCTGGCCCGTGACGCTCATCACGAGGCCGACGCCGCGAAGGCGGCTATCGCCCCGGCGGTGGCCTCGGGGGCGCTCAGCTGCGGGCAGTGCCCGGTCGCCTCCAGGGTGATCAGCCGGCTCCCGGGGACGGCGGCGTGGACATAGGCGCCGACCTCCCTGGGCGCGATCACGTCCTGGGCGCACTCCAGCACGAGGGTGGGCACCTTCACCGACCCCAGTTCGGCGCGGCTGTCGGAGAGGAAGGTGGTGCGCGCGAAGACGCGGGCGATGTCCGGGTCGGTGGCGCAGAACGCCGCGGTCAGCTCGTCGCCCAGTTCCGGGCGGTCGGGGTTGCCCATGATCACCGGCGCCATGGCGCCCGACCAGCCCAGGTAGTTGGAGTCCAGTGACTCCAGCAGCTCGTCGATGTCCGCCGCGCTGAACCCGCCCCGGTAGCCGTCGTCGTCGATGTAGCGGGGCGAGGGGCCGACCATGACGAGGGAGGCGATCCGGTCCGGGAGGCGCTCGGCGGCCCTGACGCCGACCATCGCGCTCACCGAGTGCCCGACGAGGACGACGTCCCGCAGGTCCAGCTCCGTACAGAGATCCACCACGTCCTGGGCGTAGCCGTCCAGCGAGGAGTACCGCTGCTCGCTCCACGCCGACAGGTCCGAGCGGCCCGAGCCCACATAGTCGAACAGCACCAGCCGGAACCTCTCGGCGAGCGCGGGAACCACCAGCCGCCACATGTTCTGGTCACAGCCGAAGCCGTGGGCCAGCATCACGACCCGACCGTCCTCGGGGCCGGTGACCACCACATTGTTCCTCGCGACGACATCCATGACGGGCATCCTCCCACCCGCCGCTCCGCCCACCGCACGAGAGCCCCCGGGAAGGCGCTTCCGGCCCGCTCGCCCCGCCGGAGCCCCCGCCCGCACCGCCTCCGGTGCGCTTGTGTGCCGGGCGGTGTGGCGTACAGTGGAACTAGCTGGACAAACGTCCAGCTAGTTTTGAGGAGCGGAGAGACCGATGGTGACCTGGCTGATCCTGATGGGGGCGATCGCGGCGGAGGTGACGGCGACGGTCTCGCTGCGGATGTCGGACGGGTTCTCCAAGCTCGTGCCGACCGTGCTGGTCGTGGCCGGCTATGTGACCGCGTTCACGCTGCTGGCCGTGGTGCTCAAGCGGGGCATGGCCATGGGCACCGCGTACGGCATCTGGGCGGCCGCGGGGGTGGCGCTGGTGGCCCTGATCGGTGCGGTGTTCCTCGGGGAGAGCCTCACCTGGGTGCAGATCGGCGGGCTCGCCCTGGTGGTCGGGGGCGTTGTCGCACTGGAGGCCGGCGGTGCCCACTGAACCCGAGGCCGACGGCCGCCGGCGCCGCGGTGAACAGCGCAGAAGGCAACTGCTGGACGCCACCGTGCGGGTGGTGCACCGGGGCGGGCCCGGCGCGGTCACCCACCGGGCGGTGGCCGCCGAGGCCCAGGTGCCCAAGTCGGTGGCGACCTACCACTTCCCCTCGGTCGACGACCTGCTGACCGCGGCCCTGACCGACAGCGCCGACGCCTACGCCGCCGAGCTGGCCCGCACCCTGCCGGCGGACAGCACACCGGCCGAGCTCTGCGCGCATCTGGCCGACCACCTCAACCGGCGCCGCGAGCGCACGCTCGCCGAGTACGAGCTGTATCTCCAGGCCGCCCGCCGCCCCGCCCTGCGCCCCGCGGCCGAACTCTGGATCGCGCTGGCCACCCGGCTCGCCCACCGCTACACCGACGACCCCGCCACCGCCGCAGCGTTCGTCGCGGCGCTGGACGGAGCGACGCTCCACGCGGTCATGCGCGACGAGCCGCTGGACGCCGGCCGGCTGACCGCCGTGCTCACCGCCGTCCTCGCACCCGGCCGGTGAGACGGCCGGTGAGACGGCCGTGCCGGGCGGGGTCCGCCCCACCCGGCCGGTCCCGTCCGTGGCACACGCCCGGGGACGGCCGGGTCCCGTACGCCGCGCTCCGCGCGACAGCGGCCCCGCTCCCCCGCGCCACCGTCACCGGCCGGGCGGAACCGTTCCGCGTTCCCGGCGGCGCGACCCCGCGAGCCCTCGCCGGGGGACCGGCGGCACCCAGGTGGCCGGTGGCCCCGGCTCGCCGAGGTGCCCGGCGGCCGTCCGCCAGGCCGCCGTCACCGCCGCGTGGGCGCGTTCGGTACGGTCCGACGGCTCCCCCGCGAGCAGCACCGGGGCTCCCACATGGACATGCAGACCCGGCCGGCGCAGGGGTGCGGTGAG
Source organism: Streptomyces sp. NPDC001889 (assembly GCF_053594535.1). Classification (NCBI taxonomy): domain Bacteria; kingdom Bacillati; phylum Actinomycetota; class Actinomycetes; order Kitasatosporales; family Streptomycetaceae; genus Streptomyces; species Streptomyces sp. NPDC001889. Next base: position 19,264 of record NZ_JBSFER010000038.1, read on the forward strand.
CGCTCCCGCGAGCTGCTTCGCCCGGCTTCCCGAGGTGATGCGCCGGGCCCCCGCCTGCCCCAGGGGGATGACGGGGGCGCCGGTGCGATCGGCGAGCCGGGACAGTCCGCTGCGGAAGGGCTCCGGGGCCGCCTCGGCGGCGTCCGGGCGGCGCGGCAGCCGTCCCTCGCCGTAGATCAGGACCAGCCGCCCGCGGGCGAGAGCGGCGGCGGCCTCGTCCAGGGCCCCGGCGGCCCTCCGGTCCCCCCGGTGCACGGGGATGTGCCCCTCGCGCGTGAGGGCGCGGCCGAGCAGCGGAACGCGCCACAGCCCGGCGGTGGCCATCACCACCGGCTCGACACCGAGCCGGCGCAGCGCGGCCAGCACCACCGCCGGATCGGCGAGCGAGGTGTGGTTGGCCGCGATGATGCTGCCCGGGGCGAAGTCGGCGCCCGCACCGGTGGTGACCGTCAGACGTCCGACGGCGGGCACCAGGGCATCGGCGAGGCGGCTGAGCATGGGGTGGGTCCTCCTGGTCTCGATGTGATCATCATCGTGGTCCAGAAGCGCCGCGCGGACGTGAGTACGGATACTCACTCCGCGTTCCGTGATGTCGAGGGGGCGCGGCCGGGTCGGCCCTGCCGCGCCCCCTCGACATCACGGGGCCCGGCCGGGCCGGCAGGCCCGGAACCGCCGGGGCCCGGCCGGGTGTCCGGCCCGCCGGGGAGCCGGGGCGAGCGCGTGGTGACCGGGGTCCGGGCGGGCGGTCCGCACGGCCGGCCGGGCCCCGGCGGGCGGGTCGTGCGTCCGTGGTCCGCGCGGCCCGGTCCGGCACCCGACCCGCTCCGGGGCCACCGCCGGGCCGGGAGCGGGTACGCCGCCGGGCCGGCGGGGCCGGGATTCAGGGCGCGTGCCCCGGCCGGTCGTCCTCGCGCCCGTGCTCCTCGGGGCTCTGGCGGCAGAGGAATTCGAGCCGGTTCCCATGGCTGTCGTCGACGAAGAAGCGCCGGTGGCCGGGGAAGCCGTCGTCCCATGTCACCGCCGTGCCCGCGGCGGTCAGCCGCTCGGCCAGGGCGTCGAGGTCGGCGACGAGGATGCCCGGGTGCCCCTTGCGGGACGGGCGGAAGCCCTCCTCGACGCCGAGATGGAGCTCCAGGGCGTCCGCGCGCACCCACAGACCACCGCGCGCGGCCAGCGCCGGGGGTTTCCCGGATCTCGGTCATGCCGAGGACGTCCACGGAGAAACGACGGCAGTCCTCCTCCCTGCCCGGCGGCAGGGTGAGTTGCACATGGTGCAGCCCGAGCCCGAAGGCCGAGGCGGCCTCCGTGCTCTCGTAGGGCAGTGTCCGCCCGCGTCCGCTCATGACCGACCGTCCTCGCTCACGGGTGGCGTGCCGTCGCCGGCCGACGCCACCGCCCGGTGCTCCCGCCGCCGGCCCGTGGGGTCCCGCCCGGTGGGGGCGGGGCCGATGGCCCCCGCGCGCCTCGGCGGAGAGCGTGACCCGCGACATTCTGCCCGCCCCGGAGGCCATCACGGGCCATCACATCGGGGCACGGCTCGGAGCGGCGCGGTGCTCCGCCGGGCCGTCGGTCCAGGTGTCGTCGTCCCCGCCGGAGGCGGAGGGTCCGGTCGCGTCCACGAGTGCCTCCCGCAGCCGCTCGTACCCCGGGGCGAGCCCGCGCAGACGGCCCGTCAGAACACGGTCGTCACCGGTGGTCAGCGGCTCCTGGAGCGAGCCGACCCGGACGGCTAGCTCCGCCGCGGCCGCCGCGGCGCCGGGGAGTTCCAGGAGGGAGAGGCAGACGGACGCGTCGGCGAGCCGGCGCGCGCCCACCCGGATCGCGAAGCCGCTCTGCACGTCCCGGGTGCCCTGCTCCAGCCCCCGCTCCACCAGACCGGCGAAGGCCTCGATCCCCTCGGCGCCACCGAGCGTCCCGGGCGGTACGGGGAGGTCGGTACGGCCGGACAGCCAGGCGACCGCCCCCGGCAGCGACCGCCGCAGGGCCTCGGCCGGGGTCACCTTCCGCTCCCGTACGAAGTCCGACCGCATCACATACGGTGTGTCGCTGTAGGTGACCGTCTCCGCCCGCCAGGCGTCGAGGAAGGCCGGCGCGGAGAGTGTCGCGTACGGATGGCCCTCCGGGTCGTGCAGCAGTACGGCTCCGTCGTCGGCGGCGAGCACCGCCACGTAGTGGTCCCCGAAACCCGGCTCGGGGGTGCCCGGCCGGTAGAGCAGCAGCCCCAGATCCACCGGTCCGGCCAGCACCGGGCCCCGGGAACAGGCGTCCCGCAGCCGGGCGTACGCCTGCGCCGGTGTGCCTCCGGAGGTGTGCGCGCAGCTCAGGCCCAGGAGGTCGATGGCCTGGTCGAGGCCGTACCCCGGGTCCCAGCTGTAGGGGTCGAACAGCGGCAGGGTGCCGCCGATGAGCTGGAACCCGAAGGGCGAGCCGGTCAGTGTCTCGATCACGGCCGGCGGGGGAAGCTCGTCCGCCCCCGCGGCCATCCTGAGCGAGTGGGTGTAGCAGTAGGGGCCGGAGCCGTGGTACGGGATCATGTGGAGCCCTCCGTCGAGGTGGCCGGGACGAGCGACCAGTCCAGAGGTTCACACAGGGGGAGGGTCAAGCGGCTTCCGGGCCCGGGGCGAAGTCGGTGGTTCCGGTCCACCAGGTGCCCGGGGCCTCCGGGTCACGGCTCGCCCAGAACTCGACGATGGCTCCGGTGAACTCCTCCTGGGACAGCCGGCCGTCGCCGTCCCGGTCGAGACGGCGGAACGCCTCGGCCGCGTCCTGGCGCGCCAGTCCGGGGAAGTGTCCGTGCTGGAAGGCGAAGAACTCCTCTCCGTCCACCGCTCCGTCGCCGTCGGTGTCGGCGACCGCGAGAAACGCCTCGGCGAGGGCGCCGAGTGTCGCCCGGGCCGCCGCCGGGTCGTCGGCCAGCCTCCGGGTGGACGCGATGAACTCGGCGCGGCTCACCGACTCGGCTCCCGGGGGCAGATGCGGCAGGTGCAGTTCGCGCCAGATCGTCAGATAGGCCGCGACGACCCGCAGTTCGGCCTCCGACCCCTCGGCGTGCCCCAGGGAGGCGGCGACCGACCGTCCCATCAGCACGTGGTCGTGTTCGGTCAGCCGGCCGTCGCCGTCCCGGTCGAGGTGGTCGAAGCCGTGGCCGATCTTCCGGATGAGCAACTCGTCGGACATGGGGGGCCTTTCGGTCGGTGCGGGTACGGGTCTCCTTGGTAGCAGGCCCCCGTGGTGGCCGTCCGCCCCATCGGGAAAGTCCCGGACTCCGCCGCGCGGCCCGCCCTTCGGGAGCCTCGGTGCCGCGGGGTGACGGCCGCGCCCACCGGCCGGGCGGGCGGGGCCGGTGAGCCGGGCGGGCCGGGCCCTCGGGGCCTCCCCCGGGCCGGAGGGGGGTTGCCCCGGCGGGCGGTCCGGGGCGTACCGTCGGTCCGGGGCGGCGGTACCGCCCGGAGCCGATGGAGGAGGACGGGTGGCGATCAGCGCGGAACAGCTCGGGCGGGCCGTGGACGAGTTGGGGCTCGGCGGGCTGCCGGTCCTGGTCCACGCGGCCCTGCGGTCGTTCGGGGAGCCGCTCGACGGCGGCGCGGACGCCGTGGCCGACGCCCTCGTCGGGCGTGGCTGCACCGTGCTCGTACCGGCCTTCACCGAGCCGCACTTCGGGGTGGCGCCCCCGGCGGAGCCGTCGATGCGCCCGGCGCGCAACGGCCTGGACTACGCCCGGCCGTGGCCGCGCGAGCCCCTGGCCGCGCCCGATGTCTACTCACCCGGCTGCGGACTGGTCAACCCCCGGCTCGGCGCCTTCCCGGCCGCGCTGCTCGCCCGCCCCGGTGTCCGGCGCGGCGGGCACCCGCTGAACTCGTTCGCCGCCCTCGGCCCGGACGCGCCGGCGCTCGTCCGCGACCAGAGCGCGGAGGATGTGTACGCGCCGCTGCGGGCGCTGGCCGAAGGGAACGGGTGGAGCCTGCTCATCGGTGTGGGGCTGAACCGGATGACCGTGCTCCATCTCGCCGAGCAGCAGTCCGGGCGGCGGCTGTTCCGGCGCTGGGCCAGGGCCGAGGACGGCCGTACCGTCCAGGTGGAGGTGGGTTCCTGCTCGGAGGGGTTCCCCCGGCTGGAACCCCTGCTCGCCCCCCGTGCCCGTACGACGACCGTGGGCGCCGCCCGCTGGGCCGCCCATCCGGTGCGCGAGACCCTGGCGTCGGTGGTGCCCGCGCTGGCCGCCGACCAGGAGCGCACCCGCTGTTCGGCCCGGTGCCCGGCGTGCCGGGACTCCATCGCCGGCGGGCCGCTGGGCTGATCCGCCCCGGTGGCCTCAGGGGAGGGTCCCGTCGATCCGCACCCGGTCGCTCGCGTGGTCGGAGAGGAACAGCGCCAGCGCCCCGCCCTCCTCCGCGACGCCGGCCCGCTCGGCCCGGGAGAGACGGCGCAGCGGGGTGACGGTGACGGTGCCCTCCGCGACATCCCAGGTGGCGGAGGTCCGGCCGTCGACCAGGACGAGACGGGCGCCGGTGACCGACAGCCCCCGGTGGGCGTCGTCGATGATCCGGCCGCGCTCCTGGTAGCCGAGGACCGCGTTGTCGAACGCGGGCAGGAACCGTACCGGTGCGGGGGTGTCGGGGTCGGGGCGCGGGGCGTCGGGGAGGTCGAGCAGCTCCCGGCCGTTCTCGTCGCGGAAGGCGACCAGTTCCCCGCGGATCGCGCGGACCGCGGCCGGCAGCCCGGCGAGTCCGGACCAGGCGCGCAGATCGGCGGTGGCGGCGGGGCCGAACGCGGCCAGATACCGCCGTACCAGCGCCTGGCCCACCGGGTCGGCGGGGTCGGGGTCCAGGGGGGCGATCTCGCGGCCCAGCCAGGACGAGAGCAGGGCGTTGCGCACTCCGCCCCGGGCGCGCCAGAGGCCGCGTGGCGGCAGTTGCGCCACCGGGAGCAGCGCGGCCATCAGCATCTCCCCCAGCGCCCGTGTCCCCGCCTCCGGCCAGCGGTCGGTGAGCGCCCGCGCGAGATCGCCCATCGAGCGCGGCTCGCCGTCGGCCATGACCGCCCGGCCGGCCGCCGCGAGTTCGCCGAGGTCGATCCCGTCCAGTTCGTTCCGGTAGACCCCGAGCACCCGCTGGCGCAGCATGGTGTCGTGGCGGGCCCGCCAGGCCAGCGCGTCCTCGGCGGTGACCAGGTGGATGGTGCGGCGCATCAGATGCATCCGCACCACCTCGCGGTCCGTCAGCAGATCCGAGAGCGCGTCCGGCGTGAAGCCGCGCAGCCGCGACCAGAGCCCGGTGAACGGCTCCTGGGGCTCCTGGGCCTGCATGCCGCCGAGGTGGGCCACGGCGTCGACGGCCGGGATGCCGGAGCGGTCGAGCAGCAGTTGCCGGGCGAGCGCGGAGCGGTTGAGCTGCCGGGTGCCGAGCACGGTGGTGCCACGGCCCGCCCGTGGACGCGGCGGCGGCTCTGAGGTGGGGGCCGTCACGGTGATCGGGTCCTTCCGGTCGTCGTACGCGCTCTCGGGCACTCCCCAGCGTGACAGAGGAAGAGGACAGGTTCTGTCCGCTTCAGCGGGGTGGAGCCGAACCGGGGGCGGGCGGGGGCCCCGGAGCGGCCGGGGGCTCGGGGCGCCGGCTGAGTGTGCCGGGCCACCAGGCGAGGCGTCCTATGTCCCGCACCAGCGCGGGGACCAGCAGCGACCGCACCACCACGGTGTCGAGCAGGACCCCGAAGGCGACGATGAACGCGATCTGGACGAGGAAGGCGAGCGGGATGACGCCGAGCGCGGCGAAGGTCGCGGCCAGGACCACACCCGCCGAGGTGATCACCCCGCCGGTGGCGACCAGCCCTCTGAGCACCCCCTCGCGCACTCCGTGGCGCAGCGACTCCTCACGGACCCGGGACATCAGGAAGATGTTGTAGTCCACCCCGAGGGCCACGAGGAACACGAAGCCGTACAGCGGGACCGAGGGATCGGTGCCGCTGAAGCCGAGCAGATCCTCGAAGACCAGGGCGGAGACCCCGAGGGTGGCGAGGAAGTTCAGCGCCACGGTGGCGACCAGCAGCAGCGGCATCACCAGCGAGCGGAGCAGGCCGATCAGGATGACCAGGATGATGGCGAGCACCACCGGGACGATCAGGGTGCGGTCCCGTTCCGCCGTGACCCGGGTGTCGTACTGCTGCGCCGTGTAGCCGCCGACCAGGGCGTCCGCTCCGGGCAAGGCGTGCAGGGCGGTACGGAGCCGGGCCACGGTCTCCTTGGCGGCGTCGCTGTCGGGCGCGTCCTTCAGCGTCACATCGATCCGCACCCGCCCGTCGACGACACGCGGCGCGCCGCGGCCGGGGCCGCCCCGGTCGGTGACGGGCGCCGCGCCGGCCACACCGTCGGTTCCCCGAGCCGCGGCCGTCACCCGCCCGGCCCGGTCGGCGTCGGCGATGACCACGGCGGGGCTTCCCGAGCCGCCGGGATAGTGCTGGGCCAGCACCCGCTGGGCGGAGACGGAGGGCGCGTCCTGGACGAAGATCTCGTCCAGTGGCACGCCCCGGGAGGTGAGCGCGGGCGCGAAGGCCGCGCAGACCAGCAGCCCGGCGAGAGTGGCGGCCCAGACCCGGCGGGGTGCCCGGTCGATCAGCCCGGCCACCCGGTGCCACAGCCCGCCGTCGGCGTCGGGGGTCACGTTCCTGGCCGAAGGGGGCTTCGCGGGCCAGTGGGCGGCCGGGCCCAGCAGCAGCAGAACGGCGGGGAGGAAGGTGAGGGTGCTCAGGACGGCGCAGACGATACCGATGGCGCCGACCGGACCCAGCGCCCGGTTGTTGGTGAGATCGCTGAGGAGCAGCGCCAGCAGTCCGAGCGCGACGGTGGCCGCGCTGGCGACGATGGCCCCCGTGGAGTGCCGCAGCGCGGCCCGTACGGCGGCGAACCGGTCCGCCCGCACCGGCAGCTCCTCCCGGTAGCGGGCCGTCAGCAGCAGCGCGTAGTCGGTGGCGGCGCCGATGACCAGGATCGACAGGATGCCCTGGACCTGGCCGTCGACCCGCACCACACCCCGGTCGGCGAGCGCGTAGACGACGGCGCAGGCCAGCGCGAGCGCGAGGACCGCCCCGACGATGATGACGAGCGGCAGCAGCACGCTGCGGTGGACGAGCAGCAGAATCACCAGCACGGCGGCGAGGGCGACCCCGAGCAGCAGGCCGTCGATCCCGGCGAAGGCGTCGGAGAGGTCCGCCCGGCTCGCGGCGGGTCCGGCGAGGTCGGCGGTGGTGCCGGGGACGCTCCCGGCGGTCTGCCGAATCCGGTCGAGCGCGGGCCGCAGTTCGTCGCCGAGGTCCGGGCCGAGCTGGACCACCGCCTGAAGGGCGCGGCCGTCCGCCGACGGCAGCACGGGTGAGACCTTCCCCACCACTCCGGGTATCGCGGCCAGGGGGCCCCGGGCCGCTTCGGCCGCGCCGCGCGCGCCCTCGGGCAGGGGGCCGCCGCCGTCGGCGGTCCAGACGACGATCACCGGGGCGGTCTCGTTCTGCTGGAACGCCCGCTGGGCCTCGATGACCTCGGTGGACTCCGCGCTCGTCGGCAGAAAGGCGGCCTGGTCGTTGGTGGCGACCTCGCCGAGCTTTCCGGCGTAGGGGCCGAGCGCGCCACCGATGCCGAGCCAGACGAGGAGCAGGAGGACGGGGACCAGCCAGCGGGCCCGGCGGGGGGTGAGGGACATCGTTCTCCAGAGTTTCCCGGTTGCGCGGTTCTGCGGTTCTGCGGTTCTGCGGTTCTGCGGTTCTGCGGTTGGACGGTGTCGCGGGGCGGGGCGGGGCGGGGCGGTCACCGGCACGGTCCCGGCGGGGCGGGGCACGCACTCCCCCACGGCCGCGTCAGGACGGGTCCATGACCGGGACGGCCCGCCCGGTATCCCTCCTTCTGGCCGGATCGGCCGCATGGATGCGCCCGGCGCGGCTGAAATTCGACCGGAATGCGGAGGACCGCATCCGCCGGCCGGGCCCAGGGGCCCCGGGCCGGCGGATTCAGCGGCCCAGATCGCGCAGGACCTCGCGGGCCGCGCGCGCTCCGGACGCCAGCGCGCCCTGGACCGAGCCGGTGGCCCGGTGGTCGCCGCAGACATAGCGCCCCGGGCCCACCCGGGTGGTCCGGCTCAGCGGCTGCGGCGGCGCCATGGCGGGCAGGGCGTCCAGCACCGTGCGCACGGTCAGCGGCTCCCAGCCCTCCGTACCGGTGGCGTACGCCTCCGCCAGCGCCTCGCGCACCCGGCTCTCGCGCCCCGGTGTGTCCGTGCCGAGGACCGAGGTCGCGATCAGACTCCGGCCCGCCGGGGCGTACCCGGGCACCACATCACTGAGAACGCAGGTGTTGAGGAAGCGGCGGCGGCCGTCGGTGAGCAGGGTCGGTTCGCCCAGCGGTGAGGCGCCGGCCGCGTGGTAGTAGGTGGTGACGACACGGTACGGCGGCACCTCCACGCCGGGCAGCAGCGCGGCCACCCCCGCCGGGCCCGTCGCGACCACCACGGCGCGCGCCCCGATCTCGGTGCCGGAGCCGAGCAGCGCGCCTCCGTCGGTGAGCTGTTCGACCGGGGTCTCCGTGTGGAGCGCGCCCGGGGGCAGCGCGTCGGCGAGCAGCGCGGGCACGGCACCGATCCCGGCGGTGGGCAGACAGAGCGTGCCGCGCAGCATGCTCCGCCACACGAGGTGGAAGACCCGGCTGGAGGTCTCCAGTTCGTCCTCCAGGAAGACCCCCGAGAGGAAGGGGCGGAAGAAGTTCTCGACGAAGCCGTCGGAGAAGCCGGCCGCGGCGAGCGCGGTCCAGGTGGTGCGCTCCCCGGCCCTCTTCAGCACCCGCGCGGGAGCGAGCGCGTCACGCGCCGACAGCACCCCCAGGGCCAGCAGGTCCCGGACGGTGACCTCGCGCGCGGGCAGCGCGGAGAGCCGCCGGGGTCCCCGGGTCGGGTCGCCGAAGCGGAGCCGGCCGTGGTCGGTGTGGACCAGCACACCGGGGGTGAAGGGGCGCAGCCTCAGTTCGCGCAGGGCCAGGCGGCGGCGCACCTGGGGGTAGGAGGTGTTGAAGACCTGGAAGCCCCGGTCGACGACGAACCCCTCGTACCGGTCGGAGCGCATCCGGCCCCCGACGCCGTCCGACGCCTCCACGATCCGTGCGTCGATCCCGGCGGAGCGGAGATCGCGGGCACAGGCGAGACCCGCGAGCCCCGCGCCGATCACCAGGACATCCGGCGGCGGACCGGCGTTGAGCGAGGGCATGGCGACCGTCCTTCTCCCGGCGGGTCCGGCCGGCGGTTCACCGGAGCCGGAGCCCTCACCGCGTTGTTACGCCGCACCGTACAACCATTTCGGGAAAGGAGGCGGCAGACCCCTCAGGGAGAAAGGGAAACGGCATTGTCCGGAGAGCGTCCTGGGGTGGTCGAGGAGTAATCCTTCAGCACAGACGGGTTCCTGATGGGAATGACAGGATTCCCGGCGAGCGCCACGACGGCCGCCCCTGCTCCCGCCGTGCTTCTCGCCGCCCCCGTGGCCCCGGCCGTCGCGCCGGAGCCCGCGCCGGCGGCCGGTGTGGTCAAGGGCCCGCCGGGCTCGGTGCCCGTTCCGGTGCGGACGGAGGGGGTGTTCTGAGCAGTTCCGTCAGGACGGAGATGCTGTGCTCGCGGTGGCCCTCGGCGACCGCGCGCCGCAGCAGCGCGGCGATCGGGGCGAGCCAGGAGAAGTCGATGTCCGCCTCCTCGCCCATCGCCGGGTCCTCGGCCATCGCCTCGATCCCGTCGTGGAAGATGCCCACGGAGGAGGCGGGTTCCGCGTAGTCCCCCGAGTCGATCTCCGCGGCCAGGGCCGGCAGGATCGTGCCGATCTTCTCCAGCCACTTCACGCTGTACGGGACCAGTGAGCCGGCCGGCAGTCCGCGTGCCGTGATGAGGACGGCTCCCTGGAAGAAGCCGAGCAGCGTCGGCAGCAGCGCCCCGGCCAGCGCCGAGTCGTACAGGGACGCGAGGTCCACCTCCGCGCCGAGGTGGACGGTGTCGCCGCCGAGCGCGGCGAGCGCGCCCGCGTGCTCGTCGAAGACGGCGCGGTCACCGCTGTAGTGGAGAAGAGTGTCGGGCCGGCCCACCGCGTCGGGCACGCTCATGACCGATCCGTCGAGGAAGCGGGCGCCGTGTCCGGCCGCCCAGGCGGCCATCGCGCGGGCGGCGGGCGGGGTCCCGCTGTTGAGGGTGACCAGGGTGCGTCCGGCCAGCTGTCCGGCGGCGGGCTCCAGGGTTTCGCGCGTGGCCTCGTAGGTGGTGAGGCAGGCGACGACCAGGGGGCTCGCGGCGACGGCCCGCGCCGCCTCCGGCTGGTGGACCGCGCCCAGGGCGACCAGTGGCGCGGCCTTCGCTGGGCTGCGGTTCCAGACGGTCGTGGGGTGCCCGGCGCCGAGGAACGCCCCGGCGAGGGCCGTTCCCATGAGGCCCAGACCCAGGACGGTCACGGGTGGTTTTCTTCCTTCGGCCATGATGCGCTCCAGTCCACAGGGCGGCTCTTCGGGGCGGTTCCGGTATCCGGGAAATGGGCGCGCCGGACCGGGGACGGCGGGGCGCGAGGTCACCTCATGCTGCTCCTCGCTCCGCTCTTCCGACAAGAGCGCGGTATTCGGCCGATGGGGTGGAATGCGGTGGCCGGGGCAGGGGTCGGGACAGGGGAACGGACCGGGATTGCCGGGTAATTCCCGTGCGGTTACCGGTCATTCGGAGCGGGAGAGAGGGCGGTTATTCCTCCTCTGATAGGTCTTTGCCTCGTCCGGCCGTCCACCCAGCAGGGAGCCCCCATGAACGCGAACACCGACGAGCACACGGGCCAGGAGGCCGTCCCGCCCGCGGCGGGTGTCGGCGGACTGTACGACCGGAACACCGATCTGGTGGACGGGGCCGCCGACGGGAACATCCACTTCGGCTACTGGGAGAACGACTCCGACGGCAGTTCGTTCCTGGAGGCGACGGACCGGCTGACCGATCTGGTCGCGGAGCGGGTGGCCGCCGGGCCGGGGCGGCGGCTGCTGGATGTGGGCTGTGGCACCGGGAGGCCCGCTCTGCGGCTGGCCGCCGAGTCCGGGGCGCGGGTCACCGGGGTCTCCATCAGCCACCGGGAGATCGGGCTCGCCCGGGCCAGGGCGGAGCGCTCGGGCCTCGGCGACCGGGTCGCCTTCCGGTTCGCGGACGCCATGGCCCTGCCGTTCGACGACGAGTCCTTCGACACCGCCTGGGCGATCGAGTCGCTCACCCATATGTCCGACCGCGCGGAGGCGCTCATCGAGATCGGCCGGACCCTGCGCCCGGGTGGCCGGGTCGTGATCTCGGACTTCATGCTGCGCCGGCCCGTGACCGGGGCGGCCGGGGAACTGGTCGACGGCATGTGCGAGGTGTTCCAGGCACCCTCGCTCGCGAGTCCCGACGAGCACTGGGGTTCGGTGCGGCGGGCCGGTCTCGACGTGGTCGAGTTCCTCGACATCGGGGAGCGGGTGCGCCGTTCCTACCGTGAGATCCCCGAGTTCCTGGGCCGGGCGGGGGCCACGGCCGAGGAGAGCGCGGACATCGAGTTCCTGGCGTCGGCGGACTCCTTCACCCGGGCCGGGGAGCTGCCGGAGGTGGGGTACGTCCTGATGGTGGCGGAACGCCCGAGAGGGTGAGGGGCCGGGGGGTGGTCCCGGCCGGGGGCAGCGCCCGGGGGTGGCACCCGGCGGTGGCACCCGGCTCGGCGCCGTGACAGCCCGGCCGGGAGCGGCGGCAGCCGGCACCGTGACGACCGGCCCCGGGCGGTGCGACCCGCCCGGGACAGGGACCGGGACGGCGACAGCACGGCCGGGGGGCAGCAGCCGGCACCGTGACGACCGGCCCGGGACAGGAGTCGGGGTGTGCGACCCGCGCGGCGACAGGGGCGAGCACAGCGGCAGCCCATCCGGCGGACGCAGCCGGCACCGTGACAACCCGGCCCGGGACAGGGGCCGGGGTGGTGCGACCCGCACGGCGACAGCACCCGCCACCGTGACAGTCCACCCCGGGACAGGGGCCGGGACAGCCCAGCCCACCCGGGGGCGGGAGGGGAGCGCGGCCCCCATGTCCCCCGGGCCACCCGGGCCCCCCGGCGGGCGCGTCAGTGCCAGCCGCTCCAGCGCCAGGCGCCCGGGCCGCGACGGCCGGGCTGGTGGCGAATCCAGTGGGCGCGCCCGCCCCCGCGCCGCGGGTCCGCCGAGCCGGGGGCGGCCTCGCTCCACCGGGCGCGCAGGGCGCTCGCGGCGCTGAGCGCCCGCAGCGCCACCAGCACGGCGGCGAGTTCCTCATCGGTCGGCGCGCCGCGCAGAATCCGGACGCGCGGCTCGCGGTCCCGGCTCACAGCGGAATGTTCCCGTGCTTGCGCGGGGGGCGGGTGACGCGTTTGTCGCTCAGCGCCCGCAGGGCCACCGCCGTCTGCCGCCGGGTCTCGTGGGGCATGATGACCATGTCGACGTAGCCGCGCTCCGCCGCCATGTACGGATTGCAGAGCGCCCGGTCGTACGCGGCGCGCAGCCGCTCCCGTTCGGCCGCCGGATCGGCCGCCTGCTCCAGCGCCCGCCGGTGCAGTACGCCCACGGCGCTCTCACCGCCCATCACCGCGATCTCGGCCGTCGGCCAGGCGAGGTTCACATCGACCCCTTGGTGCTTGGAGCCCATCACGCCGTACCCGCCGCCGTAGGCCTTTCTGGTGACGACGGTGATCATGGGAACGGTCGCCTCCGCGTAGGCGTAGAAGAGTTTGGCGCCCCGGCGGATGATCCCGGCCCGCTCCTGGTCGAGCGAGGGGATGAATCCCGGTACGTCGACGAAGGTCAGCACGGGCACGTGGAAGGCGTCGCAGGTTCTGATGAAGCGCGCCGCCTTCTCACTGGCGTCGATGTCGAGCGCCCCCGCCATGAAGGCCGGCTGGTTGGCGACGACCCCCACGCTCCGGCCCTCGACCCGGCCGAACCCGCAGATCATATTGCGGGCGAACAGGAGCTGCACCTCCAGCAGTTCGCCGTCGTCCAGGACGGTGTGCACCACGTCGAGCATGTCGTAGGGATGGCCGCGGTCATCGGGGATCAGCCGGTCCAGGGCGAGATCCGCCGCGCCGAACTCCTCCGGCACGCCGGGGGCGGGACGGACGGGCGGGTCCTCCATGTTGTTGGAGGGCAGATAGCCCAGGAGCTGCCGCACATAGGCGAAGGCCTCCTTCTCGTCGGCGGCCAGCCAGTGGGCGTCACCGGAGACGGTGTTGTGGCTGCGGGCCCCGCCCAGGGTCTCCCGGTCGACGACCTGACCGGTGACGGTGCGCAGCACCTCGGGCCCGGTGACGAACATGTGGGAGATGCCGTCGACCATGACGACGAAGTCCGTGAGCGCGGGGGCGTAGACGGCGCCGCCCGCGCAGGGGCCGGTCATCAGGGAGATCTGCGGCACCACTCCCGACGCGTCCACATGCCGCTTGCCCAGTGCGGAGTAGAGGGCGAGGGAGACCACGCCTTCCTGGATGCGCGCGCCGCCGGAGTCGTTGATGCCGATGACCGGGGTGCCGGTGCGGATGGCGAAGTCCATCACCTTCACGATCTTCTCGCCGAAGACCTCCCCCAGGGCGCCGCCGAAGACGGTGAAGTCCTGGGCGAAGAGACAGACCCGGCGGCCGTCGATGGTGCCGTGGCCGGTGATCACACCGTCGCCGAAGGGCCGTTCCCGCTCCCCGCCGAGATGGTGGCCGCGGTGCCGGGCGAGCGCGTCCAGTTCGACGAAGGAACCCGGGTCGAGCAGGGCGTCGACCCGTTCGCGCGCGGTCAGCTTGCCCTTGGCGTGCTGCCGCTCGACGGCGCGCGGGTCGTACGGACCGGCGAGCAGGCTCCTGCGCCGGGCGAGTTCGGCGATGCGCTCCCGTGTCGTACCGCCGCCGCTCTCCCCGGAGTCCCGGGGCTCCGGCGGCGGACCGGGGTCCGGCGGCGTCACCGTGACACCCGTACGGAATCGGCGGCCGGGCCGGACGGGGGCACGGCGGCGGAGCGCAGCGCGCCGTCGGCGTACCGCCGGACACACTCCCGGCGCCGCACCTTGCCGCTGGAGGTGCGCGCCAGGGTGCCGCGCCGGACGATCAGGATGTCGTCCGGCACCAGCCGGTGGTCCGCGCGGATCGCGTCGTGGACCCGTTCGCGGAGCAGCCGCTCCCCCGGTTCTCTCAGCACCCTGCCGTCCGCCTCGACGACCACCACGAGCCGCTCCCCGGTGCCGTCGTCGACGGAGAAGGCGGCGGCGCAGTTGGGGCGGAGCCCGGCCACGGCGGTCTCCGCGGAGAGTTCGATGTCCTGCGGGTAGTGGTTGCGCCCCCGCCGGATGATGACGTCCTTGAGGCGGCCGGTGACATACAGCTCGCCGTCCCGGAGGAAGCCGAGGTCCCCGGTGCGCAGATGGGTGCCCGGCGCGTCCGTGGACGAGGGGTGCGGTGCGGTGCTCCCGCGCAGCCGGGCGCGGAACGTGGCCTCGCTCAGCTCGGGTCTGCCCAGGTAGCCGGCGGCGACGCACGGCCCGCTGATCCAGATCTCGCCGACGGTGTCCGCCGGGGCGGGCTCCCGGGTGACCGGGTCGACGATGCGCACCTCGGTGCCGAGGACGGGTACACCGCTGCTGACCACAGGCGTCGCACCCTTTTCGGCCCCGGACACCGGCAGGACCCGGTTCCCGCCCAGGGCGCTCGCGGAGAGGAAGAGCACGGTGGGCTCGCGGTGCTGGGGCGTACCGGTGGCCTTGAGGGTGTTCTCGGCGAGCCCGTACCCGGGGGCCATGGCGCGCGGGTCGAAGCCGTGGGAGGCGAAGGTCTCGGCGAAGGAGCGGAGGGTGCGCCAGCGGATGGGCTCGGCGCCGTTGCCGGCGACCCGCCAGGCGGAGAGGTCGCGCACCTGGGAGGTGCGCCCTTCCCGGGCGGCGCGCACACAGAGTTCGTACGCGAAGCTGGGGGCCGCCGCGTGAGTGCCCCGGAACCGGGAGATGGCCTCCAGCCAGCGGGCGGGCCTGCGGATGAACGCGTCGGGGGCCATGAGATAGGACGGCGCGCCCGTCCAGAGGGGGAGCAGCACGCCGAAGAGCATCCCCATGTCGTGGAAGAGGGGCAGCCAGGAGACGAAGGTGCCGTCCCGGCCGCAGGGCCAGAGCTCCTCGGTCTCCACCACATTGCCGTGGAAGTTGGCGTGGGTGACCATGACGCCCTTGGGGTCGCCGGTGGAGCCGGAGGTGTACTGGAGCAGGGCGATGGAGTCGGGGCGCGGTTCGCGGGCGCTCCTCGGGGGGCGCTCGCCGGGCGGCGCCGAGAGGGCCAGTGACTCGGTGTCGACCAGGGTCAGTCCGGCGAGCGCGGGCAGCCCGTCGAACCGCTCCCTGAGGTCCTTCGCCACCTCGGCGGTGGTGAGCACGGTGGTCGTCCCGGCGTCATCGGCGATGCGGCGCACGGTCTCGACGGCCTGCCGGCTGCGGGGAACCTGGACGGGGGCGCCGGCCACCTCCGCGTACATGCAGCCGAGGAGGGTGCGGATGAACTCCGGCCCGGAGGGGTGGAGCAGAACCGCGGTGCGGCCGGCCAGACCGGTCCGCTCGAAGGCGGCGGCCCGGGCGCGCGCCGCGTCGTCGAGCTGCCGGTAGGTGAGCCGCTCCCCGGGCTCCTCGCCGTCGCGGAGGAAGACATAGGCGGTCCGGTCGGGCTGCCGCTCGCTGCGCGCCCGCAGAGCGCCGGGGATGGTGTCCATGCCCGGCTCCGGGGGCCCGATGGCCTGGCGCGGTGTCATGAGATCCGCTCACCGGCCCGGGGAGGTGCCATCGGCGGGGCCTCGGCGGTGGAGGGGGACAGGGCGAGCACGGCGCGGAGGATTTCCGTGGTGCCGGGCATCGGAGGGAGGGGGACGGGGCCGGCGGGGACCGGGGTCGCCGGCACGGCATCGGCTATGTGTTCCATGGGCGCGCCTCTTCCGCGGAGCATTCGCGACAGTGGTGACGGACACCGGACACTGAACATGAGATTCGGCGGTTTCCGGGGCGACCCTACCCGGGAAACACCGCCGTATATTCAGAGCGCAGTCATGGGGTGGTAACCCGGGACGCCGCAGGAGCGAATCCTTTCGGCAGCCGTGAGCCGCGAAACCCCGGACCCGCGTCCCCGGAACTTCCCACGGATGTCCCGGCGGATGACGGACAGCCGCCGGGACGGATTCCGGACGGATTCCGGACGGATTCGGAAATACTTTCCGGGGTTTTCCGAGGAGGCCGGGAAATCCCGGTGCCGGCCGCTCACCCGGCGTCCACGCTGCGGTAACGCCGCCTTCTTCCAGGCTGCCGCGGTACGGGAGTCGGGCGGTGGGAGCCCTGGTGTCCTCTGGTGCCCATGGTGCGTCTGGGCAGGGACGACCGCGACGGGGAGACACGGCAGTGTCAAGAAATGGCTTGTTGTCCCAGAGCAATTGATTTCCTCAAAATTTATACTTATCCTGAAGTCGGCCGCGCCTTCGGAATGGCCGAATGAGTGTTCGGTATGTGTGGCGACGGGAGAGCCTGTTCGGGAATGTTGATTTCGAACTGACATACCCATACCCCACGGCGCCCCCATCCCCTTCTTCCGCCCCCGCATCCAGCATCCGGAATCCCCTGGGTCCGGCCATTCATATCGAGTGATGTGCACATTCTCAGTGCTCTAGGGAGTGACCGTGCAATTTCAGATCCTGGGGCCCATGGAAGTTTTCAGCGGCGGTCAATCGCTGCCACTCGGCGGCACGAAACAGAAGGCCACCCTCGGCTATCTGCTCCTCCAGGCCAACCGGGCCGTGGCCACCAGCCATCTGCTCCACGCCTTATGGCCGGTGGGCGAGGCCCCGGTCTCCGCCCGGAAGGTGCTGCAGAACGCGGTCTGGGGTCTGCGGCGGGTGCTCACCGGGCCGGTCCCCCGAGCGGCGCCGGACCGGGGCCCGGATGCCCGGGGCCCGGACCAGGGCACCGCCCTGGTCACCCAGGCCCCCGGGTACAGGCTCCGGGTCGACCCCGGCGATGTCGACTTCTTCCGCTTCCAGAGCCGGGTGGAGGCGGGCCGGGCGAAGCTCGCGGCGGGCGAACCCGAGCAGGCCGCGCGGACGTTGCGCGAGGCCCTCGCGCTGTGGCGCGGACCCCTGCTGGCCGATCTCGTCGAGGCCGGTATCGGCTGGCCCGAGCTGTCCACCGCGCAGAACGCCCAGTGGGACGCGATGGAGGACTGCTTCGAGGCGGAGCTGGCCTGCGGGCGCCATCTGGCCGTCCTCGGCGACCTGGAGGCCATGGTCGAGGGCATGGCCCTGCGCGAGCGCTCGGCCGGGCAGCTGATGCTGGCCCTCTACCGCGGCGGGCGCCAGGCGGACGCGCTCCATGTCTACAGCAGGGTGCGCACCGCGCTGGTGGAGGGCCTCGGGCTCGAACCCGGCCGGGACCTCCGGACACTCCAGCAGGCGATCCTCGCGCACGACCCCGCGCTGACCCTGCTGGGCACGCCCCCCGGCCGGAAGGAGGGCACGGGGGTGGAGCGCGTCGTGGTGGAGCGAGCGGGGGCGGTGTCCACGGAGGCGGAGCAGCCCCGCACGGGCACCAGCACAGGAACCAGCACCAGCACAGGAACCAGCACCGGCACCGGAACCAGCACCGGACTCGCGGAGGCCACCGTGCCCCGGCCGTCCGTGCCGACGGGCGATGAGGGAGTCCCGCGAGCGGGCACGGCGCCGCTCGACAGCGGCCAGTGGGCCGTCCACGGCATCCCCGAGCCCCGGTCGGAGTCCGGCGGACGCGAGTACGTGAGCACGCTGGTGGTGCAGTCGCGGTTCGCCCCGGAGGCGGCCCGCGCCGGGGCACCGGGCGCGGAGGAGCTGCTGAAGGACATCACCGCGCGCGTCAGGGAGAGCGCCGAGCGCTTCGGCGGCGCGGTCAGTGCCACGCTCGGCTCCGTCACCGTGCTGCTGTTCGGGAAGACGGGCGAGCAGCGGGACACGGCCGAGCGGGCGGTCCTCGCCGGGCTGGCCGTCGCCGAGGAACTCCACTCCGGTGCCGCGCCGCTGCCCCCGGAGGTGACCGTCCGCGCCTCGGTGGCCACCGGGGAGGTGCAGGTGTGCAGCCGGCTCGCCAACGGAGCCCCGCTGACCTTCTCCGGCCTGCTGCTCGGCCGGGCGCACGCGCTGATGTTCAGCGCGGACGACGGGGAGATCCGGGTCTGTGACGAGACACGGCGGGCCACCGGGCCGCGGATCAGCTACCGCCGTCACGACCCCAGCGGCGAGTGGATCGTCCGGGGAAGCCACCGGGACATCGTCGGGCAGGACTTTCTGCCCACCGTCGAGCGGGAGTTCGAGCTGGGGCTCGTACGGCATCTGGTGGAGCACGCCCGGCACCGCTCCGCCTCGCATCTGGTCACCGTGCTCGGCGAGGCCGGGACGGGAAAGTCTCGGTTCCTCGCGGAGTTCGGGCGGGAGATGTCCCAGCGCTACTGTCTGGCCCACTTCCGGGTGCCGGAGCGGGCCGCCGGTCCCGACCCGCGCGCTCCCGCGCCGCCCGACAGCGATCCGAGCGCCGTGCACACCCTGGAGTGCGCGATGGTCAACGCCCTCTTCGGCATTCTGCCCGGCGACTCCCCCCAGCTCGCCATGGACAAACTCCTCAGCGCCTTCCGGCGCCTCGGCGAGGGGGAGACCGAGGCCCACATGGGCTGGCTCAAGGAGTGCCTGGTTCCGTTCGTCGATCCCGGAGCCGGACCCATCCCGCCGAAGGACACGGCGGTGGAGATCGCCGAATGGCGGAGATTCCTGGAGCGGGCGGAGCTGGGGCACCCTCTCGTCCTCGTCATCGACGATCTCCACCGGGCCCATGACGATCTGCTGGACTTCGTCGACGGGCTGGCCGGTCTGGGGTGGGTGCCGCTCGTCGTGGTCGTGTCGGCCCGACCGCAGCTGCTGCGGCGCCGGCCCGGCTGGGGCGGCGGGAAGCGGCACACCGCGACGATCACCCTGGAGGCGCTCTCGGACGCGGCGGTGGACGAGCTGGCCGACTTCCTGCTGCTGCCGGCGCCGGGCGGACAGCGGGGGCCCGCCCGCTGGTTCCAGGACCAACTGGGCGCCGGCGGCGACGGGCCGGAGGAGCGCCGCCGCCATGTCCGCGCCCTCCTCAGCATGGGCACCCCCCGGCGTTTCCTCCGGAGCGCCCCGGGCGGCGGCAGAACGGCGCCCGGGCCGCTGGCCCCCTCCGGCAGCAGATAGCGGCGGACCGGCCCCCCGTACCGGGGCCGCCACCCCGCCCCGGGCGCCGCTTCCCTCGGGCGAGCGCCCGGGGCGGGCGTCAGTCACCGGCGAACGCCTGTCCGTCCTGGTCCCCCAGAACGCGGCACAGGGCCCGCAGCGCCTGGTCGAGCCGGTCGATCTCGGCGTCGGTCAGCAGCAGCGACGGCTCGAAGCGGAGGGTGTTGACGGCGCTCGCGGTGGGGAAGGTCCGGATGCGGTGCGCCGTGAGGAGATAGCCGGAGACGGCATAGCCGAAGACACCGGCGAGGGCCGCCGCCCGAATCCGGTGCGCCGTCGCCCCCGACTGGTCGTGGAACTCCAGACCGAGCATCAGCCCGGTGCCCCGGACCTCCTTCACCACCCCGGGGAACTCCTCCCGCAGCGCGGTGAAGACCGCCCTCAGCCGCTCGCCCCGCTCCCGCGCCAGCCGGTACGCGCGGCCGCCGTCGGCCTCCAGCAGTTCGAGCACCCGCAGCGCGAGGGTGGAGGAGAAGGTGTCCTTCGCGAAGGTCGAGGTGTGCACCAGCTCGAACTCCGGGCGGTACCGCTTCCCCCGGATCAGGGTCACCGCCGTCTTGGCGATGCCCCCGCCGAGGCTCTTCGCCAGGGTGTAGTAGTCCGCCCGCAGCCCGATGCGCGAGGCCGCGAAGAAGGCGCCCGTGCGCCCCATGCCGCTCTGGATCTCGTCGACCACGATCGGGCACCCGGCGTCCGCGCAGGCGCGCTGAATCTCCCGCGCGGTCTCCGGGCTCATCTCCCGGATGCCGCCCTCGCCCTGGATCACCTCGCAGACGAACGCGCCGAAGACCGGGAAGGGCCGTTCGACGACGGCGATCCCGCCCCCTTCGACCACCACATCGAGGACGGTGCGCCGCTCCCGCGCGAGGACCTCGCCGAGGGCCTCGGGCCGGTCGGAGGCGATGAAGCGGGCCGGTGGCGCCATCGCCGCGAACGGCAGCCGGTACGCGGCGTTGTGCGTCAGCTGGACGCTGCCGACCAGCTTGCCGTGGAAGGAGCCCTCCAGGGTGAGGAAGACCGGCGGGCGGGCGGTGCGCCGGGCGTTCTCGGCGCGCACGGCCCCGGCCAGCCGGTCGAAGCCGGCGGGACCCGCCTCGCGGTCCTCCGCACCGATGTCCAGGGCGTCGAACGCCGGGGCCGTGACCTTCGCGCCGCCGTCCAGGACCGCCGCGCGCGCGGCGTCCAGATGGGCACCGATCTCCTCCTCCAGAGCGCGCAGTTCGAGCACCCGGTCGAACTCGGCGTGCTTGAGGGCGACTTCGACCGACTCCGCGCCGCTGTTGGAGAAGACCGAGAAATAGGGCTCGCTCTCCCCGAATTCACGCTGGACAATGGAGTTCAGAAGCCGCGCGACCTTGCTCGCGGCGGGCTGGCGGGAACCCTGGGCCAGCACCGGGCTGCCCGAATCCAGAAAATCCCGCGCGGCGGCGACCACTTCGGGATGGTTGTGGCCGAGGATGAGCGACCCATAGCCGCCCGCGAAATCGATGACGGGAATCTCCTCACCCGATCCGGTACGGAGGATGAGCGTGTTTCCCGCGCCGCGCACATACTCGACACCGAATCCGAGGGAGGAGAGCCACTGGAGCATCATCGGATCGGCGAGTTCGGTTTCCGTCCCGGATTGGGGAATGGACGTGGTCCGGTCTGAGGCCATGGGCCGACCATAACCGGGGAATCCGGGCGGCCCCACAGCTGCCGGTCACGGCCCGGTAAGATCCCCGCCCGCTCCCCTCGCGATGAGCGGCCGGTGCCCCCGCCGTGAGCGAGCGGTCCGGGCTCAGGGGAGCGGCGGCGCTCCGCCGAAGGGGTTGTCCACGGCGAACCGCCACGAGCCGTCCGCGCCCCGGCGCAGCACGTCCACGCCGGTGCCGTTCATGTGCTCCGGCCCGTCGGGGCCGGCGATCTCGATGGACCAGTCCACGATCAGCAGCGCCGTGTCGCCGGCGGTGAACGACTCCCGCAGCGCGGCGGTCATCCGGGGTCCGAGTGCGAGGAATTCCCGCAGGGCCTCCTTGCGGGCCGGGCCGGAAAGCGGGTTGCCCGGCTCCCACACGGCGATCGCGTCCGCCGTGTACACATGGTCGAGTGCGTCGAGATCGCCCGCGTTGAAGGCGGTCAGAAAGAGCCTTGCGTGTTCTTCCGGACTGCCGGCGGACGGGAAGGGGGGTGTACCGGGCATGTCGAGGGCGCTCCCACTCTCATCGGTAGGGACTTCGGGTGTCCGGGCACGTCGCCGCGGCGACGGCCACGCGGGAAACGGCCCGGGGCGATGGCTCGCGGGCAATGGCCCGAAGATAGCCGACGGCGCTTCGGATTCGGCTCACGGCCGGGCAATGGACGGATCAACGGCCGTTCGCGCGGGGGCGGTTACCGGCTCCTTACCGGGAGCTGGACCGGCCGGAGTAAAACTGGGGCCGCATTCCCGAACGTCTACCGGACGCCGCTGGCGGCCATGAGGGGAATCGCTCCACCATGAAGAAGATCGCCGTTGTCGGAGTGTCCTGCCGCCTGCCCGGAGCCGGTGACCCCCGGGCCTTCTGGAAGCTGCTGAGCGCGGGGGAGAGCGGTGTCTCGGACGGGCCGGACGGCCGGCGCGGCGGGTTCCTCGCCGCCACCGAGGCGTTCGACCCCGGCTTCTTCGGTGTGTCACCGCGCGAGGCCGCCGCCATGGACCCGCAGCAGCGGCTCGTACTCGAACTCGTCCAGGAGGTCCTGGAGGACGCCGGGACCGTGCCCTCCGCACTGCGCGGCACCGGTACGGGGGTCTTCGTCGGCACCTCGCGCGACGACTACGCCCACCGGCTCTACCAGCACGGCGGTGCGGCGATCACCCGGCACACCATGACCGGTCTCAGCCGAGGGGTGGTCGCGGGCCGGGTCTCGTACCATCTCGATCTGCGCGGACCGAGCCTCACCGTCGACACCGCGCAGTCGTCCTCCCTCGTCGCGGTGCATCTCGCCTGCGAGAGCCTGCGGTCGGGCGAGACGGACACGGCGATCGTCGCCGGGGTGAATCTGGGCTTCCTGCCCGAGCACTCCGTGACCGAGGAGCGCTTCGGGGGGCTCTCCCCCGACGGCGCGTGCCATGCCTTCGACGCCCGGGCGAACGGTTTCGTGCCCGGCGAGGGCGGCGGCGCCGTGCTCCTCAGACCGCTGGAGCGGGCGCTGGCCGCCGGGGACCGGATCTACGGCGTCGTCCACGGCAGCGCGGTGAACAGCGACGGAGCGACCCCGGGGCTGACCGTGCCGAGCCGCGCCGCCCAGGAGAGCGTGCTCCGGCTGGCGTACACCCGCGCCGGGATCGATCCGCGCCAGGCACAGTACGTCGAGGCGCACGGCACGGGCACTCCGGTCGGCGACCCGGTCGAGGCGGCGGCGCTCGGCGCGGCCCTCGGCCGGGGGCGGCCGGACGGGGACCGGCTGCTGATCGGGTCGGCCAAGACCAACGTCGGTCATCTGGAGGGCGCGGCGGGCATCGTCGGCCTGCTCAAGACGCTCCTCGGTCTCCACCACCGGGAGCTGCCGCCGAACCACGACCACCGCGACGACCATCCGGCGATCCCGTTCGGGGAACTCGGTCTGGCCGTGCAGCGCTCCCGGACGGGATGGCCGCACCCGGACCGGCCGCTGGTGGCCGGGGTCAGCTCCTTCGGCATGGGCGGCACCAACTGCCATGTGGTGCTGGGCGCCGGCCCACCGCCCGCCCCCCGCGCCGAGGACACCGTGCTCCCCGCCGTCCTGCCCTGGGTGGTGTCCGGGCGCGGCGGTGACGCGCTGCGCGCCCAGGCCCGGCGGCTGGCGGACGCCGTGCGCACGGGCGGCTGCGGCCCGGACCCGGTGGACATCGGCTGGTCGCTCGCCACCACCCGGGAGACCTTCGACCACCGCGCGGTCGTCCTCGCCGACGCCGGGGACGGGGACGGGGACGGGGACGGAGGCAGTGGAGACGGAGGCAGTGGAGACGGAGGGGCCACGGGCGGCGGGGTTCCCCCGGGGGAGCACCGCGCGGCCGTCCGGGACCGGCTGCTGCGCGGTGTCGACGCGGTGGCCGAGGGGCGGTCCGTGCCGGAGGTGTTCACCGGCGTCGCCCTGCCCGGTCGCCTCGCGGTCGTCTTCACCGGCCAGGGCAGCCAGCGAGCGGCCATGGGACGGGGGCTGTACACGGCGTATCCGGTGTACGCGGAGGAGTTCGACCGGGTTCTCTCGCATCTCGACCCGCTGCTGGGGCGCTCGCTCGGGTCCGTCGTCGACTCCGGCGAGGGGCTCGACAACACGGCGTTCACCCAGCCCGCCCTGTTCGCCGTCGAGGTCGCGCTGTACCGCCTGGTGGAGTCCTGGGGCGTACGGCCCGCTCTGCTCGCCGGGCACTCCGTCGGCGAGATCGCCGCCGCCCATGTCGCCGGGGTGCTCTCCCTCGCGGACGCCGCCGCGCTCGTCGCGGCCCGGGGCCGGCTGATGGGGGCGCTCCCCGCGGGCGGCACCATGCTGGCGGTCACGGCGGCCGAGGAGGAGGTGCTGCCGCTGCTCACGGGGTACGAGGACCGGGTGGCCGTCGCCGCGGTCAACGGTCCGGCGGCGGTGGTGCTGTCCGGGGAGAGCGCGGCCGTCGCCGCCGTCGCGGCCCGGCTGGCCGCCGCCGGGCGGCGGACCAAGCGGCTCGCGGTCTCCCACGCCTTCCACTCACCGCTCATGGAGCCGGTGCTCGACGGCTTCCGGGCCGTCGTGGAGTCGCTGCGGTTCCGGCCGGGGACCGTGGACCTCGTCTCCACCGTCACCGGCCGCCCGGTGCGCGACGGCGCGATGTCGTCCCCCGCGTACTGGACCGACCAGGTGCGCCGCCCGGTGCGGTTCCTGGACGCGGTCCGGGCGCTGGAGGAGGAGGGCGTCACCACCTGTCTCGAACTGGGCCCCGACGGGGTGTGCTCGCCGATGGTGGCCGACGCGGTACGCGACCCCGGGGCGCGGCGGGTCGTGCCGGTCGCGGCCCTGCGGGCGGGCCGGCCCGAGGCGCCCTCGCTGCTGGCCGCCCTCGCGACGGTGTTCGTGCGCGGCGGGGCGGTGGACTGGGCCGCCGTGCAGCAGGGCGCGGGGGGCCGCCGCACTCCCCTGCCCACCTACGCCTTCCAGCGCGAACGGCACTGGTTCGACACCTCCGGGGGCGGCGCTCCCGCCCCCGGGCCGGCCGCGCCTCCGGAGGCCGCCGCCCCCGGGCCCGTACCCGAGCGGCCACCGGAGGAGCAGCCCCCTCCCGGCGCCCTACCCGACGGACCGCCGGAGAACGACACCACCGATCCCGCGCACCGCACATCACCCCAGGACGACACCACCCGCCCCGCGCCCCACCCGTCACCCCAGGACGGCACCACCCGCCCCGCGCACCGCGCATCACCGCGTGCGCGGGAGGTGGGCGATCTGGTGACGACCCGGGTCGCGGAGGCGCTCGGTCACCGGGACCACCGGCGCGTCGAGCACCACCGCACCTTCGGTGAGCTGGGGTTCGACTCCCTGACGGCGGTGGAGCTGCGGTCGGCGCTGGCGGAGGCCACGGGGCTGCGGCTGCCCACCGGACTGCTGTACGACCACCCGACCCCGGCCGCCCTCATCGCCCACCTCGCGGACCGCCTCGCCGGACGACCGGTGGCGGCCGGGCCGGTGGAGACGGGGAGCCGCGCGGAGCGGGCGCCCGGCCCGGCCGACGACGGTGACGCCATCGCCATCATCGGCATGGCCTGCCGCTACCCCGGCGGGGTCACCTCCCCCGAGGAGCTGTGGCGGCTGGTCGACGACGGAGTGGACGCCGTCTCGGCCTTCCCCGCCGACCGGGGCTGGACCCTGGACTCATCCGCCACTCCCGGCCCGGCCCCCGGAAGCGGGCTGCCCGACCGGGGTGGATTCCTCCATGACGCCGGCGACTTCGACGCCGCCTTCTTCGGTGTCTCGCCGCGCGAGGCCCTCGCCATGGACCCGCAGCAGCGGCTGCTCCTCGAAACCGCCTGGGAGGCGGTGGAGCGGGCGGGCATCGACCCGCGCACCCTCGCCGGCACCCGTACCTCCGTCTTCGTCGGAGCCACCGCGCTCGACTACGGCCCCCGGATGCACGAGGGGGACGGCGGCGCCGAGGGCCATGTGCTCACCGGTACCGCCCCGAGCGTCGCCTCCGGCCGGGCGGCCTTCTCGCTCGGTCTGCTCGGCCCCGCCGTCACCGTCGACACGGCCTGCTCGTCCTCGCTGGTGGCGCTGCATCTGGCGGTGCGCTCCCTGCGCTCGGGCGAGTCCGCGATGGCGCTCGCGGGCGGGGTCGCCGTCATGTCGACGCCCGGCATGTTCGTGGAGTTCGCCAGGCAGGGCGGGCTCGCCCCCGACGGCCGCAGCAAGTCCTTCTCGGCGGACGCGGACGGCACCTCCTGGGCCGAGGGCGCGGGTCTCCTCCTGCTGGAGCGGCTCGGTGACGCACGGCGCGGCGGTCACCGTGTGCTGGCCGTCATCCGGGGCAGCGCCATCAACCAGGACGGCGCCTCCAACGGGCTCACCGCGCCCAACGGCCCCTCCCAGGAACGTGTCATCCGCCAGGCCCTCGCCGACGCCCGGCTGCGCCCCGCCGACATCGACGCGGTCGAGGCCCATGGCACCGGCACCCGTATCGGCGACCCCATCGAGGCCGAGGCGGTCCTCGCCACCTACGGCAGCGACCGGGCGGGGGGCGAACCCGTCCGTATCGGGTCCCTGAAGTCGAACATCGGCCACGCCCAGGCGGCAGCGGGCGTCGGCGGTGTCATCAAGATGGTCCAGGCCCTGCGCGCCGGGGTGCTCCCGCGCACCCTGCACATCGGTGAACCCACGCCGCACGTCGACTGGAGCGGCGGCGCGGCGGAGCTGCTGCGGGAGCGGCGGCCCTGGCCGAGGACGCCGGGCCGCCCGCGCCGGGCCGCCGTCTCCTCCTTCGGCATCAGCGGGACCAACGCCCATCTCGTCCTCGAAGAGGCCCCGCCGGAGAGCGGCATCCCGGAGACCACGGACGGCGCCGCCACCTCGGGGACCCCACGCGCCACCGCCCCGGTGCCTCCCGGGCCCGCCCCGGTGAGCCCCGCGCCCATGCCCGCCCCGGTGAGCCCCGCGCCCGTCCCCGTGCCGTGGGCGCTCTCCGGCCGCACCGACGGGGCGCTGCGCGCCCAGGCCCGCCGGCTGCGCGAACTGCTGCGCCGCCGGCCGGAGCTGAGTCCGGCCGATGTCGGGCACTCGCTGGCCACCACCCGTACCGCCTTCGAGCGGCGCGCCGTGGTCACGGGCGGCGGGAGCGCCGATCTGCTCCTCGGCCTGGAGGCGCTGATACGGGGGGAGGACTCCCCCCACCTCGTGCGCGGCACCGCCGCCGACCACACCCGTACCGCCTTCCTCTTCACCGGCCAGGGCTCGCAGAGGCCGGGGATGGGCAGGGAGCTGTATGCGGCCTTCCCCGTCTTCGCGGACGCCTTCGACGCCGTGTGCGCGGCGCTCGACCCCCATTGCGGCCGTCCGGCGCGCACCGTGCTGGATGTCCCGCCGGTACCGGAGCCGGGCCGCGCGGACGGCACGGGCGGCGGCGAGGGCGGCGCACGGATGCACCCGGTCCATACGACGGCCTTCGCCCAGCCCGCGCTCTTCGCCGTCGAGGTGGCGCTCGCCCGGCTCCTGGAACACCACGGCCTCACGCCCGACTTCGTCGCGGGCCACTCCATCGGCGAGCTGGCCGCCGCGCACATCGCGGGTGTGTGGTCGCTCCAGGACGCGGCCCGGCTGGTCGCCGCCCGGGGCCGGCTGATGCAGTCGGCGCCCTCCGGCGGTGCCATGATCGCCGTCCAGGCTTCGGAGGCGGAGGCGCGCGCGGCGCTGGAGGACCGCCGGGGGACGGTCGCGGTGGCCGCCGTCAACGGCCCCGACGCCGTGGTGATCTCCGGCGACGCCGACGGCACCGCCGCCGTCGCTGCGGCCTTCGCCGCGCGCGGACGCCGCGTCCGCGCCCTGCGGGTGAGCCATGCCTTCCACTCACCGCACATGGACGGGGTGCTGGAGGCGTTCCGGTCGGAGGCCGGGGACGTCGACCACCGGCCGCCCCGGATTCCGCTGATCTCCACCGTCACCGGCGAGCCGGCCGATCCCGCCGAGCTGGCCTCCCCCGACTACTGGGCCCGGCAGATCCGCGAGCCCGTCCGCTTCCTCGACGCCGTACGGACGCTGGAGGCCCGGGGGGCCCGCGTGCTGCTGGAGGTGGGCCCCGATGCCGCGCTCACCGCCATGGCGGATCGCTCCCTCACCGGGGCGGCGGACCCCGTGACCGTCATTCCGCTCCAGCGCGGGGGCCACCCGGAGGCCGGTGCCTTCGTCGCCGCGCTCGGCCGCGCCCATGTGGCGGGCGCCGCGCCGGACCTGACGCCCCTCTTCCCCGGCGCGGGGCGGGTGGACCTGCCGACCTACGCCTTCCAGCGGCAGCGCTACTGGCTGCTCCCCGGGGCGCGCGGCGACGCGCGCGGCCTCGGGCTCGATCCGTCACGCCACCCGCTGATCTCCACGGCCGTCGAACTCGCCGGCCGCGACGAGACGGTGCTGACGAGCCGGCTCTCGCTCGCCGGCCAGCCCTGGCTCGGCGACCATGTGATCCGGGGTTCGGTCCTCGTGCCCGCCACGGCCTTCCTCGAACTGGCCGTGGCCGCCGGGGACCGCGCGGGTGCCCGGCGGGTCGCGGAACTCACCCTGGAGACACCGCTGGTGCTGTCCGGGCGACAGGCCGTGCGGGTCCAGATCGCGGTCGCGGCGCCGGACGCCCGGGGCAGCCGCCCCTTCACCGTGCACGCCGCGCCCGACGGCGGCGAGGACGAGCCCCGGATCTGGACCCGGCACGCCTCCGGTCTGCTCGACGCCCCCGCTCCGGACGCCCCCACGCCGCCGTCCCCGGCACCGGAGCCGTGGCCTCCGGCGGGCGCGGTGGCGGAGCCGGTCGACGGTGCCTATCGGCGTCTGGATGAACTCGGCTACGGCTACGGCCCGGCGTTCCAGGGGCTGCGCGCCCTCTGGCGGGTCGGCGACGACCTCTGTGCCGAGGTACGGCTGCCCGGTGACGAGGGCGTGTCCCCGGGCGGGTACGCCGTCCACCCGGCGCTGCTGGACGCCGTGCTGCACCCGCTGCTGCCGGGGGGAACCGACCCGGAGGCCCCGCCGGGGCTGCCGTTCGCCTGGAGCGGTGTCACGGTGCACGCCGGCGGCGCCACCGAGCTGCGCGCGCGGATCTCACCGGCGGGCCCCGGCGCGTACCGCATCGTCCTGCTGGACGGCGGCGGACTGCCCGTGGCCACGGTGGAGTCGCTGACCCTGCGCCCCATGGACAGCTCGGCGCCGCCGCTCGGCGCGGCCTCCGGTGCGGCGGACGCGGCGCTGTTCACGGTGGAGTGGCGGCGGATCAGCACCCCCGGCGGCGGCACGGCGCGGTGGACGGAGGTGCCGGACACCGGGGAGCTGCCCCCACCGGGGGACGGCGATCCGGTGGTGAGGGTCGCCGGTGGCGCGGTCGCCGACGCGGCGGCGGTGACGGCCCGCGCGCTGACGCTGCTCCAGCGCTTTCTCGCCGATGAGCGGTACGCCGGGTCCCGGCTGGTCTTCGTCACCACCCGCGCCATCGCCGCACTCCCCGGCGAGGACGTACCCGGACTCGCCCAGTCCGCCCTCTGGGGACTCATCCGCACCGCACAGACCGAACACCCCGGCCGCTTCGCCCTCATCGACCTCGACCACCCCACCACCCCCATCCCCCACACACCCCACACCCCCCAACTCGCCGTACGCGACGGCAAGCACTACACCCCACAACTCACCCGCACCACACCCCCCACCAACCCACGACCCCCCACCCTCGACCCGAACGGAACCGTACTCATCACCGGAGGCACCGGCACACTCGGCGCCCTCCTCGCCCACCACCTCGTCACCCACCA
>NZ_JBSFER010000039.1:0-45814 GCF_053594535.1 Streptomyces sp. NPDC001889
CCACCCCGGCGAGATCGTTGAGCGCACTCGCGCGCTGCCCGCCGATGCCCTCGGTCACCAGGGCCCGCCCGGTGTCCTTCCACACCCGCCCCGCCTCGTCCGCAGCCCGCTCGAACGACTCCGGGCTGTAGTCCGGGTCCAGATGGTCCGGCCGCAGGACCTCGCCCCACCCCTGCCCGACGATCTCGTCCTCCGACGCGTGCGGATTGCCGACGGCGGCGTTCACCGCGACTTTCATCGTCCCCTCGACGTACCGGTCCTCCTCCCAGACGAGACCCGCCGCCAGCCCCAGCTTCGCCGCGATCGTGTTCGCGTCCTGGACCAGCGCCCGCACGCCCCACTCCCACCGCTCGCAGAAGTCCTCGAAGTCCGTCGACAGCCCGTGGTGACCGGTCTCCATCCCCGTCATCGACAGATCCGACAGCCCCTTGCCCATCAGCGACCCGGTACCGGTGCCGATCTCCCCCAGCTCCGCCACCGCCGACCGCAGCCCGGCGGTGATCCGCCGGACACTCTCGGGCGAGACCCCGAGATCCTCCGCCCCACCACCCATCAGCTCCCGCCCTCCCCGCCCACAACCGCCCCGTCCGGAACGATCCCCGACACCGGCGGAAAGAACATCGCCCCGTCCCCGTCGGCGACATTCACCGCCACCCCCGCCGGCACCCCCAGCGCCGGAACCACCTCATCCAGCAGCCGCGCCCCCCGCACCTCCGCGAACTCCCACGACCGCCCCGCCTCACCCCGCGCCGCCGCGAACCGCGCCAGCGCCTCCTCGTCCGTGAACCCGCACACCCACCGCACCCCGCCGAAGGACGCGGACCACAGCCCTCCCCGGTCCACCGGCACCAACACCAGCGAGCGCCGCAACTCACCCACCACCGCGCGGGGGTCCCCCACCCCCGCCCGCCGCTCGGCGATCCGCTCCGCCAACTCCGTACCCGTACCCGTCTCCGTACCCGTCTCCGTACCCGTCACGGAACCCCCTCCGGCTCTCGAACCCACCAGCACCGTAGGCCCCCGCCCGCGCCCCCCGCCAGGAAATCCGGCGGCGCGCGGGGGTCGCACAGGGGTCGGAATCGCTCCGGCCCGGGGAAACGCGAGCCGTGCGCCGCGCTCAGAACGCGTATCGCACGCGCAGCCACGGCGCGTGGGCCGCGATCAGCTTCCGCAGCCGGACGAGGGCCTCGTGCTTGACCTCGCGGGTGTAGCGGACGTTGAGGGCCCCGTTCTCCGAGCGCTTGGGCTCCTGGGCGGCCGGCTGCCACAGCAGCTCCTCGGCCCGTGGGTGCCAGCCGAGGTTGACCTCGTGGAGCGCCTTGTTGTGGGTGAGCATGATGATCTCGGCGGCGGCCTGCGCCTTCACCCGGCCGGGGAGGACGTCGTCGAGCTGGACGAGCAGCCCGGCCCAGTCGCGCTGCCAGCCGGGGCGCAGCACCACCGGCGAGAGGTTGAAGTGGACCTCGTACCCCGCGTCGAGGAAGTCGGCCGCGGCGGCGATGCGCTCCGCCACCGGGCTGGTGCGGATGTCCAGCAGACGGGAGTCGGCCGCGGGCATGACCGAGAAGCGCACCCGGGTGCGGCCCCGGGGGTCCAGCGCGAGCAGGTCGGGGTTGACGAACTTGGTGGCGAAGGAGGCCTTGGCGGTGGGCAGACCGCGGAACGCCGCGACGAGGTCGGCCGTGTTGTCGCAGACGAGGGCGTCGACGGAGCAGTCGCCGTTCTCCCCGATGTCGTACACCCAGGAGTGCGGATCGCACTGGTTCGGCTCCCGTTTCGGTCCCCGCGCCCGGACATGCCGCCGCACCTGGGCGACGATCGCCTCGATGTTGGTGAAGAGCGTGATCGGGTTGGCGTAGCCCTTGCGGCGCGGAACGTAGCAGTAGGCGCAGGCCATGGCGCAGCCGTTGGAGGCGCCGGGGGCGATCCAGTCGGCCGACCTGCCGTTGGGGCGGGTCGTGAGTGTCTGCCGTACGCCCAGGACCAGGGTCTCGGTCTTGACCCGGGTCCAGCGGGCGATGTTGCCGTCATTGCCGTGCAGGGACGGGATGCGCCAGTGCCCGGCCACCTCGGTGACGGGCACCCCCGGCAGCCTCGCCAGGATCTCGGCGCCGCGCGGGGAGGCGAGCGCGGCGGGCTCGGCGTACACCTCCCGGATGTCCAGCATCCGCCGCGCCTGGGGGCTGTCCCGGAATCCGCGTCCGCCGTGGTCCGGCGGGGCGGCGGGCAGGGTCTGGTCCCAGCCGAAGAGCGCCTGCTGCTCGGGCCCCTCCGGGGCGGACCCGGCCGCACGATGGTTCACGGCACCGCTCCTGTTCCGTTCGCGATCGGGGTGTCCGCCGCCGGCCGGGAGGCCCTCGGTGACGGCCCCCGGTCCGATCCGACCCTACGTGGAGGGGGCGGGGGGCGGGGCGGCCGTCCCGGGCGGGCGCGTCGGAGGGCGGGGGCAGCGCCATGGGCGGGACGACCGGCCGGCGGGCCGTTCCGGCGGAGTGTCGGCGCGGGGAAGCGGCGGGGGAGTGCCAGCATGGGCGGGTAACCGAGGCCCCGGTGGCCACCGGTCCACTGTCCACCAGTCCGGTCCGGTCCGGTCCACTGTCCACCAGTCCACCGCCCACCGGTCCGGTCCACCGCCGGGCGGCCCTCTCCCGGGAGCGGCCCGCGCGCCGCGCCGGGCGCACCGCGCCGGGCGCGGGGCGACCGGGTGCGGGGCGGTCACCGGGTACGAGGGGCCCCGAGCGCGGCAATGACCTGGTACGAGGGGCCCCGAGCGCGGCAATGACCTGGTACGAGGCCGCCGGGTGCGCGGCGCGGAGAGGCGGAACCCCATGGCAGCTCCACGCCCCCACTGGCTCTTCGGGGAC
This sequence comes from Streptomyces sp. NPDC001889, assembly GCF_053594535.1. Taxonomy (NCBI): domain Bacteria; kingdom Bacillati; phylum Actinomycetota; class Actinomycetes; order Kitasatosporales; family Streptomycetaceae; genus Streptomyces; species Streptomyces sp. NPDC001889. The sequence continues at coordinate 2,865 of NZ_JBSFER010000039.1, forward strand.
CAGCTCGGACCGCATTTCACCGATCCGCGCCACGGCGGCCCCGACTCCCGCGCCCCGCTGATCATGATCGAGGCGCGCTCGGTGCTGCGCCGGCGCCGTTTCCACCGCGCCAAGGCCCATCTGGTGCTCTCCGCGATGCGCCACCGCGCGGACGAACTCGGCGACCGGGTCACCTATGTCCGGGCCGAGACCTACGCCGAGGGCCTGGAGCGGGCGGGGGCGCGCGGCGCGCTGACGGTCTGCCACCCCACCTCGCGCCGGGCGCGGGACTTCGCCGGCGCGCGGCAGGGCGTGGAGATCCTGCCGGCGAAGGGCTTCCTGGTGAGCCACGACGACTTCGCCGAGTGGGCCGCCCACGGCGATGGCCCCGGCTCCGGCTCCGGCCCCGGCTCCGGACCCGGGGGCGCCCACGGCAGTCCCCCGGGCGCCGGACACGCCATGCGGCTGGAGCGCTTCTACCGCTGGGTGCGCGAGCGCCACGACCTGCTCATGGACGGCGACGAGCCCCTCGGCGGCCGATGGAACCTCGACCACGACAACCGCGAGCCCCCGCCGCGCGGACAGGACACTCTCGGCGTCCCCGGCCCCTGGGAGCCGCGCGAGGACGCCATCGACGAGGAGGTCCGCCACGACCTCGACCGCTGGGAGCGCGACGGCGATGTCTCCTTCGTCGGCCGCGACGGCCCCAGACGCTTCGCCGCCACCCGGCGCGAGGCACTCGCCGCGCTGCGCCACTTCGTCACCCACCGGCTGCCGGACTTCGGGCGGTACGAGGACGCCGTGCTCGCGGCCGACCCGGTGATGAGCCACAGCCTGCTCTCCGCGCCCCTGAACCTCGGCCTGCTCGACCCCGCCGAGTGCGTGGGGCGCGCCGAGAGCGCCCACCGGGCGGGCGACGCGCCCCTGAACAGCGTGGAGGGCTTCGTCCGGCAGATCGCCGGCTGGCGCGAGTACGTCTGGCATCTGTACTGGTACTTCGGTGAGGAGTACCGCCACCGCAACGCACTGCGCCACACCGCGCCGCTGCCGCGCTGGTTCCTCGACCTGGACGCCGACGCGGTCACCGCCCGGTGCCTGTCGACGGTGCTCGCCCAGGTGCGGGACACCGGCTGGACCCACCACATCCCCCGCCTGATGGTGCTCGGCAGCCGCGCCCTCCAGGACGGCTGGGACCCGGCGGCCGTCACCGACTGGTTCCACCGCTGCTTCGTCGACGGCTACGACTGGGTCATGCTCCCCAATGTGGTGGGCATGTCCCAGTACGCCGACGGCGGTCTCATGACCACCAAGCCCTACACCTCCGGCGGCGCCTACCTCAACCGGATGAGCGACCTGTGCGGGCCGTGCGCCCACCACCCCGCCCATCGCACCGGCGACCGCGCCTGCCCCTACACCACCGGCTACTGGGCCTTCCTCCACCGCCACCGCGCCCGGCTCGCCGCCAACCACCGCACGGCGCGCGCGGTGAGCGGTCTCGACCGGCTCAAGGACCTGCCGGAACTCCTCGACACGGCCGCGCGGCGCGGCGACGCGCCGCCCTGACCTCGTCCGTACCGCCCCCGGGGGAGCCGCCCTGACCTCGTCCGTACCGCCCCCGGGGGAAGGGGCGGCGCGTCTCATGTCTGCGGGACCAGGTCGGCGCGGAGCAGATGGTGGTCCGAGTAGTCGGTGGGATGCACACCCTGCTCGCGCGGGGTGATGCCGCGCAGGAAGATGTAGTCGAACTTGCGGACCCAGTCGGTGGTCGGCTCGCAGGTGCCGGTGACCGAGGGCAGGCACTCGGTGTCGGTCTCCTTGGCCAGTTCCCATATCCGGCTGAGTTCGGGGGCCTCCGGGACGGCGTTGAAGTCCCCGAGGACGATCGCGCGTTCGTGCCGGGCGACATCCGCGCCGAGTACGCGGGTCTGGTCCGCCCGGACCTCCTCCTGGCGCCGGTGGGCGAGGTGGGTGTTGAAGACCCGGGCCGGCCGGCCCGCCACCGTGGTGGTGACGGCCATGTACCCGCGGTCCTCGGAACCGCCGTTCGGATACTCCACACTGACGCGGTCGGTCATCGGCGCCGCCGAGAGCACGGCCTGCCCGAAGGCCCCGGGGCTCCACGGCAGCCCGCCGCAGCGGCCCCGGTGCCGGAGCACCGCCCCGTACTCGACGTGGTAGTCCAGCCCGTAACGGCTCTCCAGATAGTCCCGGATCATCTCGACGTCCCGCACACAGGTCTCCTGCAAGCCGATGACCTGCGGCGCGTGCAGGGCGATCTCCGCCGCGCGGTCCGCGTTGCTCTCCTTGCAGGGGTTGCAGATGTTCCACGTCATGACCCGGTTCGGCACGACCTCCCGGACGGACTCGGGGGACGGTGACCCGGCGAGGTGGGCATCGCTCGGCGCGCTGGGGCCGATGAGCACCATGCAGGCCACGGTCAGAGCGCCCGCGAGCAGTCTTGTGGCCCTTCCGAGCACCATCGCCTCCCCAGAGTGAACACAGATCGCAACCGCCGTCTTCACGCACGAGGTTATGGGACAGCGCCCCCGGCACCCCCCGCGGTGCGCCGAATCCCCCTGCGGCCGGACGGAATCGCCGGTACGGAGAACGGACCACGGACGGCTGAGAACCGAGTGAGAGAAGAGTGAGAGCGGAGTGAGAGAGCACCGCGAGGGGCGCCGCGCACCGTGGGAGACGTGTGCACCCCGCACCAGCGGTGCGAGGCCCGCGCCGGGCGGCCGGCCGTACCCGCCGGGGCCCGGTCCCCGGTCCGGCGCCTCGGCGGGTACGCCTTCCGGCGCCTCGACGGGGGACGCCTTCCGGCGCCCCGGCGGGCACACCCGCGCACCCGCATCACCCACCAGGGAGGAACCCCATGTCATCGCACGCCCCCGAAGCCCCTGTCCCCGAGGCCCCCGTCCCCAAGGCCGGAACCCGGGAGTGGCTGGGCCTCGCGGTGCTGGCCCTGCCCACCCTGCTGATCTCTCTCGATCAGAGCGTGCTCTATCTGGCCCTGCCCCACCTCGCCGAGGCGCTGGAGCCGACCGGCGCGCAGACGCTGTGGATCATGGATATCTACGGCTTCCTGATCGCCGGATTCCTCATCACCATGGGCACGCTGGGCGACCGGATCGGCCGCCGCAAGCTGCTGATGATCGGTGCGGTGGCCGTCGGCGTCACCTCGGTGGCCGCCGCCTGCGCCACCAGCGCCGAGGCCCTGATCGTCACCCGCGCCCTGCTCGGCATCGCGGCGGCCACGCTGATGCCGTCCACCCTCGCCCTCATCGGCGACCTGTTCCGGGACCCGTACCAGCGGGGCCGTGCCATCGCGGTGTGGGCCGGCTGCTTCATGGGAGGCACCGCGCTGGGCCCGGTCGTCGGCGGCGTGATGCTGGAGTACTTCTGGTGGGGCTCGGTCTTCCTGCTCGGCGTGCCCGTCACGGTGCTGCTGCTGATCGCCGCGCCCGTACTGCTGCCGGAGCACAAGAACCCCCGCGCCGGCGGGATCGACCTGCTCAGCGTGGTGCTGTCGCTGGTGTCGATCCTGTCGGTCATCCACGGGCTGAAGGAGCTGGCGCGCCACGGCCTCGCGCCGGTGCCGGTCGCCGCGATCGCCGTCGGCGCGGCCGTCGGCGCGGTGTTCGTGTCGCGGCAGGGCAGGCTGGCCGATCCGCTGCTGGATCTGAGGCTCTTCAGGGTCGGCGCGTTCACCGCCGCGCTGCTGATCCTGATGGTCTCGATGCTCGGCACCGGCGGGGGCTATCTCTTCGTCACCGGCTTCGTCCAGATGGTCGAGGGGTACTCGCCGATGGAGGCGGGTCTGTGGATGGTGCCCGCGGCCGTCGCGTCGATCGCCGCCGCGCAGGTGGCGCCGGTCCTCGCGGGACGGTACGCGCTCAGCACCGTCATCGGCGCGAGTCTGCTCACCGGCGCCACCGGCTATCTGCTGCTCGTCCTCGTCGGCCCGGTCGGCGGGATGCCGCTGCTGATGACCGGGTTCGTGATCACATTCATCGCCGTGGGCACCTTCGGGGCGCTCGGCACCAACCTGGTCGTCGGCTCCGTACCGCCGGAGCGGGGCGGCTCGGCGGCGGCGCTCTCCTCCATCAGCGGTGACCTGGGCACCGCGCTCGGCATCGCCACGCTCGGCAGCCTGGGCACGGCCGTCTACCGGGACGCGATCGAGGTGCCCGACGGCATCCCGGCGTCCGCCGCCGACTCCGCCGGGGGAAGCATGGAGGGCGCGATCACGGCGGCCCGGGAGCTGCCAGCCGGGGCGTCCGACGCTCTGCTGACCGCCGCGGGGGAGGCGTACACCAGCGGGCTGAACGCGGTCGGCGCGACCTGCGCCGTGATCACCGTGATCAGCGCGGCCATCGCGTTCACGCTGCTGCGCGGGCGCCGGGGGGCGACCCCGAGCGGGGACGATCCGCGGGAGAGGGCCGGGGAACCGCTCTCGACGTCCTGACACTCCGGGGGCGGGCCCTGCCTCTCCCCCCGCTCCCGGGTCGGGGCCTCCCGGGTCGGGGCCTCCCGGGTCGGGGCCTCCCGGGCCGGGGCTTCCCGGATCGGAACCTCCGGATCGGAACCTCCGATCGGGATCGTTCGATCGGGATCGTTCGATCGGGATCGTTCGGATCGGCACATCCCGGCCAGGACCCGCCGCGCCGGGTTAGCGTGATCGCATGCACTTCGGGGTTCTCGGTTCGCTGGCGGTGTGGACGGCGGACGGCCGGACGGTCCGGCTCCCGGGGCTCAAAGTCCGTGCTCTGCTGGCCTGTCTCCTGGCGCACCGGGGACGGCCGGTCTCCGCGGACCGGCTGATCGACGACCTGTGGGGGACCGGGCCGCCCGGCAACCCGCTCGGTGTGCTGCACAGCAAGGTGTGGCAGTTGCGGCGGACGCTGGAGCGCGCCGAGCCGGGCGGCCGGGACCTCGTGGTCTCCCTCGCGCCGGGCTACGCGCTGCGGACCGGTCCGGACGCCGTGGACGCCGACCGCTTCCACGCCCTGGTGACGCGCGCGCGGGCGGCCGGCGGCCCCCGGCCGCGCGCCGCTCTCCTCGCGGACGCGCTGGCCCTCTGGCGCGGCCCCGCCTTCGCCGACTTCGCCGATGAGGAGTTCACCCGCGCCGCACGGGACCGGCTGGAGGAGCGGCGGCTGACGGCGCTGGAGGAGCAGGCCGAGGCGCGGCTCGACCTCGGTGAACACGCCCTGGTGGCCGACGAACTGGGCGACCTGGTCGCCCTGCACCCCCTCCGCGAGCGGCTGCGCGCCGCCCAGGTGCGGGCGCTCTATCTCGCCGGCCGGCAGAGCGCCGCGCTCAGCAGCTACGCCGATCTGCGCGGACGGCTGGCCGATTCCCTGGGCCTGGACCCCGGCCCCGAACTGGCCGCCCTGCACCAGGCGATCCTCACCCAGGACGCGGCACTGACCGCCGCCCCCTCCCCCGGCACGGCCGCCGCCCGCCCGCCGACGAACGTACCGACCTCCCTCACCGGACTGATCGGCAGGACGGAGGCGATCGGCGAACTGCGCGAGCTGCTGGCGGCGAACCGACTGGTGACGCTCATCGGCTCGGGCGGGGTCGGCAAGACGCAACTGGCGCTGGCGGCCGCCTCGCTGGTCACCGACGAGTTCCCGGGCGGCGTACGGCTCGTGGAGTTCGGCGCGCTCGACCCGTCACCGGACGGGGTGCGCACGACGCGCGAGCTGTACGAGGTGCTCGGCGCGGTTCTCCACGTACGGGACGACACGGCTTCGGGCCCGGGGTCCGGGGGCGCGCCGCCCTCGCCGGCCGAGCGGGTCGCCCAGGCGCTGGGCGAGCGGCCGGCCCTGCTGGTGTTCGACAACTGCGAGCATGTGGCCGCTCCGGTGGCCGAGCTGACCGAGCGGTTGCTCAGGGCCGTCCCCGCGCTGAGGATTCTGGCCACCAGCCAGGTCCCGCTGGGCGTCACCGGCGAGTACCTCCAGGAGGTGCCGCCGCTGCGGCGGCCCGGACCCGCGGCGGAGCTGAGCCCCGCGACCGTGCGCCGCTACAGCGCGGTGGAGCTGTTCGTGACGCGGGCGACCGCGGCGGCACCGCGCTTCGTGCTCGACGCGGCCAATGTCGGGGCGGTCGTGTCGATCTGCCGGCGGCTCGACGGGATTCCGCTCGCGCTGGAGATGGCGGCGACCCGGGTGCGGGTGCTGGGGGTGGCGGAGCTGGCGGCGCGGCTGGACGACCGCTTCCCTCTGCTGGCCTCCGGGGTGCGCGGCGCCCCGGCGCGCCAGCGGACCCTGCGGGCGGTCATCGACTGGAGCTGGGAGCTGCTCGGCGACCGGGAGCGGACGGTGCTGCGCCGTCTCGCGGTGCACGCCGACGGCTGCACCCTCGACGCCGCCGAGGAGGTCTGCGCCGGGGACGACCTGGACCGCACGGAGGTGCTCGACCTGGTCGCCCGGCTGGTGGACTGGTCCCTGGTGGTCATGACGGACGGCCCGGACGGGCCCCGGTACCAGCTCCTCGAATCGGTCACCGCCTACTGCGTCGAACGCCTCACCGACAGCGGCGAGTCCGACGGCGTCCGGCGCGCGCACCGCGACTACTACACGGCTCTGGCCGAACGGGCCGAGCCCCATCTGCGGGGTCACGGCCAGCGGCGGTGGCTGCACCGCCTGGACGCGGAGACCGCGAATCTGCGTACCGCGCTCGACTGCGCGGTGCGGTGCGGCGACGCCGATCGCGCGCTGCGTCTGACGAACGCGCTGAGCTGGTACTGGTATCTGCGCGGCCGGAGCAACGAGGCCAGGCGGTCCCTGACCGTGGCGCTGTCGCTCGGCGGCGCACCGCCGGCCGCGGTGGCCAGGGCCACGGCCCTGCTGGGCGGTTTCCGGCTGGTGCTCGGCGGGGTCGCCGACCCGGTGGCCGAGTACCGCGCCGCGCTGCTGCCGTACGAGGAGGTGGACGACCCGGGAGGGCGGGCCAGGGCCCAGTGGTTCCTCGGGTCGAGCCTCTACGGGATCGGTGATGTGGCGCCGAGCGAGGAGCTGGTCCAGCGGGCGCTGACGGCTTTCCGGTCGCTCGGTGACCGCTGGGGCACGGCTGCGGCCCTGGGCAGCCGGACGTACCACGCGAATCTGCGCGGAGACCTCGCCGCGCTGCGCCGGGACGGCGAACGGAGCCTGGAGCTCTTCCGTGAACTGGGCGACCAGTGGGGGCAGCTCCAGGCATCGGTGCCGCTCGGGACGCTGGCCGAGATCACCGGCGACTACCGGCGGGCCGGGCGCCTGTACCGGGAGGGGCTGCGCATGGCCGAGGACCTGGGGCTGTGGCCCCAGGTCTCCTTCCACCTCTCCGGCCTCGGCCGGGTCGCGCTGCTGACCGGGGACCTGCCCCGGGCCCGGGACCTCCACGAGCGCGCCGCCCGGCTCGCGGCGGGCCAGTCGGACAGCTTCGGCGAGCAGTACGCCGAGACCGGCCTCGCCCTCGGCGCCCGCCGGGCCGGTGACCCGGACGCGGCCGAACGCCATCTGCTCCGGGTGCTCGACCTGCACCGCCGCATGGGCTACGAGCCGGCCAGACCCTCGCTGATCCTGGTCGAACTGGGCTTCCTGGCGGAGGCCCGGGGCGACGCCCCGGCCGCGCTGACACTCCAGCGGAACGCCCACACGGCGGCCCGCGCCACCGGCGACCCCCGGGCGATAGCCCTGACCCTGGAGGGCCTGGCCGGAGCCCACTCCCTCTCCCCCCACCCCACCCAAGCGGCCCGCCTCCTGGGCGCGGCCACCACAACCCGCCACTCGGTCCACGCCCCCCTGCGCGGCGGCGAACGCTTCGACGTGGACCGCATCGCCACCCGCCTCATATCCGCCCTGGGCGAGGCCCGCTATGCCGCGGAGTTCGCCATGGGCGGGGCGACGGCCCCGGAGGAGTACTTGGCGGAGCCGCCTTCCTGATCCCCCGCGGAACGGGCACGCGACCCCTGAAGCGGTCCGGACAACACGAGAGCCCCGGGCCATCGGCCTGGGGCTTTTATGTGGAGCGGGTGACGAGAACCGAACTCGCGCTCTGAGCCCGGGAATCTGGAGCGTCACCGGATTGGGTGGGCTGCCGACCCGGGTGAAGAGCCGGTAGCTGTCCTTGGCGGGCCCGGCTGTCCTGACCGTGGCCCCCTCTGTTATCCGCCCGATCCGGTGCGCTTGTGGCGCAGGGCCAGGGGCACTGAATCGCGCGCCTGGCCGCCGTGATCCTCGTGAGCGTGGGGCCTGCGCGGTTGTCCTGTCACCGGCCGTCGTCGGTCCGGCGGCGGACGGGTCCCCGGCGCGGCCGGCGATCTTCCGAGCGGCGCCGTCACCAGGCACACCAGCGCCTGTCGCCGCTCAGTGTCGCTTTGGGCCCCGCTCTTCCGCCCACACGGTGCTTTTCTCGATCGCAGGGCCGTTGACCCGGACCGCGCCCGCCGTGTAGGCGACCCAGAGCAGATCCTGGCATCCGAAGAAGGATTCCCCCCAGCTGTCCACCCAGATGTGGACGCGGGACGGTCCGACCTGTGTGGCGTCCCACCACTCCCAGCCCCTGGAGTCCTCGTCGGGGTCGAAGCGGTACAGCCAGTCCTGTAGTTCCCATGGCCGGCCGCCGCCAGTGTGCTCTGCATACCCGTCTCGGCCGGCCTGTGCGAACTGCGGGGACTGCTCCTCATTCCTGGAACTCACAGCGGCGAACCAGTCCGGGACACCGTCGGCCGGTAGGCTTTCCTGATCGAAATCCGCAGTGCTGCCCAGTTGCACGGCGGGTGAGAGTGCCGACCGCAGGCGCCGTTCGTACTCCGCGGCGTTCCCGGACACATCGATGACGAAGAGGGAGAGGACGGGCGGTGCGGTATCGGCACTCGGGCGATCCCGGAGCCGCTGGAGCTCGGCGGTGAGGCTGTCGCTGGTGTGCATCATTGGAGGAGACTCACCCTTCTTGGACCACGCGTCCCGATCCGGGGACGATAGCATCCCGCAACCCGTCGAGCATTTTGTCGGGAATCCCGTACAAATGTGGCCCCTTGGTGGGGTCCGAGATCTCGGGATATTCCTTCAGGAGTGCCTTCCATTCCTGCCGTGTGAATGCGTCGCCATCCGGATGGTCGGCCTTGTTCTGTGGAAGCGCGTTCTCGTGAATGGAATCGCGATATGACTTGGATATTTCATAGGACACAATCTGTCCGCCGTCCGAACGGAATTCGACAGTGTGCTTGATGTCCCCGCTCATATTGAGGTAGAGCTTGCCGTGCCCGGTGATCGTCACCTCCCCGTTGTCGCCGATATGGACGCGCTGGCTCAGCGGATGGTCCGTCTGTTTGCGATAGACCGTCACCATCTCGTCCGGGCACCCGACAGGCGCCAGTCCGAGAGGGTCGGCCGAGGTGTGAGGGTTGTTGACGTAGGTCGCGGGGTTCGGGGCCGGTACGAGTCCGAGCGGGTCCGGCGTCAGATAGCGGGCCGTCTCCGGGTCGTAGTGGCGGAAGTAGTTGTAGTGCAGACCCGTTTCCGGATCGAAGTACTGACCGGGGAAGCGCAGCGGGGTGTAGGCGGTGGAGGCACGCGACCACGCGGTGGTGCCCCACAACGTGGTGCGAGTACGCCAGGCGATGTCGCCGGACTCGTCGACAAGTTCGGTGGGTGTTCCGACGAGGTCGGTGACGATGGCGAAGAAGCGCCGGTCGACCACGTCCTGGGAGGCATCGGCCGAGGTGATGCGTTCGGTCTGGGCGAGCGGACGCATTCCGGAATGGTCCCAGGTGAGGACCACCGGGTGGGGTAGACCGGTGGAGGTGGTGGTCTGTTCGCAAAGGGTGGTGCCGTCCCAGGTGAAGGTTGTCTGCTCGGCGACGGTGACGCCGTCGTCGGCGAGACGCTGCTTTGCTGTCCGGCGTCCGAGCGGGTCGTAGAGATAGCGCCACCGGGTGCCGTCCGGGGTGACGACGCCGGTGAGGCGGTCCTCGGCATCCCACTCATAGCGCCAGGTGTCGGGTTTGCGTGACAGCCGTGTCTTCTGGCGCAGGACGATGCGGCCGGCGGCGTCGTGCTCGTAACGGACCGCTCCAGCCCGGGTGATGCGGGTCCCGCTGTACGTGCGCGGGCCGGTCGCCTCTTGACCGGGCATGGACGCGGGCCACGAGGCCTCGGTCTGGTTGCCTGCCTCGTCGTAGGTATACGACTCGCGCCAGCCGTCCGCGTGGACCGCGGTGACACGGCCGGCCGGGTCGAGGTCGAAGCGCCGGGGCCCGGAGAGATCGTCATCAATGCCGGTCAGCATCCCGTCGGCTCGATAGCCGTACGTGCGGCGGCTGAGGCTGTGCCCACCGGAGGAAGTCTCCTGGCCGGTGACGCGTCCAGCCGAGTCCCACTCGGTCGTGAACGTCAGCATCTCCCCGAAACGGCGTACCAGTTCACGGCCGGCTGCATCGCGGTCGAAGTTCACCTCATGCCCACCACTGGTCTGCCGGACGAGCCGCCCGGCCGCGTCGTACGTATAGGTGGCGAGCTGCCCGGTGGGGGTCACCCGGCGGGTGCGCCGGCCCAGTGCGTCGTAGGCGTGCGTGGTGACCCGGCCGTCGGCCAGCTCTGTCCTGACCCGGCCACGTGTGGCGATCCGCTGCTGACCATTGTTCACCGCTGCGACTGGCGCGTTGTGGCACGGCAGGTCGGTTCCCGCCATGGGTTGGGGTCCGCGAGCCGTGTGTCCACCTGCAACGCACCTTCGCACTTGCGACAGCGCCACTGTGACGGCCATGTGTAGCCGTGATGAGTTCCGTTCGTCCCTGGAATGCGTCCCGAGTGCAGATGGCGCTACTGCTGGCTTGAACTGGGTGAATCGACCGAAAAGGTCCGTGGTGGACAGGTCGTCCGGCGGTTGCCCACGCAGTTGGATGCGCAAGCGCGACCGTCATGGTCTGAGTCGATCATGGTCTGCTTCTACGGTGATCCCTGTCGATTCCGCGGACGGCCGATGTGGCTCAAAGGGGACCACGGGAGTCTTATTTGCAAGGCTGTTAGTCCCGCCGCAGGTGGGAATCATCGACTGCGGTGTGGGTTATGGAGTATTGCCATGACCTCAGTTGCCCTCGCGATGATGCGTCCGCTAATGTCCAGCGACATGATGGTGCGTCAAAGATGCGCCCGTAGGGGGGACTCTGATCATGCTCACGCCTTCAAAGCCGGTGACCACTGGCCTGCCCACAGAGCTCAGGGAGATCCGCAAGGGGGTTATGGCAAACGGTGTCATCGACTGCGAGAGCCTGCTGGCTATCGTCAACGATGCCCAAGAGGTTGAGGATGCCAGCAAGCGCGCCCAGAAGGCTGGACAGCCGATCAGTGAGTATGCTCGAACGCGCGCCGAGATCCAGCGGCTCCTTGGCACTGCGAGCAGCAAAAAGGCTAAGAACGTCGGCGAGTATGCCGACTACATTGCGGCCGGTCTGCGAGGAGACCTCGATGACCACTGGTCGCTGCCGCAGATCACCTTGTGGTCGCCGCGACCGCTGGTCATCTCTGATGATGGGGCGTCGGCCCTGCCGATCAAAGACGGGCTCTACGTTCTCGACAGCGAGACTCAGGTTACTGCCTGGCACCGGATCAAGAAGCACCCGGCCGCGTACGGCCTGGGGGACTGTGATTTCGGTGCGATCCCTCTGTCATTCGAGATCTTCCACGGCATCAGCGTCATGGCCGCCCGCCAGATCTTCCATGACCGCAACCTGAAGGGCGTTCCGGTCGACAAGTCCTTGGCCATGTCCATGGACGGCCGTGACTTCGGCACCACCGTGACGCGCAAGCTGATGGAGTCGTTGAAGGTGCCGGCCGGTGAGACCACGGTTCCACTGTCCGACCTGATTCTCACCGGTAAGCGCCAGGTGGCGGACAAGGCCGTGGAGTGGATGACGATGTCGGTCCTGCGGACCCTTGTCGCCACGGCGATGCTCGGCAAGGCCGGCATCCACGCCGCGTCGACCGGCATCGAGCACGAGGATATTCCCGCCACCGAGAGCGGCGACCGTCCGGACAAGGCCGTTGTCCAGCGTGAGGTCATGGAGACGGTTGGCGCGTTTCTCCAGGAGAACGCCATGCTCTTCCACAACAAGACTGCCGTTACTGCCCCCGCCGTGGTGGCTGGCCTTGGCGCGACCATGAACCGCACCATGTCCTGGAGCTCTGACCCCATGCCCGAGGGTGTCACCCTTGAGCGCATGTTGGAGGGAATCGAGTGGGAGCGCGAGGCGAAGTACTGGGGTGGTGTCGCGGCCAAGGTAACCGACCGAGGAGCTGTCTCCTGGGCCGGCGGCGCCCGTGACTCCGGCCACAAGGTCTACGACGCGTTGAACCATCCGGAGAGCGACACGGGAAAGCAGATTCGCGGACGGTTCTAGTTTCGTCTCTTGCGACAGGCTTGAAATCTCTCAGCTAGGTCCGCCCGGGTTCGGATCCAGGAATCCGAGTACTGCCAAGCAGGTGGGAATCTGCCCCTGACCAGCAAGTTTGGCAGGGGCCGATTTTGCTGCGGTCTGCGGTTCGAAGCCGTGCCTCCACCAAGGTCCCCTTGTTCTGGCACAGCTCGGTGACCTTGATCCGGCGCAAGGAAGGTCTAGACGCGCCCTCATCTGTGAGAAGGCTGATGAGCTTTCTCACGGTCCACCTGGTGCCTAGGCGGTGTGCGGTACCTGAGAAGGTCTAGACAACATAAAAGCCCCGGGCCATCGGCCTGGGGCTTTTCTGTGGAGCGGGTGACGAGAACCGAACTCGCGCTCTGAGCTTGGGAATCATCCGGCACTTGGCGTGGGCCACCCTGCCGACCTGCGGGTATGCCCCTCTCGGGGCTGGTTCCGCAGAGTGGGTCGACCCGCTGCTGACCGTTGTTCACCCCTGTGACTGGCACGTTGTGGCACGGCTCCCGGGCTCCGGGCCGGATGGGTGGCTCCCATCAGTGGGCCCGCCCGCGCCCCTGTCCGATTGCCAGGCAGCGCTCGCCGCGACGGCGCTGTGCTGCCGTGGAAGGCGCCGTTCAGGCGCGGGCGTCCTGGCCACAAGGGCTCCTCATCGATCGGAACTCCCGCCCCGGCGGGTGGCGAGCCAGCAGAGTCATTCATCGGTGGCGTTGACCGATGCCTGTGCCCACTGCCGCCGCCCGGTGATTTCCTGCTCGTCGAGTCCGCAGGTGGCGCGTTTTCGTGTCGCCGATCCAGTCGGATCCGCCCTGTCGCGCTTGCAAGTCGCTCAGGTCGAAGGAGGCGCGGGCATGGCACCGTCCGAGCTCCTGGAGCCGGCATGGTACAAGCGGTTCGGGGCGGCCTGTACGTCGAGATGTCGGGGCGACCAGCGAGAGAGGTAAACCCAAGGCCCGCCCCACTCACCAGTTCTCGTAGTCCTCGATCAGGCGGGCCACGAGCCGGTGGAGCGCTGCTGCCCTGTTCAAGTCCTCCCGCTGTTCGCGCAGGGCCCGCTCGGTCGACCGGAGTCGGTGCCAGGCGTCTGGTTCCTTGTCCATCACATCGTCGACCAACGGCTGGGTGATCAGTGCGAGGCACTCGGCCAGTCGCAGCCTGGTGGATGGCGTCGGCGGCGCCGGATCGGCGGCGGCGTACCCAGTAGTCAGGTATCGGACAGGGTCGGCCAGGCTCCAGCCGACGACCGCCCCGGCCTGGACCAGGAACACCAGGTCGGGGGCGATACCGATCCGGGCATCCAGCGGAGTGTCGAGGACCGCGAGATCCCGAAGGCAGGCCAGTTCCGTCGCTTCGCGGTCGCAGCACAGCACCGTTGTCTGCGCGAGGGCGAAGTCGAGTGCCTCCTCCGCGCGGAGCCCGCCCCGGACGGCCCGGGGCTCGGTGGACAGGCGGGCCCCGGCCTCTGCCGGGGCGGATACGGCGGGCAGGTGGAGCCCCACGCCGACCAGCTCGCGGCTGCCGTTGTCGAACAGAAGGTCGTCGTTCTCCGACCCCAGCCACTCCTGGCTTCCGAAGGCACCGGGCAGTAGCCGCTCGAATCCTGCCCGGTTGGTGAACTCACCGACGATCAATTGAGGGATGTCGAGGGCGAGGCGCGGGACGGATGTCAGCGGAGTGCCCGTCACCACGGCGCGAAGGGTGTCCAGGGCGATATCCACAGGTGTCCCACCTCATCGGATTTGATCGGCGGGCGCCAACGTGCCGCCTCGGCTGTCCGGAATATTGCCGTTCACAATATCGTCATGGGTCACCGGCAGGCCGGGGTCGTCGGGCGACCCGCCGAATGCCTTCGCACCGCTTTCCCCTCGGGTCCCCGAAGGACCGTACGCGGTGATGACATCGCCCGCGCCGGCACCTGGCCCCTTGGTAATCACGACGTCTTCTCCTTGCCGGAAGGTGAGGTTCCCCCGCTGCCCCTGGGAGTGGTAGACCGCGTCGGGGTTCTTGAGGATCTCCAGAACCCGGTCGTCGCTGAACTGGTGTCGTGTGTCGGCGTGGTAGTTGCCGGACTTCCTCATCTTCCCTTCCTGGGCCCGTTCGATCACCTGGTCGGAAACCTTCCGGGCCCTCTCCTTGGGACACTTCGGCATGAGGCCCAGCGGATCGCACCATGTGAAGGGGTTGTCGACGTAGGCGACGGGATTGGGCCCGGGCGCCAGACCGAGAGGGTCGGGGGAGACGTAGCGGCCGGTTTCCGGATCGTAGTGGCGGAAGAGGTTGTAGTGGAGGCCGGTCTCCGGGTCGTAGTACTGGCCCGGAAAGCGCAGAGGGGTGTAGGCGGTACTCGTCCGGGCCCAGGCAGTGGTACCCCAGATGGTGGTGCGGGTGCGCCAGGCTATGTCGCCCGACTCGTCGACGAGTTCGGTGGGGGCACCGACGAGGTCGGTGGCGATAGCGAAGAATCGCCGGTCGATCTCGTCCTGACGGGTGTCCGCGGTCAGGATGCGTTCGGTCTGGGCGAGAGGGACTCCGGCGCGGTGATCCCAGGTGAGGACAACGGTGTTCGGGAGATCGGGCTCTCGCATGGTCTGTTCACAGAGGGTGAGGCCGTCCCAGGCGAACCTGACCTCTTCGACGACGGTCCCGCCGTCGGTGGACAGGCGCTGCTTGGCGGTGCGACGTCCCAGCGGATCATATCTGTAGCGCCAGCGGGTGCCGTCCGGGGTGATCACCGAAGTGAGACGGCTTTCGGCGTCCCATGTGTAACGCCAGATTTCGGGCTTGCGGGAGAGCCGGGCCCTTCGGCGGAGGGTGACGCGCCCCAGGTCGTCGTACTCGAAATGGCTGCCTCCGGCCCGAATGAGCTTCGTGCCGGTGTAGGACCTGGGTCCGGTGCCGTCGCTGCCCGGATGTGTGGCAGGCCAGACGGCCTCGGTCTGGTTGCCGTTGGCGTCGTAGGCGTAACGCTCTGTCCAGCCTCGCGCATGCACCGCGGTGACCCGGCCGACCGCGTCGAGGTCGAAGGTACGTGAGCCCGACAGCCGGTCGGACAGTTCAGCGAGATGACCGTCCGAGCGGTAGGCGTAACTCCGGCCGTTGAGTGCGCGGCCATCGGCGTTCAGTTCCTCGGCAGAGAGCCGTCCGGCCTCGTCCCAGGCCGAGGCGACGGTGAAGAAGCCGCCGAATACGCGGGCTGTTTCCCGCCCGGCGACATCGTGGGTGAAGCCGACCCGGCAGCCTCCTGCCGTCAGGTGTGCGGGTCGTCCACCGCTGTCGTAGGCGTACGTGGTCACTTGCCCGGTGGGTGTAGTGCGGCGAGTACGGCGCCCCGCAGCGTCGTACGCGTAGTCCATGGCGTATCCGTCCACCAGCTCGGTCTTGACCTGGCCTCGGCGGTCGTACCGGTAGAGGAGTTCGCTGTCCGGGCTCGACGCCTGCAGAAGGCGTCCGGCGTGGTCGTAGCTGTAGACGGTCACTCGCCCGTCGGCATCCTTCTCGATGACTCGACCGAGCCGGTCGCGCTTGAACGAGATGGTCTGGCCGAGGGCGTCGGTGCGGGAGCTGAGCTGTCCGTCGGCGTCGTAGTGGTAAGACACGGTGCGGCCGTCGAAGTCGGTCTCCGAGATCATGCGGCCGGCCGCGTCGTACGCGTAACCCCATGTCATCCCCAGGGGATTGACCACCTGGGTGAGCTGCAGATGGGCGTCGTAGCGGAATGAGTAGCGGGCTCCATCCGGATGGGTGCGGGCCGTCGGCAGGTCGAAGTGGGTGTAGTCGAAGGACGAGACGCCGCCGACCGGATCGGTGTGGGTGAGGCAGTTGCCCTCGCCGTCGTATGTCCACGATTCGGTGGCGCCGCCCGGGGCCACCCTGCGGGCCAGTCGGCCGTCCGCGTCCCACTCGAGACGGGTGGTGCCGCCGACGGGATCAGTGATGAGCACAGGGCGCCCCAGTGCGTCGCGCTTCACATGGGTGGTGCCACCCGTGGGATCCGTCACCTCCGTCGGCATACCGGCTGCGTCACAGCGGATCGTGGTGGTGGCCCCGAGCGCGTCGGTGACCGAGGTCGGCCGCCCCTGTGCGTCGAAGTTCCAACGGGTGGTGTGCCCGGCCGCGTCGGTGGCGGCTGTCAGGTTGCCCTGCTCGTCGAACTCCTGCAGACGGCGCGCGCCGTCCGGTCCTCGCGTTTCCATGTGGCTTCCCGACGGGTCGCGCTTCGTCGTGAGCCGACTGCCGTCGGGGCGGGTGACGGTGAGCAGGTGACCTTGTTCGTCGTACATGAAGTCGGTGACGCGGCCGAGCGGGTCGGTACGGGTGAGGTGTCTGCCGTGGCTGTCGTACGTGTACCGAGTGGTGTGGCCGAGCGGGTCGGTGGTGGCAAGGACCCGGCACCTGGCGTCGATCAGGTGCCGGGTGGTGTGGCCGTCGGCAGTGGTCAGGGTGGTCACGCGGTGGCCTGTGGCGGGGGAGGGGCGACTGTAGGAGAGCGCGAGTGCGACGTGCCCCGCCTCGCCTCCTGCCGCGATCACCCGGTCGTGCTCGTCGTACACATACGCGTACCGGCTCCGGTTGGAGTCGGTCCAGGCCGTGATCCGGCGGGCGTCGTCGTATTCGAGGCTGAGGGCTGACCCGGACGGTTGGGTGATGGCGGAGAGGTTGCCGGACTCGTAGCCGTAGGACCTCAGGGGATGGATCGTTCCCGTGCCGTCCATCAGACTCAGTCCGGTGACTCGGCCCTCGGCCACGGTCAGGACGAGGCGGTGGCCAGCCGAGTGGACGAGGGCCAGGGGCGTGCCGTCGTCAGCGCGGTCCAGGGTAATGGTGTTGTTGTTGCGGTCGGTGATCTGGACGAGCCAGGCGGTGCCGTCGTTCCCGGGCTCAGCCCAGGGAGGGCCGGTGAAGTGCTTGGTCAGCCGGGTCTCGGGGTCGGTGAGCGTGTAGTCGCCGGCGTCGTCGCGGCTCAGGGCGCTCCGTGAGGTCCCTGATTCCGGAAGCGTGCGCAGCCCCGGTACCGGGTGCGGGTAGGTGATCAGCAGCCCGTTGTCGGTGATGTGGATGACACCGGTGGCGTCGATCTGCAGGCGTTCGTCGACGGTGGAGGACCAGGAGGGGCCGAAGAACCGGCCCGCGGTGTAGCCCGACTCCGCCCGGCGGGTGAAGGAGAGCGGCAGCACGCCCGGGAGGACCACATCGGTCTGAGGCAGGAACATGCGGCCGGAGGCGAGATCGACCGGGTCGGTGCCCCCGGTCGTACGTTCACCGTCCGGGCGGTTGTGGGTGCCCTCGGGAGCGGCGCGTTCGAGCTTGCGGGCGTCGTTGGCCAGGTCGGCGGCCTCTTTTGCGACGCGGGCGCCTTTGACGCCGGCTCCGGCACCGCCGGTGGCGGCGGTGAGGAGGAGGTCGGGGACGAGTCGGCCGAAGCCTTCGGCGGGGTCCTTCATGAAGTTGCTGATCATCTGTTTGCCGGCGCCCGCGGGGTCGTTGGCGACCTGGACGAGGCCGGCGGCGGTGTTGTTGAGGGCGAGGGCGTACTCGGCGGGGTGGGTGAGGTTGTAGGGGTCGAGGGGGTTGAGGCTGCGGGCGAAGGTGACCAGCCCGGCCGTGCCCTTGACGATTCCCGCGCCGAAGTGGGTCCTGAGGACCTCGTACTCCGCCAGGCCGTCCGCGGCCTGCGCGGCGTACGAGGGTTTGGGCGGGGCCGCGTCCCGGGCCGCGGCCACCGCCGCGCGCGCCGTGGCCGCCGCGGTATTGCGCTGTTTGCGTGCCTCGGCGAGGAGTTCCTGCGCCTGCTCCATCCGCGCCCTGCCCGGGTCGGAGAACTCGCCCGGCTTCGGCGGCAGCGAGGAGGGGTCCCGCTGGTCTGCGGGCTTCGCGTTGTACTGGTCGGCCGCCTTGTTGTAGGACGCCACACTCGCGTTGTGCGCGTCCAGAGCGTCCGTGGACGCCTTCGTCCCCGCCTTCCACAAGCCGATCGCCGTCTGCGCCTGCCCCTGCGCCCACTCCACCGTCCCCGCGAACGCCTCCAGCGCCCCGGCGGCCTTCTCACACGCGTCAGCGGCCCTGAACCACTTCGGCGGCTCGATCTGCACCGTCGCCCGGAACGCGTCCGCCGCCTGCCCCTTCAACGACGCCGAATCCAGACCCCCCAGCCCCCTGCCGACACTGTCGAACGCCTTCTGGAGATCCTTCAGATGCGAGGCCGTCGACCGCAGCTTCGACGGCGACCCGTGGACCAGCTTGGTCTTGTCCTCGCTCTGCCCTAGGTCGAGTTCGTCGACTTCGGCGCCCATGCGGTTGGCCAGCGAGCGGGACTTGTCCCGGACCCAGTCCGACCCCGACTCCCAGCCGACGTCATCGAGCCGGTCTGCCGTCCAGTCCCCCGCATCCTCGACCCGCTCACCGACCCACTCGGTCCCCTTCTCAACCGCGTCCTCCACCACATCCGGCGTCAGATCACTGACAATGTCCCCGATACCCACGACTCAGCTCCCCCCGCCGCCACCCTGCCCCCGCTGCTCAGCAGCCCGATCCTCCGCGGACGGCCCGAACGTACGGTCAACAGCCCTGTCGAACTGCTCCTGGTCCACGCCGATGAGGTCATTGATCGCGCTGACCCGCTGCCCGCCCAGACCCTCGGTCAGCACCGCCCGCCCGGTGTCCTTCCACGTCTGACCGGCTTCCTCACGGGCCCGTTCGAACGACTCCGCGCTGTAGTCCGGGTCCAGATAGTCGGGTCGGAGGACCTCGCCCCACCCCTGTTCCACGATCTCGTCCTCCGAGGCGTGCGGATTGCCGACGGCGGCGTTCACCGCGACCTTCATCGTCCCCTCGATGTACCGGTCCTCCTCCCAGACCAGCCCTGCCGCCAGCCCCAGCTTCGCCGCGATCGTGTTCGCGTCCTGGACCAGCGCCCGCACCCCCCACTCCCACCGCTCGCAGAAGTCCTCGAAATCCGTCGACAGCCCGTGGTGCCCGGCCTCCATCCCGGTCATCGACAGCTCCGAGAGGCCCTTGCCCATCAGCGAACCGGTTCCGGTACCGATCTCACCCAGTTCCGCGACCGCCGACCGCAGCCCCGAGGTGATCCGCTGCACACTCTCCCGGGAAACGCCCAGATCCTCCGCGCCGCCCATCAGCGCACACCCCCCTGGCCCGCGTCCACGGCCACCGCGTCCGGCACGATCCCCACCACCGGCGGAAACAGCATCGACCCATCCCCATCGGCGATGTTCACCGCCACACCGGCCGGCGCGCCCAACGCGGGAACCACCTCGTCCAGCAACCGCGCGCCACGCATCTCGGCGAACTCCCACGACCGACCGGCCTCACCCCGCGCCGCCGCGAACCGCGCCAGCGCCCCCTCATCAGTGAAGCCGCACACCCACCGCACCCCACCGAACTCGGCCGTCCACAGCCCGCCGTCCGCCACCGGCACCAGCACCAGCGACCGCCGCAACTCCCCCACCAGCGCCCGGGGATCACCCACCCCGGCCCGCCCCTCAGCGATCCGCTCCGCCAACCCCGTACCCACCACGGAACCCCCTCCGGCTCTCGAACCCACCAGCACCGTAGGCCCCCGCCAAGCGAGACCGCCAGGAAACCCGTCGACGGGCGGGTCGCTTCCGCGGGCGCGACGAGACAGGGGCAGTCCGGAGTCCTCTGACACGATCATTTTTGCCATCGGCAGGCAAAGGGCACACTGCCCAAACAATTGGTCTAGACAACGCGAAAGCCCCGGGCCGCTGGCCTGGGGCTTCACTATGGAGCGGGTGACGAGAATCGAACTCGCGCTCTGAGCTTGGGAAGCTCATGTTCTACCATTAAACTACACCCGCGCAGCCATCCCGGTGATCCAGAACCGCAGCGCCGCTCACTCTACCCCATCCCCGCCCCGGCCGGTACAACGCGCGACGCGCCCGGCCCCCGGGCCCCGTCGACGCGGGTCTCGCGGGCGGCAGTTGGGGCGTACGGTGGGGAGGCGGAGTGCCGCTCGCGAGTCCGATTTGTTCATCCCCTAATGTGGGTGTTCGTCCGCATTTGTTGGGGAAGGGACTCGATGGACTTGTTGGAGCGCACCGTCGTCCGCTGTGCCGAAGGGCACGTTTTCGCCACCGCCTCGTTTCCGATGCAGCAGCTCGGGGCCGGACGGATCGGGCCCGCGCGGCTCGTTCGGTGTCCCCGGTGTGCGCGGTTGCGCAGTGTGGTGCCGGTGGAGGCGCGGCGGCGGTAGCGGTGGTGAGGAGTCGGCGGGGGAGTGGCGAACGCTGAGGAAGGGGCGCGCGGAGCCGTCCGGGTCGGGCGGGTCCGCGCGCTCTGCGTATCCTCGGGGGGTGCTTCTCTCAGACAAGGACATCCGGGCCGAGATCGACGCCGGACGCGTACGCATCGATCCCTACGATGAATCCATGGTGCAGCCATCGAGCATCGATGTGCGGCTCGACCGCTACTTCCGGGTGTTCGAGAATCACCGCTATCCCCATATCGACCCGGCCGTCGAGCAGGCCGATCTCACACGGACGGTCGAGCCGGAGGGCGATGAGGCCTTCATTCTCCACCCGGGGGAATTCGTCCTGGCGTCGACCTACGAGGTCATCAGCCTGCCGGACGACCTCGCCTCGCGGCTGGAGGGAAAGAGCTCCCTCGGCCGGCTCGGGCTCGTCACCCACTCGACCGCGGGGTTCATCGACCCCGGGTTCTCCGGTCACGTCACCCTCGAACTGTCGAATCTCGCGACGCTGCCCATCAAGCTCTGGCCCGGGATGAAGATCGGCCAGCTCTGTCTGTTCCGGCTGTCGTCGTCGGCGGAGTTCCCGTACGGCAGTGAGCGGTACGGCTCCCGTTACCAGGGGCAGCGCGGGCCCACGGCCTCCCGCTCGTTCAAGAACTTCCACCGGACGCAGGTGTGAGCATGAGTGGCGTACGGGAGAACCTGACGTACGACAGGTTCGGCGGCGCGATCCGGGAACTGGCGCAGACCATCGCCGACGACGGGTACGAGCCCGACGTCGTCCTGTCGATCGCGCGCGGCGGCGTCTTCGTGGCCGGCGGCCTGGCGTACGCGCTCGACTGCAAGAACATTCATTTGGTGAATGTTGAATTTTATACGGGAGTGAATGAGACTCTCGAAATGCCGGTCATGCTAGCCCCGGTGCCGAATGCGATTGATTTCTCCAATAAGCGAGTCCTGATCGCGGACGATGTCGCCGACACCGGGAAGACGCTGAAGCTGGTCCACGACTTCTGTGTCGACCATGTCGCCGAGGTGCGTTCCGCCGTCATCTACGAGAAGTCCCACTCCCTCGTGAAGTGCGAGTACGTCTGGAAGCGCACCGACGACTGGATCAACTTCCCCTGGTCGGTCGAGCCGCCCGTCGTCCGGCGCGAGGGCCAGATCCTCGACGCCTGAGCGGGTCCGGGAGCAGGCGCCCGGCCGCCCCCGGCCGGGACCCCGGTGCCCCGGGGTCCCGGCCGGGTGGCTGGGATTCCCCGTACAACCATCTCGCCGTCAGGCGGGTCCCAACGGTGTCGGCCGAAGGGGTCGCGACGATGGGAGATCCTTCCGTGGCATCGAGCTGTCGAACGTTTCTGGCCGCCTCCGTGGCGGCGGTTCTCACCGGGGGGCTGATCACGGTCACCGCCGGTACCGCCGTCGCGGCCCCGGCAGCCGCCGGGGTGAAGAGCGATTTCAACGGCGACGGCATCCGTGATGTCGCGGTCGCCTCGCCGGGAGCGCGGGTGGACCGGGTCGACGGAGCCGGCGCGGTCACCGCGTTCTACGGCTCGCCGGCGGGCGTATCCGCCGGCCGGCACACCAACATCAGCCAGAACACGGCGGGTGTCCCGGACGGCGCGGAGCCGCTCGACTTCTTCGGGGCGGCCACCACCGCCGGTGACTTCGACTCCGACGGCTTCTCGGACCTCGCGGTCTCCGCCGTCCGGGAGGATGTGGGCGGCGACGCCGACGCCGGTACGGTGCAGATCCTGTGGGGGTCCCCGCAGGGGCTCTCCGGCGGGTCCACGCTGACCGACCCGGCGCCGGATCGGCACGACCGGTTCGGCGCCTCCCTCGCCGCCGGCGACTTCGACGGCGACGGCACCGACGATCTGGCGGTGGGCACCACCTCGGCCACCCTCCATGTCTTCAGCCGGGGCATCTCCAGGGCCGGGAAGCCGGGAGCGGTGTCCGCGCGCCCCCTGCCCCTGCGCGCTGCGGCCGGTGCCGGGATCTTGAACCTCACCGCCGGTGACGTCAACAAGGACGGCCGCGACGACCTCATGGTGAACGGTCTGAACCCGGTCAAGTCGGCGACCGACGGCAAGTACCACAACGTCAACCACTACGTGCCCGGCTCGGCCTCGGGGCCCAGCGCCGCCGGCGGCAAGCGGATGCCGGGTGGTGACAGCGGGGCGATCGGGGATCTCGACGGCGACGGATACGGCGACATCGTCACCGGGGTGTGGTGGGGCCGGGGCACGCCGGACGGCCCGCCCGGCGGCAAGGTCGTCATCACCCACGGCTCCTCGCGCGGGCCCTCGGCGCGCACCCGGACCATCACGCAGGAGTCCGGCGCCATCCGCGGCGACTCCGAGGGCTGGGACAAGTTCGGCCGGGCGGTGGCGGTCGGGGACATCAATGGCGACGGGCGGCTCGACCTCGCGATCGGCGCCCCCGACGAGAACATGAGGCTCAGCCCCGGGGGAGGCGGCGTCTCCTACTACATGGGCACGGTCACGGTGCTGCGCGGCACCGCGCGGGGCGTCGACACCGAGGCGGGCACGCAGTACTTCCACCACGCCACCCCCGGCGTACCCGGAGCGGCCAACGGCGGTGAGGTGCTCGGCAGCGCGCTGATGCTCCAGGACCTCAACGGCGACAGGGCCGCCGACCTCGTCGCCGGCGCCCCCGGGGACAGCAACGGGGACGGTTCCGCCCTCGTCCTGTACTCCGACGGTGCCGCCATCGGCACCGAGGGGGCGAAGCTCCTCTGGGCCAAGCTGGTCGGTCTCGACCCGGTCGGGTTCCCGAACTTCGGGGCCGCCCTGGACACCTCCCGCACCCGCTACATCTGGCACGACCAGTAGGCCCCGGAACGTCTGTGGGCCCCGCCGTCACGGCGGGGCCCACAGACGTTCCTCCGGGGCGCGACGCGCGCCGGAGGCTCAGATCGTGCCCAGCTTGATGATCGACAGCAGGGCGATCAGCTGGATCGCTGAGGCCCCCAGCGCCTTCGGCCACGGCAGATCGTGCGACTTGCCCACCATCACCGTGAACAGCGCCCCCGCCGCCAGCCAGGTCATCCATCCCAGCACCTGCACCAGGGAGTTCTCGCCGCCCAGGAACATCGCGAAGACCAGCCGCGGCGCGTCCGTGATCGACATGATCAGCATGGACAGGCCGACGGTCGGCTGCCAGGCGCCCGTACCGCCGAGCTGGCGGGCCAGGGTGTGGGTGACCGCACCCATGATCAGGCCGCCGATCACAAAGGCGACACCGGTCGTCAGGACATAGGGGATCGCCGACGAGATCGTGGCGTTGATCGTCTCTTCGCGCGCCTTGTCGAAGCCGAAGATCGCGAGCATGCCGTAGATCAGGGTGACCACCACCGCGGGGCCCCACACCGGGTAGTCCCGCATCTGGAGGAAGGTCGGGCCCGGGCGGGTCACCATGCCGGTCAGCAATTGCTTCCACGGCAGCCGGGGGCCCGCCGGGGCCGCGGGGGCGTGGCCCGCCTGGTAGGTCTCGCCCTGGCCGTAGGGGTCGTCGACCCGGAACGCCTGGGTGTGGCCCGGGCTGTTCGCGTACGGGTCGTGGGGCGCGGCCGGGCCGCCGCCGTAGGGGGGTTGCTGCTGTTGGGCGTACGGGTCGCCGAAGTACTCCGGTTCGCCGTGCTGCGGATGCGGGGCCCCGCGCCGGCCGCCGGGAGACCGGGGCGGCTGAGGGGACTGGGGCCACTGCGGCGGTGGTGGGTGCGGTTGCTGCTGCTGCGCGTGCGGAGGGCGAGGCGCCGCACGGTCACCGCCGTACGGTGGCGGCGCCTGCCGCGGTTGCTGCTGCTGCGTGCGGTTGCTCCGGCCGCGTCCGATCCTGAATCCAGCCACGCCCTCGAACGTACCCGCTCCGGGCCCGCCGAGTACCGGCGGAACGGTCCACAGCGGTCCTTTGCTGCCGACCTGTGACATCCCCTAAGGGGTCCCCGGGGCCCGGGATCGGGGCCCCGGGGGACGCCGGCGGAGGGGACCGCCGTGCGGACCACCCTGCGGACCGCCGTGCCGACCACCCTGCGGACCGCCGTGCCGACTACCGTGCCGGTTCCGGCTCCGGCGCGTCCTCGGGCTCCGCCGGCGGAGCCGGGTCCTGGGGCGGCGTCCGGACCGAGTCCAGGAGCAACTGGGCCACGTCCACGACCTGGAGGCTCTCCTTCGCCGAGCCGTCGTTCTTCTTCCCGTTGACCGAGTCGGTGAGCATCACCAGACAGAACGGGCAGGCCGTGGAGACGATGTCCGGGTTCAGCGACAGCGCCTCGTCCACCCGCTCGGTGTTGACGCGCTTGCCGATCCGCTCCTCCATCCACATCCGGGCGCCGCCCGCGCCGCAGCAGAAGCCGCGCTCCTTGTGGCGGTGCATCTCCTGCTGGCGCAGGCCGGGGACGGCCGACATGATCTCGCGCGGCGGCGTGTAGACCTTGTTGTGGCGGCCCAGGTAGCAGGGGTCGTGGTAGGTGATGAGGCCGTCGACCGGGGTCACCGGGGTCAGCCGGCCCTCGTCGATCAGGTGCTGGAGCAGCTGGGTGTGGTGGATCACCTCGAACTCGCCGCCCAGCTGCGGGTACTCGTTGGCGATGGTGTTGAAGCAGTGCGGGCAGGTGGCGACGATCCGCTTGGCGGTCTTCGGCTTCCTGGTCGACTCGTCCTCGTCGTCCTCGCCGAACGCCATGTTCAGCATCGCCACGTTCTCCTGGCCGAGCTGCTGGAAGAGCGGCTCGTTGCCCAGCCGGCGCGGCGAGTCACCGGTGCACTTCTCCTCGCCGCCCATGATCGCGAACTTCACTCCCGCGATGTGCAGCAGCTCGGCGAAGGCCTTCGTCGTCTTCTTGGCCCGGTCCTCCAGGGCGCCGGCGCAGCCGACCCAGTAGAGGTAGTCGACCTCGGAGAGGTCCTCGATGTCCCTGCCGACGATCGGCACCTCGAAGTCGACCTCCTTGGTCCACTCGACGCGCTGCTTCTTCGCCAGGCCCCAGGGGTTGCCCTTCTTCTCCAGGTTCTTGAGCATGGTCCCCGCCTCGGACGGGAACGCCGACTCGATCATGACCTGGTAGCGGCGCATGTCGACGATGTGGTCGATGTGCTCGATGTCGACCGGGCACTGCTCGACACACGCCCCGCAGGTGGTGCAGGACCAGAGGACGTCCGGGTCGATGACCCCGTTCTCCTCCAGGGTGCCGATCAGCGGGCGCTCGGCCTCGGCCAGCGCGGCGGCGGGCACGTCCTTGAGGGCCTCGGCGGACGCCTTCTCCTCGCCCTCCATGGTCTTTCCGCCGCCGGCCAGCAGATAGGGGGCCTTGGCGTGCGCGTGGTCGCGCAGGGACATGATCAGGAGCTTGGGGGAGAGCGGCTTCCCGGTGTTCCAGGCCGGGCACTGCGACTGGCACCGTCCGCACTCCGTGCAGGTGGAGAAGTCGAGGATGCCCTTCCAGGAGAAGTGCTCGACCTGGGAGGCGCCGAAGACCGCCTCCTCCGCGCCGTCGTCGAAGACCGTCTCGAAGTCGATCTCGGTGCCGCCGGAGGTCATCGGCCGCAGGGCGCCGAGGGCCGGCGCGCCGTCCGCGTTCCGCTTGAACCAGATGTTGGGGAAGCCGAGGAAGCGGTGCCAGGCGACACCCATGTTGGTGTTGAGCGAGACCGTGATCATCCAGATCAGCGAGGTGCCGATCTTCACCATGGCGGTGAAGTAGATCCAGGTCTGGAGGGTGCCGGTGGCCAGTCCGTCGAAGAGCAGGACGAGGGGGTACGAGACGAAGTACGCGGCCTCGTAGCCGTCGACGTGGTGGATCGCGCCCTCCAGTCCGCGCAGGACGAGGATGGCGAGGCCGATGGTGAGGATGATGTACTCGACGAAGTACGCCTGCCAGGCCTTGGAGCCGGCGAAGCGGGACTTGCGGCCCGCCCGGGAGGGCAGGTTCAGCAGCCGGATCGCGATCAGCACCACAATGCCCACCACGGTCATCAGGCCGATGAACTCGGTGTACATCTCGAAGGGGACGAAGCCGCCGATGACCGGCAGCACCCAGTCGGCGCGGAAGAGCTGTCCGTACGCCTGGACCAGCGTCGGCGGGAGGGTGAGGAAGCCGATCGCGACGAACCAGTGCGCGAAGCCCACGATGCCCCACCGGTTCATCCGGGTGTGGCCGAGGAACTCCTTGGCGAGGGTGATCGTCCGGAGGCGTGGGCTGTCGGTGCGGCTGCCCGACGGCACCGGCTGGCCGAGCTTCACGAACCGGTAGATCTGGGCGACGGCTCGGGCGATGAGCGCAACGCCGACCACGGTCAGGACCAGCGACACGATGATCGCGGCGAGTTGCATTTCGGGGCTCCTCGGGCCTGCGAGGTGGGGGATCGTCAACACTACTAAGCGGTAACTTAATCAGTCCGTGCTGACACTACCCACCTTTTTCGCCGCACTGTAGCCACCCGACCGGTGATCTGTGTCGCTCAGGCGACCCTTCCCCGGCCGCGCGGGCCCGGCCGCGGGCCCGGCCGCGCCCGCGGGAGCGCCGCGAGCCCCGGCGCGCGCCCCCGGAGCACCGCCCCGGGGGTGCGCGCCAGAAGCAGCAGATCCAGGCCCAGCCAGCACTCCTGCGCGTAGTGCAGATCGAGCACCGCCATCTCCTCCCACGGCAGCTCCGAGCGCCCGCCGGTCTGCCACGGGCCGGTGATCCCGGGGCGTACGGCCGCTCTGGCGCGGGCCCCGTCCGCGGCGGCGGCGGTCGCGGGGGCGAGCGGGCGCGGGCCCACCAGGGACATCTCGCCCCGTACGACATTGATGAGCTGCGGCAGGTGTTCGAGGAAGTGGCGGTGGAGCAGCCGGCCCGTGCGGGTGGCCGGGGCGGCGCGGAATCTGAGCATGGTGAAGGGCCGCCCGCCGAGGCCCGCGCGCCGGGCGGGGGCGAGGACCGGGCCCCGGGAGCCGGTGGCGACGGCCACCGCGAGCGCTGCCAGCAGCGGGGCCAGCAGGAGCAGCAGAGCCGAAGCGCCGGCCAGGTCCAGCGCGCGCTTGGCCCGGGAGAGGCCCGGGTGGTCCGGGCGGCCGTGCCGGCTCCGGCGACCCGGGCGATCCTGCCGGCTCCGGCGGCTCCGGGGGCCCGGGGAGCGGGGGCGGCCGGGGTGGCCCGGGGAGCCGGTTGTCCGCGAGGAGGGTTCCGCCATGAGCCGCCGCCGCCCTTGACCCGTGACTGCCACAAGCACCCCAAGGGGTACTTTAAGGAGCATTGCGGGCACACTCTTCCAGATGGGGCGGGGCGAGGGCGGCTCCGCCACGCGCGCCCCGGTGGCGCCCGGCGCGACCCGGCCGGACGGGGGCGGGGGTGCCGCCCCCGGCGGCAGGGGTGCGGATAAGGCTGGGATAAAAGTTGAGCGGGGGCGACTCAGGTCTGTTGACTCCGGGAGGCCGGTCGTGCATCCTTGAGCCAGATCCACTCAAGTAGTCAGCTGGAGGAATTGACATGGCACGTGCGGTCGGCATCGACCTGGGCACGACCAACTCGGTCGTCAGCGTTCTGGAGGGCGGCGAGCCCACCGTCATCACCAACGCCGAGGGCGCCCGGACCACGCCGTCCGTCGTCGCCTTCGCGAAGAACGGCGAGGTGCTGGTCGGCGAGGTGGCCAAGCGCCAGGCGGTCACCAACGTCGACAGGACCATCCGGTCGGTCAAGCGCCACATGGGCACCGACTGGAAGATCGAGATCGACGGGAAGAACTTCAACCCGCAGCAGATGAGCGCCTTCATCCTGCAGAAGCTCAAGCGGGACGCGGAGGCGTACCTCGGCGAGAAGGTCGCCGACGCGGTCATCACCGTCCCGGCGTACTTCAACGACTCCGAGCGCCAGGCCACCAAGGAGGCCGGTGAGATCGCGGGCCTCAACGTCCTGCGCATCGTCAACGAGCCGACCGCCGCGGCCCTCGCCTACGGCCTGGACAAGGACGACCAGACGATCCTGGTCTTCGACCTCGGCGGCGGCACCTTCGACGTCTCGCTGCTGGAGATCGGCGACGGCGTCGTCGAGGTGAAGGCGACCAACGGCGACAACCACCTCGGTGGTGACGACTGGGACCAGCGTGTCGTCGACTACCTGGTGAAGCAGTTCGCCAACGGCCACGGCGTGGACCTCGCCAAGGACAAGATGGCTCTCCAGCGTCTCCGCGAGGCCGCGGAGAAGGCGAAGATCGAGCTGTCCTCCTCCACCGAGACCTCGATCAACCTGCCCTACATCACCGCGTCCGCCGAGGGCCCGCTGCACCTGGACGAGAAGCTCACCCGGGCGCAGTTCCAGCAGCTCACCTCGGACCTGCTGGACCGCTGCAAGACCCCCTTCCACAACGTCATCAAGGACGCGGGCATCGCCCTCTCCGAGATCGACCACGTGGTGCTCGTCGGTGGTTCCACCCGGATGCCCGCCGTCGCCGAGCTCGTCAAGGAGCTGACCGGCGGCAAGGAGGCCAACAAGGGCGTGAACCCGGACGAGGTCGTCGCCATCGGCGCCTCGCTCCAGGCCGGTGTCCTCAAGGGCGAGGTCAAGGACGTCCTGCTCCTCGATGTCACCCCGCTGTCCCTCGGTATCGAGACCAAGGGCGGCATCATGACCAAGCTCATCGAGCGCAACACCACGATCCCGACCAAGCGCTCGGAGATCTTCACCACGGCCGAGGACAACCAGCCGTCCGTGCAGATCCAGGTCTACCAGGGCGAGCGCGAGATCGCGGCGTACAACAAGAAGCTCGGGATGTTCGAGCTGACCGGTCTGCCGCCGGCCCCGCGCGGGGTCCCGCAGATCGAGGTCTCCTTCGACATCGACGCCAACGGCATCATGCACGTGACCGCGAAGGACCTGGGCACGGGCAAGGAGCAGAAGATGACCGTCACCGGCGGCTCCTCGCTGCCGAAGGACGAGGTCGACCGGATGCGCCAGGAGGCCGAGCAGTACGCGGACGAGGACCACCGCCGCCGCGAGGCCGCCGAGACCCGCAACCAGGGCGAGCAGCTCGTCTACCAGACCGAGAAGTTCCTCAAGGACAACGAGGACAAGGTCCCGGGCGATGTGAAGACCGAGGTGGAGACCGCCATCGGTGAGCTGAAGGAGAAGCTCAAGGGCGAGGACATCGCGGAGATCCGCACCGCCACCGAGAAGGTCGCGGCCGTCTCGCAGAAGCTGGGCCAGGCGATGTACGCCGACGCCCAGGCCCAGCAGCCCGCCGGTGACGCCCCGGGCGACGCCGGCGCCGGCCAGCAGGCCAAGGCCGATGACGATGTCGTGGACGCCGAGATCGTCGACGACGAGAAGGACACCAAGGGCGGTGCGGCGTGACCGAGGAGACTCCGGGCTTCGACGAGAAGCCCGACGTCCCCTCCGGCGCCACC
Source organism: Streptomyces sp. NPDC001889 (assembly GCF_053594535.1). Classification (NCBI taxonomy): domain Bacteria; kingdom Bacillati; phylum Actinomycetota; class Actinomycetes; order Kitasatosporales; family Streptomycetaceae; genus Streptomyces; species Streptomyces sp. NPDC001889. The sequence continues at coordinate 32,885 of NZ_JBSFER010000039.1, forward strand.
TCTGACGATGCCGCCGCCGAGGCCGCCGAGCCCTCCGACGAGGAGAGCAAGGCGGCCCCGGCCGGGGACGAAGCGAAGATCACCGGCCTGACGGCCCAGCTGGACCAGGCCCGCACGGCGCTCGGCGAGCGCACCGGCGACCTCCAGCGGCTCCAGGCCGAGTACCAGAACTACCGCCGCCGGGTGGAGCGGGACAGGGTCACGGTCAAGGAGATCGCCACGGCGAACCTCCTGGCCGAGCTGCTGCCCGTGCTGGACGACATCGGCCGCGCCCGGGAGCACGGGGAGGTGGTCGGCGGCTTCAAGTCCGTCGCCGAGTCCCTGGAGACCGCGGCGGCCAAGATGGGCCTCCAGCAGTTCGGCAAGGAGGGCGAGCCCTTCGACCCGACGATCCACGAGGCGCTGATGCACAGTTACGCCCCGGATGTCACCGAGACCACATGCGTCGCGGTGCTCCAGCCGGGGTATCGCATCGGCGAGCGGACCATCAGGCCCGCCCGGGTCGCGGTGGCCGAGCCCCAGCCGGGGGCGGCGCCCGCGTCCGGCAAGGACGACGCGGCGAACGACGAGGAGAGCGGTGGCCCGGAAGAGGGCTGACGCGCGACGGACAGGAACCGTCCGGAAGGAGGGACGTCGATGAGCACGAAGGACTTCGTCGAGAAGGACTACTACAAGGTTCTCGGCGTCCCCAAGGACGCCACCGAGGCCGAGATCAAGAAGGCGTACCGGAAACTCGCCCGCGAGTACCACCCGGACGCCAACAAGGGCGACACCAAGGCCGAGGAGCGCTTCAAGTCGATCTCCGAGGCGAACGACATCCTCGGTGACCCCAAGCGGCGCAAGGAGTACGACGACGCCCGCGCCCTCTTCGGCAACGGCGGCTTCCGGGCCGGCCCCGGGGGCGCTCCCGGGGGCGGCTCCTTCAACTTCGACCTGGGCGACCTCTTCGGAGGCGCCCAGGGCGGGGCCCAGGGCGGTCCCGGGGCCGGCGGCTTCGGCGGCGGTCTCGGCGATGTGTTCGGCGGACTGTTCAACCGCGGCGCCGGTACGGCCGGCCCGCGCACCCAGGCCCGGCGCGGCCAGGACATCGAGTCCGAGGTGACGCTCAGCTTCACCGAGGCGGTCGACGGGGCCACGGTCCCGCTGCGGATGTCCAGTTCGGCGGCGTGCAAGGCCTGCGCGGGCACCGGAGACAAGAACGGCACCCCCAGGGTGTGCCCGACCTGTGTCGGCACCGGACAGGTCTCGCGCGGCGGCAGCGGCTCCTTCTCGCTCACCGACCCGTGTGTGGACTGCAAGGGCCGGGGCCTGATCGCCCAGGACCCCTGCGAGGTCTGCAAGGGCAGCGGGCGCGCCCGTTCCTCGCGCACCATGCAGGTCAGGATTCCGCCGGGCGTCTCCGACGGCCAGCGCATCCGGCTCCGCGGCAAGGGCGCCCCCGGCGAGCGGGGCGGCCAGGCCGGTGATCTGTATGTGGTGGTCCATGTCGGCGACCACCCGGTCTTCGGCCGCAAGGGCGACAACCTCACCGTCACCGTGCCGGTCTCCTACCCGGAGGCGGTGCTCGGCGGCGAGGTGAAGGTGCCCACCCTGGGCGGCCCCCCGGTCACCCTGAAGCTGCCCGCCGGCACACCGGGCGGCCGGACCATGCGCGCCCGCGGCAAGGGAGCGGTCCGCAAGGACGGCACCCGGGGTGACCTGCTGGTCACCGTCGAGGTCGCGGTTCCCGAGGAGCTGAGCGACAAGGCGAAGGAAGCGCTGGAGGCCTACCGCGAAGCCACCGCGGAGGAGGACCCGCGGGCCGAGCTGTTCCAGGCCGCGAAGGGAGCATGACATGGACGGAAGGCGCCGCAATCCCTACGAGCTGACCGAAGAGTCGCCGGTGTATGTCATTTCGGTGGCGGCTCAGCTCTCCGGTCTGCATCCGCAAACGTTGCGGCAGTACGACCGGCTGGGTCTGGTCTCGCCCGGCCGCACCCCCGGCCGGGGGCGGCGCTACTCCGCCCGGGACATCGAGCTGCTGCGCACCGTCCAGCAGTTGTCCCAGGACGAGGGCATCAACCTCGCCGGGATCAAGCGCATCATCGAGCTGGAGAACCAGGTCGCCGCGCTCCAGGCGCGGGTGGCCGAGCTGTCGTCCGCCGTGGAGAACGCGGCGGTGGCGATCCAGCAGCGCGAGGCCCAGGTGCACGCCTCCTACCGGCGCGATCTTGTGCCGTACCAGGATGTGCAGCAGGCGAGCGCGCTGGTGGTGTGGCGCCCCAAGCGGCCCGGGTCCGGGGACTGACCGGCCGGCCCGGGGGCCGGCGGCCCGCGCGGGTCCCGGCCGCCCCGGAGACCGGCCGCCGGTCCCGGCCGGGGTCCCGGCGGTTCTGCCCGGCGTCCGCGCCGGTCCCGGTGCCCGGCCTCCGGTCTCCCTGGCCGGAAGGTTTCGCAGGGTCCGAGCGGCTCCGCGGCGGATGAACCGCCCTGGGGGCCGCTCGGCCGCGTACCGCCCCCGTCCGGCCTCCCGGCGGCGCCCCGGGGCGGACAGGCCGTCAGGCGGCCCGTAAGGGGCTCCCACGGCCCCCGCCATCGACATCGCCCCCGGTGCGTCCGCACCGGGGGCGATGGTTTTTGGCCTTTCCGCCCCGCCCGGCCCCTCGGGGCCGGGCGGGCGCACCGCACGGGGCGTCAGGAGTCGTGCTCCAGGAGCTTCGACTGCGCGATCAGATACCCCAGCTGGGTGCGGCTGCCGCTGCCCAGCGACGACCCCAGCTTGGCGATATGGGCCCGGCAGGTCCGGACATTCATCCCGAGCCGACGGGCGATGGCCTCATCCACATGCCCCTCCACCAGCAGTTTCGCGATGGATCGCTGCACCCCGGTGATGCCGTCCAGGTCCGGTCCGTAGCTCACCGGCTCCTCCCAGGGCAGTCCGTGCAGCCAGAACTGCTCGAAGACCCCGACGAGATACTCCACGATCCCCTTGTGCCGCAGCTCCAGCGCCGAGAGCCGGTCGCTGCTCGCCGGGATGAAGGCGACCCTGCGGTCCACGATGATCAGCCGGTCGATTATCTCCTCCAGCGTCCGCACCTCCACCCCGGAGGGCCCGACCTGCTCCATATAGGCGAGCGTCGCCGGGTGGTGCCTGGCGGTGTGCTGGTAGAGCGTCCGCATCCGCACACCCCGCTCGATCAGCGGTTCCACCCTGCGCAGCGCCTTCTCCAGGATGTGCGGCTGCCGGCCGCTGCCCGGCTGGACGGTGAGCAGTTCCTCGGTGCAGTCGGCGGTGACCTGGTCGAGGGTCGAGTTGATGCGGTTGAGGCCCTCCAGGACGGTTACGCCCTGGGGAGCGGTGGAATTCTGAGCGGTGAACGCCATGAATGGCTCAAGAGCGTCGGTCAGAGCCACCGTTCGGCGTCGGCGCTCTTGGATCTCCCGCTCAATGGGGTGTATCAGCTGTGTCAGCGCGGTGGTCGGCGGCACCGGACGGAGCCACTGCGCGTCGTCGGGGTCCGGGTGCAGCAGGGCGAGATCGAAGAGGCAGGGTGTGGGTTCCGCTTCCGACCGGGCGATTCGACCGGTACGAAGAGCGGTGATGTACAGACTTTTCCCAGCCTCGCACAACTCGCCGTCTGCATGAGGGTGTCCGAATTCGCCCTCGTTCGACGTCATATGCACCCCCTCAGGCTCCTGCATTACAGGAACATGATGCCTGCCGTCGCTGGTGCAAGCGTTCGGAGTGAGACATCGTCTTATGCGCGGGGGAGGAGGAATGATCAAAAGAGGTGGAGATCACCCATGTCTAGGACGCTACGTGCTCTTTGTGCTCTTGCCATAGCGGCTGCCGCGCTCGGCGTGGGAGCCTCCGGTGAGCCCTCCTGGGGTAGCTCTCCTGCCGACAAGGTGGCGGGGACCCAGGGTGAGCCTTCATGGGGATTCAACGGAGAGCCTTCGTGGGGTTCCGCCCCCACGGAGACGATCGCCGCCGGACTGGGTGAGCCCTCCTGGGGCGACGCGCCGACCGGCGAACCCTCCTGGGGAGTCCCTCCGACCAGCAGCACCGAAGCATGACCGTTCCACCGGACGACCGGGTCTTCCGGCGTGAGATGGCGACGGCCTACCGCTCGGGGTGGCATTTCATCGACCTCGTCACGGCAATCCCCCACCGTGGCGACTCGTTGATGGTCACTCTGTTCGGCGAGCCCATCGTCGTCGCCCGTGAAGAGGACGAGGACGTCCGTGCCTATCGGTGCCTTCGCCGGCCCCGTGGCGCTCCGCAGCCCGTACGGTGCGCGATCCGCTACGGAATGATTTTCGTGAACCTCGACCAGCGTGACCACCAGCTGGCCGAGCCCGACACCACCACCGCCACCCCCCGCAGTGCTTGAGCGATTCCCCCGTCGTACCAAATCGCTCAGGCGCTTCCCCCACACAGCGGCGTCATCGCGGACCTGAAACGCGATGGCGCCGCTGTGCTTTTCCCGGCGCGGCCAGGCCAGGCCGGTACGGGACCGGGGCCGCTCACGGGACCGGGGCCGCTTCACGGAACCCGGGCCGCTCAGGCGCGTGAGATGCCGGCCCCCCGGCCGAGCGCCCGCTCCACCGTGATCTCGACGACCACCCGGTCCGGGTTGGGCGCGGGCATCCGCTCGTACCGCTCCGCATAGCGGCGCACCGCGTCCGCCACCCGCTCCTCGTCGGTGTGCACCCGGGCGCGGCCCTCCAGCGTCGCCCAGCGCCCCCGGTCCACCTGGCAGACCGCTACCCGCGCCCCGCCCTCCCGCTCCGCGCGGAGGATGTGGGCGACCTTCCGGCTGCCCTTGTTGGTGATCACCCGCGCGAGTCCGGTCCCCGGGTCGAAGGTCACCCCCACCGGGACCACATGCGGGCTGCCGTCACCCCTCAGGGTGGTCAGGGTGCAGAGGTGGTACTCCCGCCAGAAGGCGAGGTACTCGGGGCTGAGAGTGCTGACATCGAGAGCCATGGCGTCAGCGTAATTGCAGCTGCCAAGGGGTGAACGGCCCGCCCGCCGCCCGGTCCGCCACCCGGATGGCGCACCATGGTTGAGTGGAATAGACTCAACTTTGTGCAGGTTAAAAGCGTCAGTGTTCAGGGGAAGGAGAGGGACGCACCCCGACCGTGCCCTGACCACCGGCCTACGCCCTGACCATCGGCCCGCGCCCCGACCACCGGCCCGCGCCCGACCCGCGCCCCGACGGGCCCCGGCCTCGGGCGGAGCCCGCCGAGGCCCGCCGGGCCGCCGCCCCCACCGACCACCGCCCCCCAAGAAGGAGGAGAGCCCGCACGTGGACGCCGAGCTGACCAACAAGAGCCGGGACGCCATCAACGCCGCCACCAGCCTGGCGGTGTCCGGCGGACATCCCGATCTGACCCCCGCTCATCTGCTGGTCGCGCTGCTCGCCGGCCAGGAGAACGAGAATCTCGTCGACCTGCTGGCGGCCGTCGAGGCCGACCAGGCCGCCGTGCGCGCCGGAGCGGAGCGGCTGCTCGCCGCCCAGCCCAGCGTCACCGGCTCCACGGTCGCGCCGCCGCAGCCCAACCGGGAGTTCCTCGCGGTGATCACCGAGGCGTCCCGGCAGGCGAAGAAGCTGAACGACGAGTACGTCTCCACCGAGCATCTGCTGATCGGTCTCGCCGCCAAGGGCGGACAGGCCGGCGAGGTGCTCACTCAGCAGGGCGCGTCGGCCGGACGGCTGCTGGACGCGTTCGAGACCGTCCGTGGAGGCAGGCGCGTGACCACCCCCGACCCCGAGGGCCAGTACAAGGCCCTGGAGAAGTTCGGCACGGACTTCACCGCCGCGGCCCGCGAGGGCAAGCTCGACCCGGTCATCGGCCGGGACCAGGAGATCCGCCGGGTCGTCCAGGTGCTCTCCCGCCGCACCAAGAACAACCCGGTGCTCATCGGCGAGCCCGGCGTCGGCAAGACCGCCGTGGTCGAGGGCCTGGCCCAGCGGATCGTCAAGGGCGATGTGCCCGAGTCGCTGAAGAACAAGCGGCTGGTCTCGCTCGACCTCGGGGCGATGGTCGCGGGCGCCAAGTACCGGGGCGAGTTCGAGGAGCGGCTCAAGACCGTGCTCTCCGAGATCAAGGGGAGCGACGGCCAGATCATCACCTTCATCGACGAGCTGCACACCGTCGTCGGCGCGGGCGCGGGCGGCGACTCCGCGATGGACGCGGGCAATATGCTCAAGCCGATGCTGGCCCGGGGCGAGCTGCGGATGGTCGGCGCGACCACCCTGGACGAGTACCGCGAGCGGATCGAGAAGGACCCGGCGCTGGAGCGCCGCTTCCAGCAGGTGCTGGTCGCGGAGCCGACCGTCGAGGACACCATCGCGATCCTGCGCGGGCTCAAGGGCCGGTACGAGGCCCACCACAAGGTCCAGATCGCCGACTCGGCGCTGGTGGCGGCGGCCACCCTCTCCGACCGGTACATCACCTCCCGCTTCCTGCCCGACAAGGCCATCGACCTGGTGGACGAGGCCGCCTCCCGGCTCCGGATGGAGATCGACTCCTCCCCGCTGGAGATCGACGAGCTCCAGCGGGCCGTGGACCGGCTGCGGATGGAGGAGCTGGCGCTCAAGAACGAGTCCGACCCGGCCTCCGTCCAGCGGCTGGAGAAGCTCCGCCGCGACCTCGCCGACAAGGAGGAGGAGCTGCGCGGCCTCACCGCCCGCTGGGAGAAGGAGAAGCAGGGCCTCAACCGCGTCGGCGAGCTGAAGGAGCGCCTCGACGAGCTGCGCGGCCAGGCCGAACGGGCGCAGCGCGACGGCGACTTCGACTCGGCGTCCAAGCTGCTGTACGGGGAGATCCCGGCACGGGAGCGGGAGCTGGCCGAGGCGTCCGAGGCCGAGGCGGAGGTGCGGACGGACACCATGGTCAAGGAGGAGGTCGGCCCGGACGACATCGCCGATGTGGTCGGCTCCTGGACCGGGATTCCGGCCGGCCGGCTGCTGGAGGGCGAGACCCGGAAGCTGCTGCGGATGGAGGAGGAGCTGGGCCGCCGGCTGATCGGCCAGAGCGAGGCCGTGGCGGCCGTCTCGGACGCGGTCCGGCGCACCCGCGCGGGCATCGCGGACCCCGACCGGCCCACCGGATCGTTTCTCTTCCTCGGCCCGACCGGTGTCGGCAAGACGGAGCTGGCCAAGGCCCTCGCCGACTTTCTCTTCGACGACGAGCGGGCGATGGTCCGCATCGACATGTCGGAGTACAGCGAGAAGCACAGCGTCGCCCGGCTGGTGGGCGCCCCGCCCGGCTATGTGGGGTACGAGGAGGGCGGCCAGCTCACCGAGGCGGTGCGCAGGCGCCCGTACAGCGTGGTGCTGCTGGACGAGGTGGAGAAGGCGCACCCCGAGGTCTTCGACATCCTGCTCCAGGTGCTGGACGACGGGCGGCTCACCGACGGACAGGGCCGCACGGTCGACTTCCGCAACACGATCCTGATCCTCACCTCCAACCTCGGCAGCCAGTTCCTGGTGGACCCGGCGGTCGGCGCGGAGGAGCGGAAGGAGCGGGTCCTGGAGGTCGTCCGGGCCTCGTTCAAGCCGGAGTTCCTCAACCGGCTGGACGATCTGGTGGTCTTCTCGGCGCTGACCGTGGACGAGCTGGAGCACATCGCGGGGCTCCAGCTCGACCGGCTGGCCCAGCGGCTCGCCGAGCGCCGGCTCACCCTGGAGGTCACTCCGGAGGCGCTCCAGTGGCTGGCCCGGGAGGGCCACGACCCGGCGTACGGGGCCCGCCCGCTGCGGCGGCTCGTGCAGACGGCGATCGGGGACCGGCTCGCCCGGGAGATCCTCGCCGGGGAGGTCACGGACGGTGACATCGTCCGGGTGGACCGTTTCGAGGACGGTCTGATCGTGGGCCCGGCCGCCGGGAAAACGCCGTAGTCCGGGCGGTGGGCGCGGGCCTGTGACGGCGGGCCCGCGCTCCCTCGGGGGTAGGGGGTGCCGGACCCGGCCCGTGATGGGGGAGGATGGCGGCTATCCGTACGAAGGGAAATCCACGGTGACCATCGATCCGTCCTCGATTCCGAATTTCGGGGGCCAGCCCCAGCCCCAGGCCGAAGGACCGGCGGGCCCCGTCGTTCCCGACCAGGACCTGGTCAAGCAGCTCCTGGACCAGATGGAGCTGAAGTACGTCATTGACGACGAGGGCGACCTCGCCGCCCCGTGGGAGGAATTCCGCACGTACTTCATGTTCCGCGGCGAGGCGGACCAGCAGGTCTTCTCCGTCCGGACGTTCTACGACCGGCCGCTGCCGGTCGAGGAGCGGTCCAAGGTCCTCGATGTCATCGACGACTGGAACCGCCGCACCCTGTGGCCCAAGGTCTACACCCACCTCCACGAGGACGAGGAGGGCGGGGCCACCATCCGTCTCATCGGTGAGGCGCAGATGCTCATCGGCGCGGGCGTCAGCCTGGAGCACTTCGTGTCCTCCACCGTCAGCTGGGTGCGGGCCGCCATCGAGTTCGACAAGTGGCTCATCGAGCAGCTGGGCCTGGAGCCCGCGTCGGACGACGAGAAGCCCGGCGACGACGCCTGATCCGTCCGCTCACCCGGTCTCCGGCCGCGCCCGTTCAGAGCGCGATGGGGGACAGCGTCAGCAGATAGGTCCCATAGGCGAAGGAGAGCCCGGCCAGGGCGGCGGTCACCACGGCCGCCACCCTGGGCCGGGCTCTTGTCAGCGCCCGCGCGGGAACGATCAGCAGCGGGAACGCGGGCAGCAGAAAGCGCGGCTTGGACTCGAAGAAGCCCGAGCCGCCGATGGTGATCAGCACCAGCACCCCGGTGTAGACCAGCAGTGCCACCGGCGGGCGGTCCAGCGCCAGCAGCGCGAACAGCACCACCGAGACGGCGACGATCAGCAGCGCCAGCACCAGGGGCAGCAGCGCGGGCCGCAGCACGATGTCCCGGACCACCCGCAGCGCCCCCACCCCGAAGTCGAACTTCGAGGTCCACCCGCGCTGCACGTCGAAGTAGCCGCCGAGCGGGCTGCCGGTGCGGAACCCCACGTACAGCACATAGCCGCACCAGCCGAGCGGGGCGAGCGCCGCCCCCGCCCAGATCCGCCGTCCGCCGCCCCGGCCCCTGGCCCGTACCAGGGTGTACGCGGCCACCGCGAGCACCGCCGCCGCCACCGCGACCCCATTGGGCCGGGCCAGCCCCGCGGGCACCGCCAGGGCGCCCGCCCAGAGCCAGCGCCCGGTCAGCACCGCGTACAGCGACCAGGCGGCGAAGGCGGTCAACAGCGGTTCGGTGTACGCCATGGTGAGGACGACCGAGTGCGGCAGCAGGCCCCAGAGGACCACCAGCGCGCTCGCGACCCGCTGCCCGTGGAGCTTCTCGCCGATGGCGTAGATGCCCCAGGCCGCCGCGCCCGCCGCCGTCCAGGAGATCAGCAGCCCGGCGGTGCCGCTGGTCACCGGGAGGACGGAGGTCACCGCGCGGATCAGCGCGGGGTAGAGCGGGAAGAACGCCAGATCGCTCTGGACCGCGCCGTCGGGCCAGGTCAGGGTGCGTCCGTAGCCGTGCTCGGCGATCAGCATGTACCAGTCGGAGTCCCAGGACCTGGCGAGGGTGCGCCGGGCCGGGCGGTCGATGTGCCAGGCCCAGCCGGTCATCACCAGCAGCCCGGCCAGCCGGGCCGCGGCGAACAGCCCGAGCGCGGGGGCCGCCCGCCGCAGCGCGGCGCGCCGGCGGGACGCGGGCCGTGAGACCGCCGTGGTGCCGCCGCCCGCTGTTCCGTCTGTTTCGTCGAAAGTCTCGGCGGACAGGGAGCACCTCCGGGCGCGCACAGGGTTCGGTCAGACCGACCATGAGCGGCCCGGGCGGCTCGCGCGAGCGCTGAGCATCCGACAGGGCCGGTTTCGCGCCCGTTCCCACCCGGTCGGCTGAAAGGGGGCGTGTCGCCCGTGACAGCGCGCCCCCGGGCCCCCGCCGCCGGCGGTCAGCCGCGCCCGCCGGACGTGCTCCCGCCCCCGGCGGGCGTCAGGGTCCGCAGCCGGGAGACCGCTTCCCGCAGCACCCGCTCCTGTTTCGGGAAGGCGAACCGGACGAAGGGCGCGCCCTGTTCGCGGTGGTCGTAGAAGACCGCGTTGGGGATCGCCACCACCCCGCACCGGGCGGGCAGGGAGCGGCAGAAGGCGAATCCGTCGCTCTCGCCCAGCGGCCGGATGTCGGTGGTGACGAAGTAGGTGCCGGCGGGGCGGTAGACGGTGAACCCGGCGTCCGCGAGCCCCGCGCTCAGCAGATCCCGCTTGGCCCGCAGCTCCTCGCGGAGCCCGTCGAAGTAGCTGTCCGGCAGCCGGAGCGCCTCGGCCACCGCGTACTGGAACGGGCCCGCGGAGACATAGGTCAGATACTGCTTGGCCGAGCGCACCGCCGCCACCAGCTCCGGCGCGCCCGTCAGCCAGCCGACCTTCCAGCCGGTGAACGCGAAGGTCTTGCCGGCGCTGGAGATGGTCACCGTCCGGTCCCGCATCCCGGGGAAGCCGGCGATCGGCAGATGCTCGCCGTCGAAGACCAGGTGCTCGTAGACCTCGTCCGAGACGACCAGCAGATCCCGTTCGACGGCCAGCTCGGCGACGGCCGCCAGCTCCGCGCGGCCGAGCACGGTCCCGGTGGGGTTGTGCGGGGTGTTCAGCAGGATCATCCGGGTGCGGCCGGTGACCGCGTCCCGCAGTTCGTCCGGGTCGAGCCGGTAGACGCCGTCCTCGGGGCGCAGGGTCACCGGGACCCGCCGGCCGCCCGCCATCGCGATGGCGGCGGCGTACGAGTCGTAGTACGGCTCCAGCGCGATCACCTCGTCGCCCGGCTCCACCAGGGCGAGCAGCGCGGCGGCGATGGCCTCGGTGGCGCCCGCGGTGACCAGGACCTCCGTGTCGGGGTCCACGGTCAGGCCGTGGAAGCGGAGCTGGTGTTCGGCGACCGCGGCGCGCAGCTCCGGGATGCCGGGCCCGGGCGGGTACTGGTTGCCCCGGCCGTCGCGCAGCGCCCGTACCGCCGCCTCCCTGATCTCCTCGGGGCCGTCGGTGTCGGGGAAGCCCTGGCCCAGATTGATGGAGCCGGTCGCGGCGGCCAGCGCCGACATCTCCGCGAAGATCGTGGTGCCGAACTCGGCCAGCCGGCGGTTGAGCAGCGGTCGGGTGCCGGGCACGGGGCCGGGCGGGGGCACATCCTTGGTCGCCATGGCGCCATCCTCGGTGGAAGCTCTGGAGTTCCTCAAGTCTGCTTTGGGCGTGTGGCGGCACGGGCATCGCACTTCCACAGAGCAGTCAGGCGAGAAGCGGTCACGCGATGGCGCGGGGGGCTCGCTTCGGGGGAAGAAAGTCGGTGGGGGCTATGGGAGCTTTCGTCGCTATTCTGTTCGTGATGATTCTGGCGCTGGCGATCGCCCAGGTGAGGCGGGGGGCCGGGGCCGGGAAGGTGCGGAGCGGCAAGGGCGCGCGGAACCACCGCACCTCCCGCAGGCGGGGGGACGCGGGTGGCGGTGGCGCCGACGGCAGTTGGTGGTCGGGGGACAGCGGGGCCTCGGGGAGCCATGGCTCCCCGGGTTCCTCGGGCAACTGCTCGCCGTCGTCCGGCGGCTCGTCCTGCGGCTCGTCCTCGTCGAGCTGTGGCGGCGGGGGCGGGGGGTGCGGAGGCGGAGGCTGCTGACACGGGGCAGCGGGTCCGCGACCGGAAAGAGGCATCCGGCGAGAACTCTCTCGCCGGATGCCTCTTTTCCGCTGTTCCGGCGGTTCCATCCGTTACACCCTTTCCATCCGGTCCATCCGTTCCATCGGTTCTGTACGCGGGAAACCCCGTGCGGGCGGGTTTATGCAGGGTGTTTTGTTGAACAGTTGAACCGTAAGGCCCCCTAGGGGATGGAAACCCCTTCAAGTTGGGTAAAAACACTGCGAGCACCGCGTACTTCATGATTCAGTCGTTGACGGAACCTGTTGGAACCACCCAGCCCTCGGGCCGGCTTTCCGGCCCCGAGCAGGCGGTCCTCCCACCTTGATGTACTCCCGCTCAGGGGCGCCTCAGGTTCACGTATCCACCGCCGAAGCGTGTTTGCGGAGCCGACCCATGCTCACGACCCTCAGTACCGCCTACACCGACACCCGTGCCGACGACCTCGCCTGGGCACTCGGACGGGAGCCGCTTCCCGCCCTGGCCGTCCTCGATCTGGAGCTCTCCGGAGCCAAGCTCCAGCTCAGACTGCTCGGCGCCTCCCACCAAGTGCTCCTGGAGGAGGAGCAGGGCGCCTGCTCCGAGACCGTCGCCTGTATGTCCGGCAGCAGCACGCCCCTCCCGCTGGGCGTGGCCAAGAGAGTCGGCGACTGGGAGTACGAATTCGCCGCCCGCGTCGAGACGCTCTCCGAGGGCTCGTTCGCGGGGCGCGCGCAGGAACTCCTCGCGCTGGTCACCGACCATCCCAACTCCCTGGCCGGGACCTTCCCCGGCTCCCCGCACGCCTTCACCGCCATGATGGCGCAGCGGCAGGAGGGCCAGGTGCGCTGGCGCACCTGGCACGCGTATCCGCAGGAAGGGCGGCTGGTCGTCACCCGGACCCGGGTCGGCGCGGTCTCCCGCAGACAGCGCATGCGGCGCACCCTCCAGCCCGCCGGGATCTAGGAAGTCTCTTCCGGACCGGACCGGACCGGACCGGGCCGGGCCGGGCCGGATCGGACCGGACCGGGCCGGGCCGGGCCGGATCGGTGAGCCGGGTCCGGTGCCGTGCGCCGCGAGGCGGAGGGCCGAGCCACCGCGATGGGGGTGCCTCCCGTGCCCGCCGGGGCGCGCGAGCCCGGGGGGTCCCAGTGGAGGGCCCCAGTGGAGGACCCCGGCGGGCGGCGCCGGGGCGGGGCGGTGGCGTGCGGCCCGCCCCGGCGCCGGGGGGGGGGGGGGGCCCCCGGCCGCCCCGCCGCGGCGCGCACCCCCCCGG
>NZ_JBSFER010000040.1:0-42627 GCF_053594535.1 Streptomyces sp. NPDC001889
CTTCGCGCGGGCCCGCGCGGCCGGAGTCAGAGCGCGGATCGGCGAGGCGCGGTGCCGGGGCTCGCGAGCCCCGGCACGATCCGAAAGAGACGACCTAGGCGGCCGAGCGGTGGCAGATGTACGCCAGTGTCCCCAGCAGCAGCCGGGCCTCCGGCGGCGCCACCGCCGTGTCCAGGGACGGCGGGCGGAGCCAGTCCACCGGGCCCAGACCGGCGTGGTCCGACGGCGGCGCGGTGATGTGGTCGCCCGGCCCCAGGCAGTGCAGATCCAGATCCGCGTCGTCCCAGCCCATCCGGTAGAGCAGATCCGGCAGATCGTCCGCCGCGCCGGGGGCGACGAAGAACTGGCAGCGGCCGTCCGGTGTCGCGGTCACCGGGCCCAGGGGAAGCCCCATCCGCTCCAGCCGCACCAGCGCCCGCCGTCCGGCCGGCGCCGCCACGTCGAGGATGTCGAAGGTGCGGCCCACCGGCAGCAGCAGTGCCGCCTCCGGCTGCCGCGCCCAGGCCGCCAGCACCCGGTCCAGCGTGGCGCCCGCGGGGACCTCGTCGGCGTACGGCAGCGGATGCGCCCCCGGAGCCGCGCACCCGGCGCTCTCGCAGGAACAGCCGCCGGCCACCACGCGCGCCCCCGGGACCACGGACCAGCCCCACAGCCCGGTGTACTCGGCGACCACGGTGCACTCGGCCGTGCGGCCACGGCGCCGTGAGCCGGACCGGATGTCCCTGATTCCCCGGCTGCTGCCGATCGTAAAGCCCATGCCCATGCCCCCTCCAACGGGTCGTGCTCGCCGGTGGTTACGACCCGAAGTTTCCTCGTAACACTGCGTCGCAACAGGTGAAGCTCGGGCGGCGCACGGTGGCGCGAGGGGGAGTGCGGACGCTGCCGCACGCCTGTGTAAGCACCGTTCCGCCGTCTTCTGAATCGTGGTCCGTCAAGTGAATCGCGGCCGACGGTGGCGGAGTTCATTCGAAGGGGTGGCGAATGGTGGCGTTTCCGGGATCGCCATCGCGGGCGGGTGATCGTAGGATTACTTTCAGTGCACGAACCCGGTGCGTCGGTCGCACACACATGGGTATGCCGGAAGCACTCGAACCCCCTGGGATGCGCGACCCCCGGCGGACCGTACGTCGTGCGGACGGACGGCCCCGCCACTCGCGGCACCCCGGGCAGCACCTCCGAGCACCATCTTTCGACCGGTATTTCAGAGCGGCACTCCGGAGCGGCATTGCAGAGCGGCAGTCAGGGCGAGGGGCGGACAGCGGCCCCGGTTCTTCAGGGTGTGACGGATGGGGGCATTCCAGTGGACGGCAGCGGCGCCGGTACGCGTGCGAGTACCGGCAAGCGCCCGAACGAGCGGCTGGGCTCATGGTTCCTGCGCAGCGGCTGGTCCAAGGGCGAGCTGGCCCGCCAGGTCAACCGCCGGGCGCGCGAGCTGGGCGCCCACCACATCAGCACCGACACCTCGCGGGTGCGCCGCTGGCTCGACGGCGAGCAGCCGCGCGAGCCGATCCCGCGCATCCTCTCCGAGCTGTTCTCCGAACGGTTCGGCACGGTCGTCGCCATCGAGGACCTGGGGCTGCGCACGGCACACCAGTCGCCCTCGGTCTCCGGGGTCGACCTCCCCTGGGCCGGGCCGCAGACCGTCACCCTGCTGAGCGAGTTCTCCCGCAGCGATCTGATGCTCGCCAGGCGCGGCTTCCTCGGCACCTCACTGGCGCTGGCCGCGGGACCCGCCCTGGTGGAGCCCATGCAGCGGTGGCTGGTGCCCGCCCCGGGCGGCGCCCCGGCGCCCGAACCCGCCGCCCTGCCCCGGCCCTCCCGGCTCTCCCGGCCCGAGCTGGAGCTGCTGGAGTCCACCACCTCGATGTTCCGCGAGTGGGACGCGCAGTGCGGCGGCGGGCTGCGGCGCAAGGCGGTCGTCGGCCAGCTCCACGAGGTCACCGATCTGCTCCAGGAGCCGCACCCGGAGGCCACCCGCCGCCGGCTCTTCGTCTGCGCCGCCGAACTGGCTCAGCTGGCCGGCTGGATGAGCTACGACGTGGGGCTCCAGCCCACCGCCCAGAAGTACTTCGTGCTCGCGCTGCACGCCGCCAAGGAAGCCGGTGACAAGCCCCTCGGCTCGTACATCCTCTCCTCCATGAGCCGCCAGATGATCCATCTGGGCCGCCCGGAGGACGCGCTGGAGCTGATCCACCTCGCGCAGTACGGCAGCCGCGACTGCGCCACCGCCCGCACCCAGGCGATGCTGTATGCGATGGAGGCCCGCGCCTACGCCACCATGGGCCAGCCGAGCAAGTGCAAAAGGGCCGTCCGGATGGCCGAGGACTCCTTCGCCGACGCGGGGATCGACGGCGAGCCCGAGCCCGACTGGATCCGCTTCTTCTCCGAGGCCGAACTGAACGCCGAGAACGCCCACTCCTACCGCGACCTCGCCTATGTGGCCGGCCGCAGCCCCACCTACTCCTCCCTCGCCGAGCCCGTCATGGCCCGGGCCGTGCGGCTCTTCGAGCAGGACCCGGTGCACCAGCGGTCGTACGCGCTCAACCTGATCGGCATGGCCACCGTCCATCTGCTGCAACGGGAGCCGGAGCAGGCCACCCAGCTGGCCTCCCAGGCCCTCGGCGTCGCCAAGCGGGTCCGCTCCGAGCGGGTCAACACCCGGCTGCGCAAGACCGTGGACACCGCGGCCCGGGACTTCGGCGATGTGGCCGATGTGGCCCACTTCACCGATCTGCTCACCGCCCAGCTCCCCGAGACCGCGGAGGCCGTCTAGGCCGTCTCCTTCGGATCGCGCGGGGCTCGCGAGCCCCGCACGATCCGAAGGAAATCCCTTGACCGGCGGGGCCGCCGCCCGACCCGGCGGTCCCGCCCCCCGACCCCGGCCGCGACGCCACCCCGAACCGTTCGACTCGGCTCCCCCGTGCCTGGTCATCGGGGAGCGTCGCGGCCGGTTTCCGTCTTCCCCCGCGGACCCGCCCCCGCATCCCGCGTTCATGGCCGTGTAACACACGGCGGCTCTTCGTCACTGCGGTGAAACATCGGGCAGCGTTGGCCGAAACCGTGCTGCGTCAATCTCAGGGCCCATAACCGGCCCGCCGCCCGATCCGCTCAGGCCCCCGCCCGAACCGCTCAGGCTCCGCCCGCACGAGGCCGCACCGACGACGAGGAGACGCCGATGCCCTCAGGCATCTCGACGCTAGCCGCAGACGCCCCGACCTGGTCTGCCGCCAACACCGGCTTCATGCTCATCTGCTCAGCGCTGGTCATGCTGATGACCCCCGGCCTCGCCTTCTTCTACGGAGGCATGGTCCGCGTCAAGTCCACCCTCAACATGCTGATGATGAGCTTCGTCAGCCTCGGCATCGTCACCATCCTCTGGGTGCTCTACGGCTTCAGCCTCGCCTTCGGCACCGACCACGGCTCCCTCATCGGCTGGTCCGGCGACTATGTGGGCCTCAGCGGCATCGGCATCACCGAGCTGTGGGACGGCTACACCATCCCCGTCTATGTCTTCGCCGTCTTCCAGCTGATGTTCGCGGTCATCACCCCCGCGCTGATCAGCGGCGCCCTCGCCGACCGGGTCAAGTTCTCCGCCTGGGCCCTCTTCATCACCCTGTGGGCCACCGCGGTCTACTTCCCCGTCGCCCACTGGGTCTGGGGCTCCGGCGGCTGGCTCTTCGAGATGGGCGTCATCGACTTCGCCGGCGGCACCGCCGTCCACATCAACGCCGGCGCCGCCGCCCTCGGCGTCATCCTGGTCATCGGCAGGCGCGTCGGCTTCAAGAAGGACCCGATGCGTCCGCACAGCCTGCCTCTCGTGATGCTCGGCGCCGCACTGCTCTGGTTCGGCTGGTTCGGCTTCAACGCCGGCTCCTGGCTCGGCAACGACGACGGCGTCGGCGCGGTGATGTTCGTCAACACCCAGGTCGCCACCGCCGCCGCGATGCTCTCCTGGCTGGTGTACGAGAAGCTCCGGCACGGCGCCTGCACCACCCTCGGCGCCGCCTCCGGCGCGGTCGCGGGCCTGGTCGCCATCACCCCGGCCGGCGGCTCCTGCTCCCCGCTCGGGGCCATCGCCATCGGCGCGATCGCCGGGGTGCTCTGCGCCATGGCCGTCGGGCTCAAGTTCCGGTTCGGCTACGACGACTCCCTCGACGTCGTCGGCGTCCACCTCGTCGGCGGTGTCGCCGGCTCCCTCCTCGTCGGCTTCTTCGCCACCGGAGGCGTCCAGTCCGACGCCAGGGGCCTCTTCTACGGCGGCGGTCTCGAACAGCTCGGCAAGCAGGCCGTCGGAGTCTTCTCGGTGCTCGCCTACTCTCTGGTGGTCTCCGCCCTCCTCGCCCTCGTGCTCGACCGGACGATGGGCATGCGGGTGGACGAGGACATCGAGGTCTCCGGCATCGACCGGCACGAACACGCCGAGACCGCCTACGACTTCAGCGGCGCGGGCGGCGGCACCGGCAGCCGCGAGGCCCTGCCCGCTCCCGGTGAGATCCGGGTGGCGGCAGCCGCCCAGAACAAGAAGGTGGACGCATGAAGCTCATCACCGCCGTCGTCAAGCCGCACCGGCTCGACGAGATCAAGGAGGCGCTCCAGTCCTTCGGGGTCCAGGGCCTCACCGTCACCGAGGCCAGCGGATACGGCCGCCAGCGCGGCCACACCGAGGTCTACCGGGGAGCCGAGTACACCGTCGACCTCGTGCCCAAGATCCGTATCGAGGTCCTGGTCGAGGAGGACGACGCCGACGAGCTGATCGAAGTGATCGTCAAGGCGGCCCGCACCGGGAAGATCGGGGACGGGAAGGTCTGGTCCGTTCCCGTGGACACCGCCGTGCGGGTCCGCACCGGGGAGCGCGGCCCCGACGCCCTGTAGCGGCGGCCCGCCCCGCACCCCGCGCACAGCCCGTACAGCGCTCGAAGAAAGGCCGGTCCGGTGTCGATGCCCCAGACGATGACCGAGGCGGACGACCCGGGGCCCAGCGGCTACGCGGCGGCCCGGCTCTCCCTCCTCCAGGAGAAGGGAGACGCCGGGCCGCCGCGCCGGGCCGCGCTCGCCGCCCTGACCGACCAATGGCTCGCCGCGCTCTTCACCGCCGCCTGCCGGGCCGGCTCCCTCCGGGGCGCCGCCCTGGTCGCCGTCGGCGGCTACGGGCGCGGCGAACTCTCCCCCCGCAGCGACCTCGATCTGCTGCTGCTCCACGACGGCTCCGCCCGCCCCGCCGATGTCGCCGCGCTCGCCGACCGCCTCTGGTACCCGGTCTGGGACCTCGGGCTCGCGCTCGACCACTCCGTGCGCACCCCCGCCGAGGCCCGCAGGACCGCGGCCCAGGACCTCCGGGCCCAGCTCGGACTGCTCGACGCCCGCCCGGTCGCCGGGGACCTCGGACTGGTCGCCGCGCTGCGCACCGCCGTACTCGCCGACTGGCGCAACCAGGCCCCGTCCCGGCTCCCCGAACTCGGCGCCCTCTGCCGCGAGCGCGCCGAACGCCAGGGCGAGCTGCGCTTTCTCCTGGAACCCGACCTCAAGGAGGCGCGCGGCGGCCTCCGCGACGCCACCGCGCTGCGCGCGGTCGCCGCCTCCTGGCTCGCCGACGCGCCCCGCGCGGGTCTCGACGCGGCCCGCCGCACCCTGCTCGACGCCCGCGACGCCCTCCACCTCACCACCGGCCGGGCCACCGACCGGCTCGCCCTCCAGGAACAGGACCAGGTCGCCGCCGAACTGGGCCTGCTCGACGCCGACGCCCTGCTGCGCCAGGTGTACGAGGCCGCGCGGACCATCTCGTACGCCACCGACATCACCTGGCGCGAGGTCCACCGGGTGCTGCGGGCCCGCTCCGTCCGTCCCCGGCTGCGCGCCGTGTTCGGCGGGCGCGGCCGGGCCGAACCCGAGCGCACCCCGCTCGCCGAGGGGGTCGTGGAGCAGGACGGCGAGGCGGTGCTCGCCCGCACCGCCCGGCCCGAGCGCGACCCCGTGCTGGTGCTGCGGGCCGCCGGCGCGGCGGCGCAGGCGGGCCTCCCGCTCTCCCCGCACGCCGTGCGGCACCTCGCGGCCACCGCCGCCGCGCTGCCCGCACCGTGGCCCGCCGAGGCCCGCGAGGAGTTCGTGACCCTGCTCGGCGCCGGCGAGCCCACCATCGCCGTCTGGGAGGCGCTGGAGGCCGAGGGGCTGATCACCCGGCTCGTCCCCGACTGGGAGCGGGTGCGCTGCCGCCCCCAGCGCAACGCCGTCCACACCTGGACCGTCGACCGCCATCTCGTCGAGACCGCCGTCCGCGCCGCCGCGCTCACCCGCCGGGTCGGCCGCCCCGATCTGCTGCTCGTCGCCGCGGTCCTCCACGACATCGGCAAGGGCTGGCCCGGCGACCACAGCGTCACCGGCGAGACCATCGCCCGGGACCTGGCCGCCCGGTTCGGTTTCGAGCCCGCCGATGTCGCCGTCGTCGCCACGCTCGTACGCCACCATCTGCTGCTCGCCGAGACGGCGACCCGGCGCGATCTGGACGACCCGGCGACCCTGGAGGCGGTCGCCGCCGCCGTCGGCGACCGGTCCACCCTGGAGCTGCTGCACGCCCTCACCGAGGCGGACGCCCTCGCCACCGGACCGGCCGCCTGGTCCGCCTGGCGCGGCTCCCTCGTCGCCGAGCTGACCGCCCGGGTCGCCGCCGTGCTGGCCGGGCGGGCCGCCGAGGCGCCGGGGCCCGCCGCCCCCAGCGCCGAACAGGAGCGGCTCGCGGTCGAGGCGCTGCGGACCGCCGGCCCGGTCCTCACGCTGCGCGCCCGAGCCGACGGGCCCGCGGACGGCCCCGGGGAGAGCGGCCCCGACCCGGTCGGCGTCGAACTGCTGATCGCGCTGCCCGAGACGGCGGGCATCCTGCCCGCCGTCGCCGGAGTCCTCGCCCTGCACCGGCTCACCGTCCGCGCCGCCGAGCTGCGCGCGGTGGAGCTGCCGGTGGAGCCGGGCGCCGCCGAGCCGGCCGGCGGGGCGGGCGCGGGGACCGTCCTCGTACTGAACTGGCGGGTCGCCGCCGCCTACGGCGCGCTGCCGCAGGAGGCCAGGCTCCGCGCCGACCTCGTCCGCGCGCTGGACGGCTCCCTGGACATCCCCGCCCGGCTGGCCGAGCGGGACGCCGCCGCCCCGCGCCGCCGGTGCGCCCCGGCCCCGCCGCCCCGGGTCACCGTCGCCCCCGCCGGCGCCTCCCGCCACGCCACCGTGATCGAGGTCCGCGCCCAGGACGCCCCCGGACTGCTGCACCGCATCGGCCACGCCCTGGACGGAGCGGGGGTACGGGTGCGCAGCGCCCATGTCTCCACGCTCGGCGCCAACGCGGTGGACGCCTTCTACGTGACCTCCCCCGACGGGCTCCCGCTGCCCGCGCCCGAGGCCGCTGGGCTCGCCCGCGCGCTGGAGGCGGCGCTCGGGTGAGGGGAAACGGTGCCGGGAAGCGGTGCCGGGCGGCCCGGTCGGCGCCCGCGTCCGTGACCGATCCGCGCCGATCCGCGACGGCGAGGTCACGCACTCCGCGCGGCCGGATACCCTGGAGGACGATTCCCTGCCCCCGACTCTGAGGACCGACGAGCGCCGTGTTCGATACTCTCTCCGACCGCTTGGCGAATACCTTCAAGACCTTGCGGGGCAAGGGGCGCCTCAGCGAGGCGGACATCGACGGCGCGGCCCGGGAAATCCGTATCGCCCTGCTGGAGGCCGATGTCGCCCTCCCCGTCGTCCGGGCCTTCATCGCGAACGTCAAGGAGCGGGCCCGGGGCGCCGAGGTCTCCAGGGCCCTCAACCCCTCGCAGCAGGTCATCAAGATCGTCAACGAGGAGCTCGTCGGCATCCTCGGCGGTGAGACCCGCAGGCTCCGGTTCGCCAAGCAGCCGCCGACCGTGATCATGCTCGCCGGTCTCCAGGGCGCCGGTAAGACCACCCTCGCCGGCAAGCTCGGCCGCTGGCTCAAGAGCCAGGGCCACTCCCCGCTGCTCGTCGCCTGTGACCTCCAGCGCCCCAACGCCGTCAACCAGCTCTCCGTCGTCGCCGAGCGCGCCGGAGTCGCGGTCTACGCGCCCCAGCCCGGCAACGGCGTCGGTGACCCGGTGCAGGTCGCCAAGGACTCCATCGAGTACGCCAAAACCAAGGTCCACGACGTGGTCGTGGTCGACACCGCCGGCCGTCTCGGCATCGACCAGGAGCTGATGCGGCAGGCCGCGGACATCCGCGACGCGGTCAGCCCGGACGAGATCCTCTTCGTCGTCGACGCCATGATCGGCCAGGACGCGGTCAACACCGCCGAGGCCTTCCGCGACGGCGTCGGCTTCGACGGTGTGGTCCTCTCCAAGCTCGACGGCGACGCCCGCGGCGGTGCCGCGCTCTCCATCGCGCATGTCACCGGCCGCCAGATCATGTTCGCCTCCAACGGCGAGAAGCTGGACGACTTCGACGCGTTCCACCCGGACCGCATGGCGTCCCGCATCCTCGGCATGGGCGATGTGCTCTCGCTGATCGAGAAGGCCGAGCAGACCTTCAGCCAGGAAGAGGCCGCCAAAATGGCCTCCAAGCTGGCGAGCAGCAAGGGCAAGGACTTCACGCTCGACGACTTCCTGGCGCAGATGGAGCAGGTCAGGAAGATGGGCTCCATCTCCAAGCTGCTCGGCATGCTGCCCGGCATGGCCCAGATGAAGGACCAGATCAACAGCATCGACGAGCGCGATGTGGACCGTACCGCCGCGATCATCAAGTCGATGACCCCGGCCGAGCGGCATGAGCCGACCATCATCAACGGCTCGCGCCGGGCCCGTATCGCCAAGGGCTCGGGCGTCGAGGTCAGCGCGGTCAAGAGCCTGGTCGAGCGGTTCTTCGAGGCCCGCAAGATGATGTCGCGGATGGCCCAGGGCGGTGGAATGCCCGGGATGCCGGGGATTCCCGGTATGGGGGGTGGCCCCGGCCGTCAGAAGAAGCAGGTCAAGCAGGCCAAGGGCAAGCGCAAGAGCGGCAACCCGATGAAGCGCAAGGCCGAGGAGCAGGCCGCGGCGGTCCGCCGGGAGCAGGCCGCGGCCGGCGGCGCCTTCGGCCTGCCCGCCGGAGCCCAGGACAAGGACTTCGAGCTGCCGGACGAGTTCAAGAAGTTCATGGGCTGAGCCCTCCCCGCACCCCCGTCCGGACCGTCTCCCGGGCGGGCGCGGCCGGTACGCACGACGGTGCCGGCACCCGCACACGCGCGGGTGCCGACACCGTTTTTCTGGCTTAACGTCCGGATATGAGCAATGCCGCGCCGCCGCGCCGCACCCCGGACAAGCCCTGGCGCTCCGAGGGCGCGCCACCGCCCGAGCCGCCGCGGAAGCGGATGCCCGGCGGCTGGGGCGGGCTGATCCTCACGGCGCTGGTGGTCTATCTGATCGCCAACCTGGTGCTCTCGCTCTTCGGCGAGGGCGACGAGCCCACCATCTCGTACACCGAGTTCAGCAAGCAGGTCGACGCCGGCAATGTCTCCAAGATCTACTCCAAGGGTGACGCCATCCAGGGGCAGCTCAAGAAGAAGGCCCCCGTCCCCGGCGACAAGAAGGGCGACTACACCAAGTTCACCACCCAGCGGCCCGCCTTCGCCGATGACAGGCTCTGGAGCGAACTGACCGAGAAGCAGGTCACCGTCACGGCCGAGCCGGTCGTCCAGCAGCGCAGCTTTCTCGTCAATCTGCTGATCGCCCTCGCGCCGATGCTGCTGCTGGTCCTGCTGTGGGTGTTCATCGCCCGCCGGATGGGCGCGGGTCTCGGCGGCGGCGCGCTGAGCCGCAAGCCGCCGCCGAAGCCCGTCGAGGTGACCGAGGGCGGGCGCACCACCTTCGCGGACGTCGCCGGGATCGACGAGGTGGAGGGCGAGCTCAACGATGTCGTGGACTTCCTGAGGAACCCGGAGCCCTACCGGAGGATGGGCGCCCGGATGCCGGGCGGGGTGCTCCTCGCCGGGCCGCCGGGCACCGGCAAGACCCTGCTGGCCCGTGCGGTGGCCGGAGAGGCCGGGGTGCCCTTCTTCTCGGCCTCGGCGTCCGAGTTCATCGAGATGATCGTCGGCGTCGGAGCGGGCCGGGTGCGGGAGCTGTTCGCCGAGGCGCGCAAGGTCGCCCCCGCCATCGTCTTCATCGACGAGATCGACACCATCGGCCGGGCGCGCGGCGGAGGGGGCGGGCTCGGCGGCCATGACGAGCGCGAGCAGACCCTCAATCAGATTCTCACCGAAATGGATGGTTTCACCGGCTCGGAAGGGGTGATCGTGCTGGCGGCGACCAACCGCGCCGATGTGCTCGACCCCGCGCTGACCCGGCCCGGCCGCTTCGACCGCGTCGTCCAGGTATCCCCGCCCGACCGGGCGGGGCGGGAGGCGATCCTGCGCATCCACACCCGGGAGATCCCGCTCGGGCCCGGGGTGGAGCTGGCCCCGGTGGCCCGTGCCACCCCCGGGATGACCGGCGCCGATCTGGCCAACCTCGCCAACGAGGCCGCCCTGGTCGCCGTCAAGCGCGGGCAGTCGGAGGTCACCCAGGCGGATCTCTCGACCGCGCTGGAGAAGGTCCAGCTCGGCGCGGAACGCCCCCTCGTCCTGGCGGAGGAGGACCGCCGCCGCACCGCCTACCACGAGAGCGGCCACGCCCTCCTCGGGATGCTCCAGCCGGGCGCGGACCCGGTCCGCAAGGTCACCATCGTGCCGCGCGGCCGGGCGCTCGGGGTCACCCTCTCCACCCCCGACGCCGACAAGTACGCCCACACCGAGGAGTACCTGCGCGGCCGGATCATCGGCGCCCTCGGCGGGATGGCGGCCGAGCACGTGGTCTTCGGCATGGTCACCACGGGCGCGGAGAGCGATCTGGAGCAGGTGACCGCGCTGGCCCGGGGGATGGCGGGCCGCTGGGGGATGAGCGAGCGGGTCGGGCGGCTGACCGCGATCCCCGGGGACGCCCAGGTGCCGTACGGGCTCTCCGCGGCGCCCGCCACCCTGGACGCGGTGGACCACGAGATGCGCCGGATCGTGGACGAGTGCTACGAGAGCGCCTGCCGCCGGCTCCGGGAGAACCGCGACCGGCTCGACGCGCTGGCCCGGGCGCTGCTGGAGCACGAAACCCTGGAGGAGGAGGCGGCCTACCGCGCGGCGGGGATCACCCGGCTCTCCAAGGACGACACCCGCTGAGGGGTGCCCCGGAGTCTCCGAGGGACCCGCTGAGTGGAGCCCCCCGGGCCCGCCGAGGGGCGCCCCCGGCCCCGCTGAGAGGTGCCCCCGGGCCCGCCGAGGGGTGTCCCCGGACGGCCCGGCGGCTGTCCTGAGCCCGCCGCGCCCGGGGCGCCGGCGCCCCGGCTCCGGGTAGGGTCGCGAGGATCGCACGGAGCCTCCCGGGCCGGCTGCCGGGGGCGGTGCGCCAGGGGCGTGCGCCGGGTGCGCACGGGGGTGCGGGGGAGCCGTGTCCCCACGGGGACGCGCGCGGTGTTACGTACCACCTTGGTGTGAGCTGTGAGACTTCTCCGCAGATCCTCGTACCCGCCCTCCTCGTTGCGCATCAATGCCAACTGACGGGTACGTGCAAATTATTTGGGATGCCCCGGAATGGAACCCGGGGCCGGTTCGGCTCGTTATCACGACGTGAGCACGACACCACCTGTTCTCGCCGCAGAGCTGGCACAGGCGTGGGCCGATATTCAGCGGCACCACCCCGAGCTGCCAGATCTAGCCGCCCCCGAGTCCCTGATCGGAGAGTCGTCGTCCGCCTGCGGCGCCGAGCTCTCCTTCGAGCGACTGCTCCACGAAGCAGTCCACGGCATCGCCGCCGCGCGAGGTGTCCGCGACACCTCACGCGCCGGCCGTTACCACAACCGCAGATTCCTGGCGATCGCCGAGGAGATGGGTCTCGACCACGCCGAGGAGCCGCACCCCAGCAGCGGCTTCTCGCTGGTCGTGCTCAGCCCCGAGGCCAAGCGCCGCTACCGCCCCACGATCGAGCGGCTCCAGCGCGCCCTCAAGGCGCACACGGTCGCCACGGCCTCCGACACCAAGCGCTCCTTCCGCGGACCTGCCGCCCGGCACGGCTCCTCGGGCGGCGGTGTGCGGGTCAAGGCCGTCTGCGACTGCGGCCGCAATGTGCGGGTCGTCCCATCGGTCCTCGCCCAGGCCCCCATCGTGTGCGGTGGCTGCGGCAAGCCGTTCCGTATCCCCGAGCCGGTCGCCGCGGCGAGCTGACCCCCGGGCCGGCCGCCTGACGGGGGCGGCGCAGGACCGGGGGAGAGCACGTCATCGGCGTGTGGCACAATGGACAGCTGTACTCGACGGCCGCATAGGACCCCTCTCTCCTCCGGCTGACGCGTCCATCGGGCACCCCGAGTACCGCAACCCCACGTGGCATCCCGTTGTGCCCAACCACGTCAAGACCAGGAGACACCACTTCCGTGGCAGTCAAGATCAAGCTGAAGCGTCTGGGCAAGATCCGTTCGCCTCACTACCGCATCGTCGTCGCCGACTCCCGTACCCGCCGTGACGGCCGGGCCATCGAGGAGATCGGCCTGTACCACCCGGTGCAGAACCCCTCCCGCATCGAGGTCGACTCGGAGCGGGCGCAGTACTGGCTGTCCGTCGGCGCCCAGCCGACCGAGCCGGTTCTCGCGATCCTGAAGCTCACCGGCGACTGGCAGAAGCACAAGGGCCTCCCGGCCCCGGCGCCGCTGCTCGTGGCCGAGCCCAAGGCCGACAAGCGCGCCGCGTTCGACGAGTTCGCCAAGGCCCTCGAGGGCGGCGAGCCGAAGGGTGAGGCCATCACCCCGAAGGCGAAGAAGGCCGACAAGAAGGCGGACGACGCGGCTGAGGCTGCTGCGTCCACCGAGTCGACCGAGGCCTGAGCATGCTCGAGGAGGCTCTCGAGCACCTCGTGAAGGGCATCGTCGACAACCCGGACGATGTGCAGGTCGCCTCGCGCAACCTGCGTCGCGGACGCGTGCTGGAGGTTCGGGTCCACCCCGATGACCTCGGCAAGGTGATCGGCCGCAATGGCCGTACCGCCCGCGCTCTGCGCACCGTCGTGGGCGCCATCGGCGGCCGTGGTATCCGTGTCGACCTCGTCGATGTGGATCAGGTCCGCTGAACAGTTGAACACCGGCTCGGGCCGGGGAGGGCCATCCGGCCGTCCCCGGCCCGTAGTCGTCCCGGCGGACCGTCGTGACAGGAGCCGTCCGAGCCGTATGACAGGAGAGAGTGCGAAGTGCAGTTGGTAGTCGCCCGGATCGGCCGTGCCCATGGCATCAAGGGCGAGGTCACCGTCGAGGTCCGCACCGACGAGCCGGAGCAGCGGCTCGCGCCCGGGGCCGTGCTGGCCACCGAACCGGCCGGCACGGGCCCCCTGACGATCGAGACCGGCCGGGTGCACAGCGGCAGGCTGCTGCTGCGCTTCGCGGGCGTACGGGACCGCAATGCCGCCGAGGCGCTGCGCAACACCCTGCTGATCGCCGATGTGGACCCCGACGAGGTCCCCGAGGACCCCGAGGAGTTCTACGACCACCAGCTCATCGACCTCGATGTGGTCACCGCGGACGGGACCGAGGTCGGCCGGATCACCGAGATCAGCCATCTGCCCTCGCAGGATCTGTTCATCGTGGAGCGGCCGGACGGCAGCGAGGTGCTGATCCCCTTCGTGGAGGAGATCGTCACCGGCATCGATCTGGACGAGCAGCGGGCCGTGATCGACCCGCCGCCCGGTCTCATCGACGACCGGGCCGAGATCGCCTCCGCGCGCGACGCCGGGGACCCCGGTGCCGCCCCCGGGGCGTCCTCGGACGCGGCACCGGGCCGGGACGCCGAGGGCGGCCTCTGATGCGGCTGGATGTCGTCACGATCTTCCCCGAGTACCTGGAACCGCTGAACGTCTCGCTCGTCGGCAAGGCCCGCGCGAGCGGCCGGCTCGACGTCCGGGTGCACGATCTGCGCGACTGGACCCACGACCGGCACAACACCGTGGACGACACCCCCTACGGCGGGGGCCCGGGCATGGTGATGAAGACCGGCCCCTGGGGCGAGGCCCTGGACGACGCCCTCGCGGACGGGTACGAGGCCGGCGCCGGCGGCCCGGTCCTGGTCGTGCCCACCCCCAGTGGCCGGCCCTTCACCCAGGAGCTGGCCGTGGAGCTGGCGGAGCGGCCCTGGCTGCTCTTCGCCCCCGCCCGCTACGAGGGCATCGACCGCCGCGTCATGGACGAGTACGCCACCCGGATGCCGGTGTACGAGGTCTCCATCGGGGACTACGTACTGGCCGGCGGCGAGGCCGCGGTGCTGGTGATCACGGAGGCGGTGGCCCGGCTGCTGCCCGGTGTCCTCGGCAACGCCGAGTCCCACCGGGACGACTCCTTCGCCCCCGGGGCCATGGCCGATCTGCTGGAGGGCCCCGTCTACACCAAGCCGCCGTCCTGGCGCGGGCGGACCATCCCCGATGTGCTCGTCAGCGGGCACCACGGGAAGATCGCCCGCTGGCGCCGCGACGAGGCGTTCCGCCGGACCGCGCTCCACCGGCCCGATCTGATCGAGCGCTGCGACCCGGCCGCCCTCGACAAGAAGGACCGCGAGATCCTCTCGATCCTGGGCTGGGCCCCGGAGCCCGGTGGCCGATTTTGGCGCAGACCCCGGGCCGTGGAAGAATAGGCCGCTGCCGTGCGTCCGGCGTGCGCCCCTGCCACAGGGGGACACGACGCCCGCTCCGACGCGACGGCCCCTGAATCTCATCATCTCTCCCGCTGATGACCTGTGGCATCGCGAAGAAAGCAGACGAATATGTCGCACGTGCTCGACGCCGTCAACACCGCATCGCTGCGGTCCGACGTCCCCGCGTTCCGTCCCGGTGACACCGTGAACGTCCACGTTCGCGTCATCGAGGGCAACCGCTCCCGTATCCAGCAGTTCAAGGGTGTTGTCATCCGCCGCCAGGGCGCGGGCGTCAGCGAGACCTTCACGGTCCGCAAGGTGTCCTTCTCCGTCGGTGTCGAGCGGACCTTCCCGGTGCACAGCCCGATCTTCGAGAAGATCGAGCTGGTCAGCCGTGGCGCCGTCCGCCGTGCCAAGCTCTACTACCTCCGTGAGCTGCGCGGCAAGGCCGCGAAGATCAAGGAGAAGCGCGACAACTGAGCCCCGGCTCACAGCGCGCGGAGTGGTGTGGGCCCCGGCTCACACCACCTCCGGGTCCGGGGCGCGGCCGGATAGGCTTCGCCCCTGTATGGACACCGCAGCGAAGAACACAGAGCGCGACCCCTCCTCGGCCCCCGGCAGTGGGGACGAGGGCGAGCGGTCGCGCTCTGTGCGTTCACGGCTGCTCCCGGGCCGGGGCGGGCCGTCGCGCGGCTCCTGGCGCAGGGTGCTGCTCCAGGCCGTCGCCGTCACCGCCGGAGTCCTGCTCTTCAGCCGGTTCGTGGTGCAGCCCTTCCAGATCCCCAGCTCCTCCATGGAGCCCACGATCCGGGTCGGCGACCGGGTGCTGGTGAACAAGCTCGCGTACCGCTTCGGCACGGCCCCCGAGCGCGGGGACCTGATCGTCTTCGACGGCCGGGGCTCCTTCGTCCGGGGCCCGGTGGAGGAGAACCCGGTGGGTGCCGCGGCCCAGGGGGTGCTGGCGGCCCTCGGTCTCGCCGAGCCCGCCGAGACCGACTTCGTCAAGCGCGTGGTGGGCGTGGGCGGCGACCGGGTCGTCTGCTGCGACAGCGCGGGCCGGCTCCAGGTGAACGGCACCTCGCTCGACGAGGGGTATCTGCACCCCGGGGACGCCCCGTCCGAGGTCGCCTTCGACATCGTCGTCCCCGGGGAGCGGCTCTGGGTCCTCGGGGACCACCGCGGCAACTCCCGGGACTCCCGCGACCACCTGGGGTCCCCCGGCGGCGGGATGGTGCCCGTGGAGAGGGTCGTCGGGCGGGCGGAGTGGATCGGCTGGCCGATGGGGCGCTGGGCCTCCCTGGACCGTACCGACGCCTTCGCGCGCGTCCCGGACGCGCCCTCCGGGGGGCACCCGGGGGCCGCCGGACGCACCGGTGCCCCGCCGGGTCCCGGTGGGGGCCATGGGTAGCCGGGGGCGCCCCGGGAGCCACCGGGCCGGCCCCCGGCCGCCGGCCCGCACCGGCTCCGCCGACGGCACGCCGGGCGCGTGCGCCACGGACGCCACGGACGGCTCCAGGCCCCTGCCCGGCCGGGCCGAGCGCCGCAGACTCGCCCGGAAGGTGTCCCGCAGGCGCCGCCGGTCGGCCGTGCGGGAGATCCCGCTGCTCATCGGGGCGGCGCTGGTGATCGCGCTGGTGCTGAAGACCTTCCTGGTCCAGGCATTCGTCATCCCCTCGGGCTCGATGGAGCCCACGATCCGGATCGACGACCGGGTGCTGGTGGACAAGCTCACCCCCTGGTTCGGCTCGGAGCCCGAGCGCGGTGACGTGGTGGTCTTCAAGGACCCCGGGGGGTGGCTCCAGGCGGAGGACAGCGCTCCCGAGCGCGCGGACCCGGTGGTTCTGGCCCAGCTCAGGCAGGGGCTGACCCAGATCGGCCTGCTGCCGTCCGACGACCGGCAGGACCTGATCAAGCGGGTGATCGCGGTCGGCGGCGACACCGTGAGGTGCTGCGCGGAGGACGGCCGGGTCACCGTCAACGGAGTGCCGCTGACCGAGCCGTATCTGAAGCCGGGGAACGACCCGTCGTCGCTGACGTTCGAGGTCGAGGTCCCCGAGGGGCGGCTCTTCGTGATGGGGGACCACCGGTCCAATTCGGCCGACTCCCGGTTCCACCTCGACGGGAAGCACCGGGGCACGGTCTCCGAGGACGAGGTGGTGGGCCGGGCCTTCGTCATCGCCTGGCCGATCGGCCACTGGAGCGGGCTGGGGGCGTCCGAGACCTTCGCATCCGTCCCGGAAGCGGGGGCCGCGACGGCCGCCGCGCCGAGCGGAACGGAGCGGGTGTCGAATAGTGTGTCTTCCGAGGATCGAAACGGAATGGTCCTGCTCCCGATCCCTGCGGAACTCCCGCTCGTTATGGGAGTAGTGGGCCTGCTTCTCATTCGGGGCAGGCGGTTCGCACGGAGTGAGGAGTGGATGTGGGGGACGTGGCGGTCGGCGCACGGTCCGGACACGAACAGCCGGAGGACAGGCCGGGGGAGCCCGCGCAGTCACCGGCGCCCGTGGCGGGCGACGATCCGTCGGGGCCGCCCCCGGCAGACGGCGGCCCGGACGACGACGGCCCCGGCGGCGGCCGTCGCGGACGGCCGGCCCAGCGGTCGTTCTGGAAGGAACTGCCGCTGCTGATCGGTATCGCGCTGGTGCTGGCGCTGCTGATCAAGACATTCCTGGTGCAGGCGTTCTCGATTCCCTCGGACTCGATGCAGAACACCCTGCAGCGCGGTGACCGGGTGCTGGTGGACAAGCTCACCCCGTGGTTCGGCTCCGAGCCGGAGCGCGGCGAGGTCGTGGTCTTCCACGACCCGGGCGGCTGGCTCGACGGCGAGCCCACCCCCGATCCCAACGCCCTCCAGAAGTTTCTGAGCTTCATCGGTCTGATGCCGTCGGCCGAGGAGAAGGACCTGATCAAGCGGACGATCGCGGTCGGGGGCGACACCGTGGAGTGCCGCAAGGGCGGCCCGGTCAAGGTCAACGGCAAGGCGCTGGACGAGTCGTACATCTTCCCCGGCGACACCCCCTGCGACGACCAGCCCTTCGGCCCGTTCAAGGTGCCGGACGACCGGATCTGGGTCATGGGCGACCACCGGCAGAACTCCCGGGACTCCCGCTACCACATGGAGGATGTGAACGACGGCTTCGTGCCGGTCGACGAGGTCGTCGGGCGCGCCTTCGTGGTGGCCTGGCCGATCGACCGCTGGTCGACGCTCCCGGTCCCCTCCACCTTCGACCAGCCCGGGCTCAACGCGGCGGCGTCCGTCGCCGTCTCGTCCGCCCCGCTGGCGATGGGCACCCTGGGCGCGCTGCCCCTCGTGCTCTGGCGCCGGAAGAGGCTGACCGCCGGGGATACCGCCCGGTAGGGTGCCGTCCCAGAGCGCGGATCGCCGGGGCCGCCGCCCCGGGGCCGCGTCTGCGAGGGTGGGGAGCGCGCGCGATGGGTTCGGAACGCGAGGACGGCGGCCGCGGCCGGCTCGGCAGTACGCTGTCGGGCCTGGCTGTGGCCGCCGGTTCTGTGCTCTTCCTCGGTGGCTTCGTCTGGGGCGCGGTGGTCTACCAGCCGTACACGGTGCCGACCGATTCCATGACGCCGACCGTGGCGGCGGGCGACCGGGTGCTGGCCCAGCGGATCGACGGCGACCGGGTGCGCCGCGGCGATGTGGTGGTCTTCCGGGACGCCTCCTGGGGCGGCAGCCCGATGGTGAAGCGCGTGGTCGGGATCGGCGGTGACGAGGTCGCCTGCTGCGGCGACGACGGCAGGCTGACCGTCAACGGCCGGGCCGTCGAGGAGCCGTACCGCGCCGGGTCCGGGCCCGCCTCCCCGGACGGATTCACCGCCGAGGTCCCGGACGGGCATCTCTTTCTGCTCGGCGACGAACGGATGGGGTCGCTGGACTCCCGCACCCGTCTGGCGGACCCCGGGCAGGGGTCCGTGCCCAGGTCGGCGGTGACCGGACGGCTCGACGCCGTGGCCTGGCCGCTCGGCAGAGGAGTGATCGAACGGCCGGAGGGCTTCGCGGAACTGCCCGGCGGGATCTCCGAACCCGGGCCGGTGCGGCTGGTCCTCTCCTCGGTGATCGCGGGAGCGGTGCTGATCGTCGGCGGAGCGCTGTACGGGCCGGTCGCGCGGCGGGCTGCCCGCGGGCGGGCCGGGAGGGCGGCGGCCGGTGTCCGGTGAGCCGGCCTTCGACGGCGCGCTGCGCCGGGTCGCGCGGGTTGTGCTGCTCGATCCGCGGGACCGCGTTCTGCTGATGCACGGTTTCGAGCCGGGCGACCCCTCCGACAACTGGTGGTTCACCCCCGGGGGCGGTGTGGAGGGCACCGAGACCCGCGAGGAGGCCGCGCTGCGGGAGCTGGCCGAGGAGACCGGGATCACCGAGGTGGACCTCGGACCGGTGCTGTGGCGGCGTACCTGCTCCTTTCCCTTCGACGGACGCCGCTGGAATCAGGACGAGTGGTACTTCCTCGGACGTACGGCGCAGACTGTTACCGCCCCGGGCGGTCTGACGGAGCTGGAGCGGCGCAGCGTCACGGGGCTGAGGTGGTGGACTTCCGCCGAACTGTCGTCAGCGCGTGAGACGGTGTACCCGACCAAGCTCGCCGGGCTGCTGCGCACGCTGCTCGACGAGGGCCCTCCGAGCACGCCTGTCGTCCTCGCTCCGGAAATCGTCTAGGGGCGGGAGCGCCGGGCGCATCATTGGGGGACGCACGGCTGAAGGGGAACATGCCATGAGCGCCGAGGACCTCGAGAAGTACGAGACCGAGATGGAGCTGAAGCTCTACCGGGAGTATCGAGATGTCGTCGGGCTGTTCAAATACGTGATCGAGACCGAGCGCCGCTTCTATCTCACCAATGACTACGAAATGCAGGTCCACTCGGTACAGGGTGAGGTCTTCTTCGAGGTCTCGATGGCGGACGCATGGGTCTGGGACATGTACCGGCCGGCCAGATTCGTCAAGCAGGTACGGGTGCTCACCTTCAAGGATGTGAACATCGAGGAGCTGAACAAGAGCGATCTCGAACTTCCGGGTGGCTGAGTTGTCCACAGGCGCCGGGTTGTCCACCAAGATCCACGGCTGAGACTCCCGCGCGGCACAGTCGGTCCCGGAGGTGGTGCCGGGATGAACGCGACGGGGGCACTGGGGCGGTACGGCGAGGAGTTGGCGGCGCGGCTGCTGACCGAGGCCGGGATGACGGTTCTCGCGAGGAACTGGCGGTGCGGGCGGGCGGGTGAGATCGACATCGTCGCCCGGGACGGCGACACGGTGGTGGTCTGCGAGGTCAAGACCCGCAGACCGGGTCCCTTCGGGCAGCCGATGGCGGCGGTCACCCCCGCCAAGGCCGAGCGGCTGAGACGGCTCGCCGCCTGCTGGCTGGAGCGTCACGACGATCCGCCGCCCGCCGGGGTCCGGATCGACCTCGTCGGCGTGGTGCTGCCCCGGCGCGGTGCCGCGCGCCTGGAGCACGCCCGGGGGGTGGCGTGATGGGGTTCGCGCGTACGTGCTCGGTGGCGCTGGTG
The DNA here is from genome assembly GCF_053594535.1 of Streptomyces sp. NPDC001889. Lineage (NCBI taxonomy): Bacteria > Bacillati > Actinomycetota > Actinomycetes > Kitasatosporales > Streptomycetaceae > Streptomyces > Streptomyces sp. NPDC001889. The sequence goes on from NZ_JBSFER010000040.1 coordinate 20,172, forward strand.
GGCGTCGAGGGCGTGGTGGTGGAGGTCCAGGCCGATCTGGAGCGCGGGGTGGCCGCGTTCGCGCTCATCGGACTGCCGGACAAGAGCCTGGTGGAGAGCCGTGACCGCGTCAGAGCGGCGGTCGTCAACTCCGGGGCGGAGTGGCCCCAGCGGAAGCTCACCGTGGGACTCAGCCCCGCGTCCGTGCCCAAGAGCGGCAGCGGCTTCGATCTCGCGGTGGCCAGCGCGGTCCTCGCCGCCTCCGAACGCCTCGATCCCGCGGCGATCGCCGATCTGGTGCTGATCGGGGAGCTGGGACTCGACGGCCGGGTGCGGCCGGTGCGCGGGGTGCTGCCCGCCGTGCTCGCGGCGGCCGAGGCGGGGTACCGCCAGGTCGTCGTGCCCGAACAGACGGCGGGGGAGGCCGCGCTGGTGCCCGGGATCTCGGTGCTGGGGGTGCGGAGCCTGCGGCAGCTCATCGCGGTCCTCTCCGACGAGCCGGTCCCGCAGGAGGAACCGGTGCCCGAGGGCAGCCCGGACCCCATGCTCGCGGGGCTGCTGGTCCCGGGCGCGGGGGTCGGCACCGGGCTTGCGGCCACCCCGGCCGACGGTCCCGACCTCGCCGATGTCGCGGGTCAGCACATGGCCCGCAGGGCCCTGGAGGTCGCGGCGGCCGGCGGCCACCATCTGATGCTCCACGGGCCGCCGGGAGCCGGCAAGACCATGCTGGCCGAGCGGCTGCCCGGGGTGCTGCCGGCGCTCACCCGGCAGGAGTCGCTGGAGGTCACCGCCGTCCACTCGGTGGCGGGCATCCTGCCGCCCGGTGAGCCCCTGGTCCGCACCCCGCCGTACTGCGCCCCGCACCACTCGGCCACCATGCCCTCCCTGGTCGGCGGGGGAAACGGTCTGCCGAGGCCCGGAGCGGTCTCGCTGGCCCATCGCGGGGTGCTCTTTCTGGACGAGAGCCCCGAGTTCACGAGCAAGGCGCTGGACGCCCTGCGGCAGCCGCTGGAGGCCGGGCATGTGGTGGTGGCCCGCAGCGGGGGAGTGGTGCGGCTGCCGGCGCGCTTTCTGCTGGTGCTGGCCGCCAATCCCTGCCCCTGCGGGAGGCATGGGCTGCGGACCGGGGGCTGTGAGTGCCCGCCGTCGGTGATCCGCCGATATCAGGCGCGGCTCTCCGGGCCCCTGCTCGACCGGGTCGATCTGCGGGTGCGGGTGGAGCCCGTCGACCGCGCCGATCTGCTGGGCCGGGGCTCCGGGAGCGGCCGGGGCGAGCCGACGGCGGCGGTCGCCGAGCGGGTCCGCGCCGCGCGGGAGCGCGCCGCCGCCCGGCTGCGCGGCACGCCCTGGACCGTCAACAGCGAGGTCCCCGGGCATGAGCTGCGCACCCGCTGGTCCGTGGCTCCCGGGGCGCTCGCCGCCGCCGAGCGGGACATGGAGCGCGGGCTGCTCACCGCGCGCGGTCTCGACCGGGTCCTCCGGGTGGCCTGGAGCCTCGCGGATCTCTCGGGCCGCGACCGCCCGGCGGCGGCCGATGTCGGCCTGGCGCTCGAACTGCGCACCGGGGTCGCCCGCGGGGCGCCGCTGCCGGCGCCCGAGAGGAAGGGCCCATGAGGGGCCCGGGCCCCGGCGGGCCCGGCACCCCGGTCACGCCCCCGGAGCCCGCCGGGGGCCGGGCTGAGCCCGGCGGCCGGGGCGGGGCCGAGAACCGGGGCGGGGCCGGGGGGCGAAGTGGAGCCGAGGGCCAGGGTGTGCCTGGCGGCCGGGGTGGGGCCGAGGGCCGGGTTGGGGCCGAGAACCGGGGCGGGGCCGGGGGCGGGGCCGCCGCTCCGGCACGCTCCGGCCCCGGGGCCCGGCAGCCGGGCCGGGCCGTGCCTCCGCGGCGTGATGCGGTCCCGGAGGGCGGGCCGGGAGCAGGGGACGGGGAGCGGCTCGCCCGGGTGGTGCTGACGCGGGTGATCGAACCGGGGGACGAACGCGGCGGGCGGTGGCTGCGCGCGTTCGGGGCCCGGGGGCTCCTGGACCGGCTCTCCGCCCCCGGTTCCGCGGCCGACCTGCTCCCCGGCGCCACCGAGCGCCGGCTCGCGGGCTACCGCGCCAGGGCCGCCGCCGCCGACCCCCACCGGGACCTGGCGGCCATCGCCGCCGCCGGAGGCCGCTTCATCTGCCCGGGTGATCCCGAGTGGCCCAGTCAACTCGACGACCTGGGGGACGGCCGCCCCATCGGGCTGTGGACCCGGGGCCGGTTCGGGCTGCGGACCTGGGCGGTGCGGTCCGTCGCCGTCGTCGGCGCCCGCGCCTGCACCCCCTACGGCGCTCACATGGCGGCCACCCTCGGCGCGGGGCTCGCCGAGCGCGGCTGGGTGGTGGTGTCGGGAGCCGCGTTCGGGATCGACGCCGCCGCGCACCGGGGCGCGCTCTCGGCCGGCGGCGCCACCGTCGCCGTGCTCGCCTGCGGGGTCGATGTCGTCTATCCCCGGGGTCACGCCGAGTTGATCGCCCGGATCGCCGAACAAGGGCTGATCGTCGGTGAATTGCCCCCGGGCGACCACCCCACGCCCAGCAGATTCGTGCTCCGCAACCGGGTGATCGCGGCCCTCACCCGGGGCACGGTCGTCGTGGAGGCCGAGTACCGCAGCGGCTCCCTGGTCACCGCGCGCCACGCGCGGCGGCTCTCCCGCCACACCATGGGCGTCCCCGGCCCGGCCACCAGCGGTCTCTCGGCCGGAGTGCACGAACTGCTGCGCGGTGAGGCGGTACTGGTCACCGACGCGGACGAAGTCGTGGAACTGATCGGGGAGATGGGTGAGCTGGCCCCGCGCCGAAGGGGACCGGTGCTCCCCCGGGATCTGCTGGACCCGCGCACCGCCCGGGTCCTGGAGGCGCTCCCCGCGCGAGGCGCCGTCGACGGCACACACCTCGCCCGCGCCGCGGGAACGACCACCGACGACGCGCTCGGCAGGCTCTACGAGCTGCACGCGCTGGGCTTCGTCGAACGGCAGGGCGACAGTTGGCGGTTGACCCTTCAAGCGCTTCACCGTTCGAACGCCCGGCGAGGCGGGTCTTGACCTGGAGCATTCGGGTGAAAAGGTATGGAGACCGCCCCGGCGCGACAGCATCGGCGACGCCCCGGGGCCGGAGCGCGGCCGGGCCGGTCCGGCCGTGGGCGCCGACGCGCGCCGGTGCCCTGGAGAGGGGGTTTCCTCCACTCTTCGCCCACAGCGACCACATAGTCACGCTACGCTCACACTCCCCGGCCCAGCAGCACGTCCGCTCACCCTCCCCGAGTCCCCTCACGGCAGAACGGCTCAAGGCAACGCATGCCCCAGCACACCTCCGGGTCTGACCGCGCGGCGGTGCCCCCCGCTGCCCGTGGCACCGTGCGTCCCCCCGCCCCCACGTCGGTCGAGGAGTTGTGGCGGTCGTACAAGGCCACCGGGGACGAGCGGCTGCGGGAGCAGCTGATCCTCCACTACTCACCCCTGGTGAAGTACGTGGCCGGCCGGGTGAGCGTCGGCCTGCCGTCCAATGTCGAGCAGGCCGACTTCGTCTCCTCCGGGGTCTTCGGACTCATCGACGCCATCGAGAAGTTCGACATCGAGCGCTCCATCAAGTTCGAGACCTACGCCATCACCCGCATCCGCGGGGCGATGATCGACGAACTGCGCGCCCTCGACTGGATTCCCCGCTCCGTCCGGCAGAAGGCGCGGGCCGTGGAGCGCGCCTACGCCACGCTGGAGGCCCAGCTCAGACGCACCCCGTCGGAGAGCGAGGTCGCCGGTGAGATGGGTATCGCGGTGGAGGAACTCCACGCCGTCTTCAGCCAGTTGTCCCTGGCCAATGTGGTCGCGCTGGAGGAGCTGCTCCATGTGGGGGGCGAGGGCGGCGACCGGCTCAGCCTGATGGACACCCTGGAGGACACCGCGGCCGACAACCCGGTCGAGGTGGCCGAGGACCGCGAGCTGCGCCGGCTGCTCGCCCGCGCCATCAACACCCTCCCCGACCGGGAGAAGACCGTGGTCACCCTCTACTACTACGAGGGCCTCACCCTCGCGGAGATCGGCAATGTGCTCGGCGTCACCGAGAGCAGGGTGAGTCAGATCCACACAAAGTCCGTCCTCCAGCTCCGGGCGAAGCTGGCCGACGTGGGCCGCTGAGACGGAAGGATGGCCGGGTCTTGCGCGGCATCCGTAAAGTGGAGACGTGCCCAGGATTCGAGCGGCCTCCGTGGCCGAGCACCGGACCATGCAGCGCGACGCCCTGCTCGACGCCGCGCGCTCCCTGCTGTCCGAGGGGGGTACGGAGGCCCTGACCTTCCCCGCCCTCGCCGAGCGCACGGGTCTCGCCAGGTCGTCCGTGTACGAGTACTTCCGCTCCCGGGCGGCGGTGGTCGAGGAGCTCTGCGCCGTCGACTTCCCCGTCTGGGCGGCGGAGGTCGAGGCCGCGATGGAGCGCGCCGGCACCGCCGACGGCAAGATCGAGGCCTATGTGCGGAGCCAGCTCGACCTCGTCGGGGACCGGCGGCACCGCGCGGTGGTCGCCATCTCCGCGAGTGAGCTGGACGCGGGCGCGCGGGAGAAGATCCGCGCCGCGCACGGCGGGCTGATCGCGATGATCGTCGAGGCCCTGGCCGACCTGGGGCACGAACAGCCCCGGCTGGCGGCGATGCTGCTCCAGGGCGTGGTGGACGCGGCTGTCCGGCGGATCGAGCTGGGTGCCGCAGAGGAGCCCGGGACCATCGCGGACGCCGCCGTCTCCATGGCGCTCCGGGGTGTCCTCGCCTGACCCCCGCCCTCCGGGCCCGGCGGTCGCCGGCCAGGGGCGCGGTGCCCGTCACCGGCAGCAGCCTGGACGGGGGGCGGCGCAGCAGTTCCGGCGGCAGCAGCGAGAGCGGGTCCAGATACTCCCGTCCGCGCAGGAGGCCCCAGTGCAGACAGCCCGTGACACAGTGCGACGGGCCCGGCGGGACCCGGCCCACCTTCTCGCCCGCCGCCACCTCCGTGCCCACCGCCGGCACCGCGGTGACCGGCTCAAGGGTGATCCGCAGCGGCCCGCCCCGCCCACTCGCGCCGGACGCGCCACCGAGCGTGATGGTCAGCACACCGCGCCCCGCCACCCGGCCCGCGAAGGCGATCCGCCCCGCCGCCGCGGCCCGCACCACCGTGCCGGGCGGGGCCGCCAGATCCACGCCCCGGTGCCCGGGCCCGTACGGGGACGAGGGCGGTTCCCAGCCACGTACCACCCGTGGGCGCGGCGGGCCCACCGGCCAGCTCCGGGGCGATTCACCCCGGCCAACGCCGACCTCGCGGGCCGCGGCGGTGGTCACCCCGCCGGGGCCCTCCACCGGCGGTGGCTGTCCGGAAACCGCCGGCACCACCCCCGCCAGGGCGAGCAGCGACAGCAGCGCCGGGAGAAGGGAGAGTCCGTTTCTCATGGCACCGACCGTCCCGCGACCGGCCCCACGCGGGCGGATCATGGACCCGATCTGTGCAGAACCGGCAGGTTGTGGACAGTGCCGTCACCCGGCACCGCGCCCGTCCCGTACACTTCTTCTGGCGATCCGGGTCACCGGGTCGACTTCGCACGCCCCGCCACCACTCAGCCTCTCCAGGCCGGTGGCCGCGCTCCTCGGTCCTCTGTGGCACGGCGCGTCGGGGCGTCAGGACATAACCGAGAATCCAAGGAGATACGGCCATGGCCGTCGTCACGATGCGGGAGCTGCTGGAAAGCGGCGTCCACTTCGGTCACCAGACCCGTCGCTGGAACCCGAAGATGAAGCGCTTCATCTTCACCGAGCGCAACGGCATCTACATCATCGACCTGCTCCAGTCGCTGTCGTACATCGACCGCGCCTACGAGTTCGTCAAGGAGACCGTCGCCCACGGCGGCTCGATCATGTTCGTCGGCACCAAGAAGCAGGCCCAGGAGGCGATCGCCGAGCAGGCGACCCGCGTGGGCATGCCGTACGTCAACCAGCGCTGGCTGGGTGGCATGCTGACCAACTTCTCCACCGTCTACAAGCGTCTGCAGCGCCTCAAGGAGCTTGAGCAGATCGACTTCGAGGATGTGGCCGCGTCCGGCCTCACCAAGAAGGAGCTGCTGGTCCTCTCCCGCGAGAAGGCCAAGCTGGAGAAGACCCTCGGCGGTATCCGCGAGATGCAGAAGGTGCCCAGCGCCGTCTGGATCGTGGACACCAAGAAGGAGCACATCGCCGTCGGTGAGGCGCGCAAGCTCCACATCCCGGTCGTCGCGATCCTCGACACCAACTGCGACCCCGACGAGGTCGACTACAAGATCCCGGGCAACGACGACGCGATCCGCTCCGTCACCCTGCTCACCCGCGTGATCGCCGACGCCGTCGCCGAGGGCCTCATCGCCCGTTCCGGCGTCGCCACCGGTGACTCCAAGCCGGGCGAGAAGGCCGCCGGCGAGCCCCTCGCCGAGTGGGAGCGCGACCTGCTCGAGGGTGAGAAGAAGGCGGACGAGTCCGCCGACGAGAAGCCCGCCGACGCTGCCGAGGCCCCGGCCGCCGAGGCCCCCGAGGCCGACGCCGCCGAGGCTCCGGCCGCCGCCGAGGCCCCCGCGGCCGAGGCCGAGGCCGAGAAGCCCGCCGCGGACGCCGAGCAGGCCTGACCGCGTCGCACAGCTTCGGTAGGTGAACGGCGGGGGACGGTGGCGACACCGGCCCCCGCCGCTCACCCGTAGATCGCCGTCAGACCCTCCGAACTGCGGCTGATCTTCGAATTTCGACTTTTCGAGAAGAGACTCAAGGACATGGCGAACTACACCGCCGCTGACGTCAAGAAGCTCCGCGAGCTGACCGGCGCCGGCATGATGGACTGCAAGAAGGCGCTGGTCGAGGCCGACGGCGACGTCGACAAGGCCGTTGAGGTGCTCCGCGTCAAGGGCCAGAAGGGCGTGGCCAAGCGCGAGAGCCGCAGTGCCGAGAACGGCGCCGTCGTCTCCCTCATCTCCGAGGACAAGACCTCCGGCGTGCTGCTGGAGCTGAAGTGCGAGACCGACTTCGTCGCCAAGGGTGACAAGTTCCAGGCCGTCGCCAACACGCTCGCCCAGCACGTCGCCGCGACCTCCCCGGCCGACCTCGACGCGCTGCTCGCGTCCGAGATCGAGGCCGGCAAGACGGTCCAGGCGTACGTCGACGAGGCCAACGCCAACCTGGGCGAGAAGATCGTCCTGGAGCGCTTCGCCCAGTTCTCCGGTGGATACGTCGGTGTGTACATGCACCGCACCATGCCCGACCTCCCGCCGCAGGTCGGCGTCCTGGTCGAGCTGGACAAGGAGAACGCCGAGATCGCCAAGGACGTCGCGCAGCACATCGCCGCCTTCGCCCCGAAGTACCTCACCCGTGACGAGGTCCCGGCCGACGTCGTCGAGAACGAGCGTCGCGTCGCCGAGGCCACCTCGCGCGAGGAGGGCAAGCCCGAGGCCGCCCTCCCGAAGATCGTCGAGGGTCGCGTCAACGGCTTCTTCAAGGAGGTCACCCTCCTTGACCAGCCGTTCGCGAAGGACAACAAGAAGTCCGTCAAGAAGGTTCTTGACGAGGCCGGTGTCACGCTGACGCGCTTCGCGCGCATCCGCGTCGGCGCCTGAGCGAGAGTTACGGCGAGTACGCGATCGGCCCGGGGGCCCGCTAGGGTTTCCCACGCTGTCAACGGCCGCGGGTGTCATGCGGCACCGCGGCGTTGAAGCGCCGGACGACCGCAGTTCTGACGAGGAGGCCATTGCCGACAGGGACATCAGTACCCACGGCGATGGCCTTCTTCGTATGTGCACGAGGAGATCTCCATGAACAAGGGCGCGGACGCCAACCAGGCTGCCGGCGACAACAGCGACCACGACGGGAAGCATGACGTGAAGAAGGGCGCCGGCCGCTTCATGCTGAAGCTGTCGGGTGAGGCGTTCTCCGGCGGCGGGGGACTCGGCGTCGACCCCGATGTGGTGCACGCCATCGCCCGCGAGATCGCCGCGGTCGTCCGCGACGGTGCGCAGATCGCGATCGTCATCGGGGGCGGCAACTTCTTCCGCGGCGCCGAGCTTCAGGTGCGCGGAATGGACCGGGCCCGCTCCGACTACATGGGCATGCTCGGCACCGTGATGAACTGCCTCGCGCTCCAGGACTTCCTGGAGAAGGAGGGCATCGACTCCCGGGTCCAGACCGCCATCACCATGGGCCAGGTCGCGGAGCCGTACATTCCGCTGCGGGCCGTGCGCCATCTGGAGAAGGGCCGGGTCGTCATCTTCGGCGCCGGCATGGGCATGCCCTACTTCTCCACCGACACCACAGCCGCCCAGCGCGCGCTGGAGATCGACGCCGAGGCCCTGCTCATGGGCAAGAACGGTGTCGACGGGGTCTACGACTCCGACCCGAAGGCCAACCCGGACGCGGTGAAGTTCGACGCGCTGGAGTACGCGGAGGTGATCACCCGGGACCTCCGGGTCGCCGACGCCACCGCGATCACCCTCTGCCGCGACAACGCCCTGCCGATCCTGGTCTTCGAACTTCTCACCGAGGGCAATATCGCGCGGGCCGTCAAGGGTGAGAAGATCGGCACGCTGGTGAGCGACCAGGGCACCCGGGCCTGACTTCCCGGGACTCCAGGGACGGGCCGGTAGGGCCGTCCGGGGAATGGACAAAGTCCTGCCGGTCGGACACCGTGCAGGAAAGACGCGACACAGTTCCGCCGGCCAGACAGTTTTCCCGTGGCCTCTGGTACGGGGGGACCACAGCCTACTCAAGACACGCAGGAGCAAGTGGTGATCGAAGAGACCCTCCTCGAGGCCGAGGAGAAGATGGAGAAGGCCGTCGTCGTCGCCAAGGAGGACTTCGCCGCGATCCGCACCGGACGTGCGCACCCGGCGATGTTCAACAAGATCGTGGCGGACTACTACGGTGCGCTGACCCCGATCAACCAGCTGGCCTCGTTCTCGGTGCCGGAGCCGCGGATGGCCGTGGTGACCCCGTTCGACAAGACCGCGCTGCGCAACATCGAGCAGGCGATCCGCGACTCCGACCTCGGTGTCAACCCGAGCAACGACGGCAACATCATCCGAGTGACGTTCCCCGAGCTGACCGAGGAGCGCCGCCGCGACTACATCAAGGTCGCCAAGAGCAAGGCCGAGGACTCCAAGATCTCGATCCGCTCGGTGCGCCGCAAGGCCAAGGAGTCCATCGACAAGCTCGTCAAGGACGGCGAGGTCGGCGAGGACGAGGGCCGCCGTGCGGAGAAGGAGCTCGACGACACCACCGCGAAGTACGTCGCGCAGGTGGACGAGCTGCTGAAGCACAAGGAAGCCGAGCTGCTCGAAGTCTGATGAACGACTCTTCCTGGGGGGCCCCGCCGAGGGCCGACTATGTCGGGGGCCTGCGACCGTCCGACCAGGGTCCCGCCTCGGCGGGTCCCGCCTACGATGGGCATGAGGCACAGCAGACTCGGCCCATGCCCATCGTGCCGGACTTTCCCGACGCAGGTAGAGACGCCGACGACAGTGATGGCCGCGACAGCCGCAACGCTCGCGACCGGGGGGCCGCTCGGCGAAGCGGACCCCCGTTCCCCGACCCGTCTCCGCAGGAGCCCATGGACCAGCCGCCCGAGCCGCAGCGCCGGCGGGCCAGGGGCCCGGCCGGCCGCGCCGGACGGTCCCAGCGGACCGTCCGGGAGCGGAAGAGCGCGGGCCGGGACCTCCGGGCGGCCATAGGGGTCGGAGTCGGGCTCTGCGCCGTCATCGTGACCTCGCTCTTCACCGTGAAGTCGATCTTCGTCGGGGTGGTCGTGGTCGCCGTGGTCGTCGGCCTGTGGGAGCTGACCTCCCGGCTGGCGGAGCGCAAGCAGATCAAGGCGCCGCTGGTGCCGCTCGCCCTCGGCGGCGCGGCGATGGTCGTGGCCGGGTACGTCAGGGGCGCGGAGGGAGCCTGGGTCGCCATGGCGCTCACCGCCCTCGCCGTCCTGGTGTGGCGGATGACCGAGCCGCCCGAGGACTATCTGCGGGATGTCACCGCCGGGGTCTTCGCCACGTTCTACGTGCCGTTCCTGGCGACCTTCGTGGCCCTGATGCTCAAGGCCGACGACGGCTCGGAGCGGGTGCTCACCTTCCTGGTGCTGACCGTGGTCAGCGACACCGGGGCGTACGCGGTGGGCTGGCGCTTCGGCAAGCACCGGCTCGCTCCGCGCATCAGCCCCGGCAAGACCCGCGAGGGCCTGCTCGGAGCGGTGGTGTTCGCGATGGCGGCGGGCGCGCTGTGCATGGAGTTCCTGGTCGACGGCGGAGCCTGGTGGCAGGGGCTGCTGCTGGGGCTCGCGGTCGCGGCCAGCGCCACCCTCGGCGACCTGGGCGAGTCGATGATCAAGCGCGATCTCGGCATCAAGGACATGGGGACGCTGCTCCCGGGCCACGGCGGCATCATGGACCGGCTGGATTCGCTGCTGCCGACGGCACCGGTGGTCTGGCTGCTGCTGGTGATCTTTGTGGGTAGCGGCTGACCTGCGCTTTTCCATGGTGAATCAGGCTGAATCAGGGCTGAGGGGCTCGTTGTCCACAGGGTGGCGAGCCCCTTGTCGTATCTCTGCGACACTGGAGAGACCATGCCCAAGCCCGGAGAATTGACCTTTGTCGCGCCCCGCGGAGCCAAGAAGCCCCCGCGGCACCTCGCCGACCTCACGCCCGCCGAGCGCAAGGACGCCGTCGCCGCGATCGGCGAGAAGCCGTTCCGCGCCAAGCAGCTCTCACAGCACTACTTCGCGCGGTACGCCCACGACCCGGCCCAGTGGACCGACATCCCGGCCGCCGCGCGGGAGAAGCTGGCCTCGGAGCTGCTTCCCGATCTGATGTCCGTCGTCCGCCATATCTCCTGCGACGACGACACCACCCGCAAGACCCTGTGGCGCCTGCACGACGGCACCCTCGTCGAGTCGGTGCTGATGCGCTACCCGGACCGGGTCACCATGTGCATCTCGTCCCAGGCCGGCTGCGGGATGAACTGCCCCTTCTGCGCCACCGGACAGGCGGGCCTGGACCGCAATCTGTCCACCGCCGAGATCGTCCACCAGATCGTCGACGGCATGCGCGCGCTCCGCGACGGCGAGGTCCCCGGGGGACCGGCCCGGCTGTCGAACATCGTCTTCATGGGGATGGGCGAGCCGCTGGCCAACTACAAGCGGGTCGTGGGCGCCATCCGCCGCCTCACCGACCCGGAGCCCGACGGGCTCGGCATCACCCAGCGCGGCATCACCGTCTCCACCGTCGGCCTGGTGCCCGCGATGCTGCGGTTCGCGGACGAGGGCTTCAAGTGCCGGCTCGCCGTTTCGCTCCACGCGCCCGACGACGAGCTGCGCGACACCCTCGTCCCGGTCAACACGCGCTGGAAGGTCCGCGAGGTCCTGGACGCCGCCTGGGAGTACGCGGAGAAGTCCGGCCGCCGGGTCTCCATCGAGTACGCCCTGATCCGCGACATCAACGACCAGGCGTGGCGCGGCGACCTCCTCGGCCGTCTCCTCAAGGGCCGGCGGGTCCATGTGAACCTGATCCCGCTCAACCCGACGCCGGGGTCCAAGTGGACCGCGTCCCGGCCGGAGGACGAGAAGGCGTTCGTCGAGGCCATCGCCGCCCACGGGGTGCCGGTGACCGTGCGGGACACCCGGGGCCAGGAGATCGACGGCGCGTGCGGCCAGCTCGCCGCCGCCGAGCGCTGAGGCACCGGCACCGCTGAGCCCGGGCTCCGCCCGGCCACGTCGGCCGGTGCCCCCGCTGACAGGGCCCTGCCACCGCGGATCGCGGACCTTGTACTCTGGGCTCCAACATCCGCAGGGATGACATCTGCATATTTCCGACAGGGGAGCGCCACAGCGCTGAGAGTGCGGTACCCATCAGACCGCAGACCCTCTGAACCTCGCCCGGGTCATTCCGGGTAGGAAGTTCGGTCGTTACTCAAGCTGTTGCGCCCTGCCCGGATTCTCCGAGAGATCCGGGCAGGGCCGCGTCTCTTCCTGGTCACTCCAGGAGGAATCTCAGTGAGAACCAAGAAGATCACCGTCACCGCGCTCGCCGCCGCGCTGGGCGTCACCGCGCTCGCGGCCTGCGGCGGCGGCTCCTCGTCCGGCGGCTCCGGGGACTCCGGGGAATCCGGCTCCACCTCTAAGACCGTCACCCTCGTCAGCCATGAGTCGTTCGCCGCCTCGCCCGCCGTGCTGAAGCAGTTCACCAAGGAGACCGGCTACCGGGTCAAGGTGCTCAAGAGCGGGGACGCCGGCTCCGCGCTGAACAAGGAGATCCTCACCAAGGGCGCTCCCCAGGGCGATGTGTTCTTCGGCGTCGACAACACCCTCCTCTCGCGCGCGCTCGACAACGGGCTCTTCACCCCGTACGAGGCCAAGGGCCTCGACCGGGTCGAGAGCGCGGTGCGGCTCGACCGCGAGAAGCACCGGGTGACCCCCGTCGACACCGGCGACATCTGCGTCAACTACGACAAGAAGTACTTCACCGACAAGAAGCTGGCGCCCCCGGAGAGCTTCGACGACCTGATCAAGCCCGAGTACCGCGATCTGCTGGTGGTGGAGAACGCGGCCACCTCCTCCCCGGGCCTCGGCTTCGTCCTCGGCACGGTCGCCCGCTACGGCGACGACGGCTGGCAGGACTACTGGAAGAAGCTCAAGGACAACGGCGTCAAGGTCGTCGACGGCTGGGACCAGGCCTACAACGAGGAGTTCTCCGGCTCCGCCGGCGGCCGGAAGGCCAAGGCCGACCGGCCGCTGGTCGTCTCCTACGCCTCCAGCCCGCCCGTCGAGGTCCTCTACTCCAAGCCCCAGCCGTCCGAGGCCCCCACCGGCGTCGCCACCGGCACCTGCTTCCGCCAGATCGAGTTCGCCGGGCTGCTCAAGGGCGCGAAGAACGAGGCGGGCGGCAAGGCGCTGCTGGACTTCCTGATCTCCCGCGACTTCCAGGAGGACATGCCGCTGAACATGTTCGTCAATCCGGTGATCAAGGACGCGAAGCTGCCCGAGCTGTTCACCGAGTTCGGCGCGGTGGTCGACAAGCCGGAGACCCTCGCCCCCCAGAAGATCGCCGACAACCGGGAGCAGTGGGTCCAGTCGTGGTCCTCGCTCGTCGTGAAGTAGCGGCACCAGCCCCCGGGGCCCCGGCCGGGCGGACCCCGGCCGGGGCGGGCGGGGCCAGGGGCGTCGCGTCGCGGCTCGCTCTGATGGCCGTGCCCGTCGCGTTCCTCGCCGTCTTCTTCGCCTACCCCGTCGCCGCCATCGTCGGCCGGGGTCTGCGGCTGGGCGGAGTGTGGCAGTTCGGGCAGATCGGCGAGGTGCTCGGCCGGGCCGATCTCCAGCGGGTGCTCTGGTTCACCACCTGGCAGGCCCTGGCCTCCACCGCGCTCACCCTGCTGATCGCCCTTCCCGGCGCGTATGTCCTCGCCCGCTACGACTTCCCCGGCAAACGGCTGCTGCGGGCCGCCGTCACCGTGCCGTTCGTGCTGCCGACCGTCGTCGTCGGCAGCGCCTTCCTCGCCCTCCTCGGGCGCGGCGGAGTCCTGGACGAGCTGTGGGGCATCCGGCTCGACACCAGCGTCTGGGCCATCCTGCTGGCCCATGTCTTCTTCAACTACGCCGTCGTCGTCCGGACCGTGGGCGGGCTCTGGGCCCAGCTGGACCCGCGCCAGGAGGAGGCCGCCCGGGTGCTGGGCGCGGGCAGGTTCACGGCCTGGCGGCGGGTGACACTCCCGGCGCTGGCCCCGGCGATCGCCGCCGCCGCGCTGATGGTCTTCCTCTTCACCTTCACCTCCTTCGGCGTCGTCCAGATCCTCGGCGGACCGGCCTTCGCCACCCTGGAGGTGGAGATCTACCGGCAGACCGCCCAGCTCCTGGATCTGCGCACGGCCGCCGTGCTCACCCTGGTCCAGTTCGCCGCGGTCGGCGCCGTGCTCGCCGTGCACGCCCGGACCGTCCGGCGCCGGGAGACCGCGCTGAAGCTGGTGGACCCCGCGCGGACCGCGCGCCGTCCGCGCGGCGCGGCGCAGTGGGCCCTGTTCGGCGGGGTGCTCACCACCATCGCGGCTCTGCTGCTCACCCCGCTCGTGGTGCTGATCGAGCGCTCCTTCGACACCCCCGGGGGCTACGGCCTGGACTACTACCGGGCCCTCGGCACCCTCGACGAGCGCGGCGCGGTCTTCCTCGTACCGCCGATCGACGCGCTGTGGAACTCCCTCCAGTACGCCCTGGCGGCCACCGCCATCGCCGTGACCGTCGGCGGCCTCGCCGCCGCCGCCCTCACCCGGCGGGCCGGACGGCTGGTGCGGGGCTTCGACGCGCTGCTGATGCTGCCGCTCGGGGTGTCGGCGGTGACGGTCGGCTTCGGATTCCTGATCACGCTCGACGAGCCGCCGCTCGATCTGCGGACCTCCTGGATTCTGGTGCCGCTCGCGCAGGCCCTGGTCGGGGTCCCCTTTGTCGTACGGACCATGCTGCCCGTGCTGCGCGCGGTGGACGGGCGGCTGCGGGAGGCCGCCGCGGTGCTGGGCGCCTCCCCGCTGCGGGTGTGGCGCGAGGTCGACTTCCCGCTGGTCCGCAGGGCCCTGCTGATCGCCGCCGGGTTCGCCTTCGCGGTCTCGCTCGGTGAGTTCGGGGCGACCGTCTTCATCGCCCGCCCCGACCACCCCACCCTCCCGGTGGCGGTGGCCCGGCTGCTGGGCCGGCCCGGGGAGCTGAACTACGGGCAGGCGATGGCCCTGAGCACGATTCTGATGGTGGTGTGCGCGGTGGCGCTGCTGGTACTGGAGAGGACCCGGGTCCGTGGTTCCACTGCTGGGGAGTTCTGATGGCGTTGCTGGAGCTTGACGGGGTGACCGTGCGCTTCGGGGCGCGGCAGGCGCTCGACTCGGTCGGTCTGAGGGTCGCCGAGCACGAGGTCGTCTGTGTGCTCGGGCCGAGCGGCAGCGGGAAGTCCACCCTGCTCAGGGCGGTGGCCGGACTCCAGGGCACGGACGCGGGCCGGGTGCTGCTGGACGGCGCCGACCAGTCGGGTGTGCCGGTGCACCGGCGCGGGCTCGGGCTGATGTTCCAGGACCATCAGCTCTTCCCGCAGCACGATGTCGGCGGCAATGTCGCCTTCGGGCTGCGGATGCGCGGGGCCGGACGGGCCGAGCGGGAGCGCCGGGTCACGGAGCTGCTGGAGCTGGTGGGGCTGCCCGGAGCAGGCCGCCGCTCCATCGCCGCGCTCTCCGGCGGGGAGCAGCAGCGGGTGGCGCTGGCGCGTGCGCTGGCCCCCGAGCCCCGGCTGCTGATGCTGGACGAGCCGCTCGGCCAGCTCGACCGGGGACTGCGGGAGCGGCTGGTGATCGAGCTGCGCGAGCTGTTCGGCCGGCTGGGCACCACGGTGCTCGCCGTCACCCACGACCAGGGCGAGGCCTTCGCGCTCGCCGACCGGGTCGTGGTGATGCGGGACGGCGCCATCGCCCAGGCGGGCACCCCGCTGGAGGTCTGGCGGCGGCCCGCCGACGAGTTCGTGGCCCGCTTCCTGGGCTTCGACAATGTGGTGCCGGCGACGGTCGCCGGGGGTTCGGCGGAGACGGTGTGGGGCCGGCTCCCGGTGCCGGAGGGCTCCCCGGAGGGGGAGCGCACGGTTCTGGTGCGCCCCGGAGGCGTCCGGGTCACCGCTCCCGGGGAGGGGCTGCGCTGTATCGCCGAGTCGGGCACGTTCCGGGGCCACCATGTGGCGATGCGGCTGCGGCCCGCCGCCGGCCCTCCCCTGGAGGCGGAGGTTCCGCTGCGTGATGTCCCGGCGGAGGGGGCCGAGGTCGGGGTGGTCTTCGCGGCCGACGAGGTCGTGGTGCTGGGCTGACCGGACCGCTCCGGTCCGGTCCTCGGCCCGGTCAGCCGGGAGTGCAGGCCGCCGCGATGGCGAGGGCGTCCTCGACGACGTGGTAGCGGACGATCAGACCGTCGCGGACCGTGAGACCCAGGGTGAAGGGGGAGGCGAACGGTTTCCCGGTCGCGTGGACCGTGCCCGCCAGCCGGCCGCTGAGCAGGGCGTCCTCCCCGTCCACCGTGATCGCGTCGACGCTGGTGCCCTCCGGGTCGGCCCGCCGGCCCTCGGCCAGCTCACGGAAGTGGCCGGCCACATCGGCGCGGGTGCGGCGCGGGCGAATCCAGGGGACGGCCGGGTTCTCGGCGATCGTCCAGGCGACCTCGGGGGCGAACAGCGCGGCGATCCGCTCGGGGTCGCCCTCCTGGGTCCGGGCCAGGAACTCCAGCACGGCGGCCCGGGTGCGGTCCGCGGTGTCCGGGCCGGGAAGCGCGCCGGTACGGGCGGGTGTGCGTGTGTCGATGGTCATGGGGTCCCCTCGGGTGGCCGGTCCGGGTCGGGTCCGGACGGTCGTCGCCGGGCCGGTCGCCGCGGACCGGCTCCCGGCCCCGTGCCGGGCTGGTGCGCACGATCCTGCCGTGCGGTACGGGGACGGTCGATGACCTCGGAGGTCATGCCCCGGGTCCGGGTGCCCCGCCCGCCCCGGTGGATCAGCGGATCAGCGGCATCGCGGCCAGTGTCGCCACCGCCCAGGTCAGCGGCGCGAGCACGGCCACCAGCACCAGCACCCGCAGCAGCGCCGCCAGCCGCAGGGCGTTCGCGGGGGCGCCGAGGCGGCGCAGTTCCCGGCTCGCGTCCGAGCGGGACTGGCGCGCCTCCACGGCCGAGGTGAGCAGGGTCGCGGTCGTACAGGCGACGACCAGCCCCGCGCCGAGGCCGGTCAGCGGCCCGAAGGGGTGCGCCTCGGTCCCGTACAGCGTCCGGGCCGTGATCACGGCCGAGGCGACGGCGCAGACCACGCCCAGCGGGCGGCCGATCCGGCGGGCCTCCTCCATCAGGATGCGGCCGGCCAGCAGCCGGACGGCGCCGGGGCGCGCCGCCTGGAGGAGGCGTCCGCAGAAGTGGGTGAGGGCGGGTCCGGCGACCGCGAGGCCCACGGCGGTGAGCGCCCAGCCCACCAGTACCCCGGCCGGGTGGGCGTCGAACCCGCTGGGCAGCGGGAGCGCCACGGCGGTGCCGCCCCGGGCCGCGTAGGTGCCGACCGCCAGGCCCGCGGTGGTGAGCGCGCACCCCCAGGGCAGCCCGCCGGGCGGCCGGGTCCCCACCGGCGCGGACACCTCCCCGAACCCCTCGCCCGCGCCGGAGGCGGAACCGGGGCCCGGGACCGGTCCCGGACCGGTCCCCGGCCCGGTCGCCGCTTCGGGGCCGCAGGGCCGTCCGCGCAGCGCCAGAGCGGTGGCGGCCGTCGCGGTGAGCGGGGCGAGGGCCAGCAGGGTCAGCGCCGCCCCCAGCGGCAGCGGCTCCCCGGAGGCGAGCGGCCCGGCCGCCGCCCCGTCGAACGGAAGCCCGGTGAGATCGCCCCGCAGATGGAGGAAGAGCAGCAGCGCGAGCGCGCTGCCGAGCGCCCCGGCCACGGCGGTGGAGGCCGCGGCCAGCGCGGCGAGCCGGCCGGGCCCGAGCCCGAAGGCGGAGAGTCCGGTACGGGGGCGGGTGGCCGGGTCCGTACGGGCCACCACCACCGCGAAGTGCGCCGTCGCGGCCAGCGGTACGGCACACCAGGCGAGCCGCGGCAGCGAGGCGCCGGGGTCGCCGGGGTGGGCGAGGGCGTACGTCAGTGAGCAGAGCAGCAGAAAGCCCACGCCTCCCGAGGCCGCCGCCACCAGCAGCCGGCGCAGCAGGACGACGGGGTGGCCGCCACGGACTAGACGGAGAGCGAGCACTCGGCCTGGCCTTCCGCGTCGGCGGCGTCCGGCGAACCCACCCGCCGGCCGTCCGCGAGGGTGATCGTCCGGTCGGCGAGCGCCCCGGTCTCGGGGTCGCAGGTGGCCAGGACGACGGTGATCCGGTGCGAGCGGGCCACGGCCAGCAGGGTCCGCAGCACCAGGGCCCGGTCCGCGCGGTGCAGGGTGGCCGTCGGCTCGTCCGCGAACAGCACCGGCGGGAGCGCGATCAGCGCCCGCGCGGTGGCGGCCCGCTGGCGCTGCGGCTGGGTGAGGGCGTACGGCCGCAGCGGGGCGCACGCGCCGACGTCCAGCCGGTCCAGCCCCTCCAGCGCGGCGGCCCTGGCCCGGCGGGGGGAGGCGCCGCGCAGCAGCAGCGGCAGCGCGACGTTCTCCCAGACGGTCAGCTCCGGGACGAGCGAGGGCTCGGGGCCGATCCAGCCGAAGTGCTCCCGCCGCAGCCGTTCGCGCTGGAGCGCGGAGAGCGTGTGCACGGCGGTGCTGTGGAACCACACCTCGCCGTCGTCGGCGACGGTCTGGCCGGAGAGGCAGTGCAGGAGTGTGGTCTTACCGCTGCCCCGGGGCCCGCACACGGCGAGGATCTCGCCCTCCCGCACACCGAGCGAGACTCCGGCGAGCGCGGGCGACCCGGCGGGGGAGTGGTGGAGGGAGCGTGCCCAGAGCGCGTCGTTGTCCGGCGGGGCCACCATGGCGTACACCTCGGTTCTGATCAGATTCGCCGTCCCCCGTACGGGGGAACGACGTCAGGGCTGATCGGTCACTCGCACGCTAGGCAGCCGGATGCGGGGTCCCGGTAACCACACGGCCCGGGTACGCGCCATCCACTCGGATGGGCGTACCCGGGCCGTGGCACGACGGGGGTGCGGCGGGGCCGGAGCCCGCTCCCGGGGCGGAGCGGAGTCCGGCCGGGGGCGGGGTCAGAGCTTGGTCCAGGCCTCCGTGAGGACGGTCCGCAGCACCTGCTCGATCTCGTCGAACGTCGTCTGGTCGGCGACCAGCGGCGGCGCGAGCTGGATGACCGGGTCGCCGCGGTCGTCGGCCCGGCAGTACAGACCGTTCTCGTACAGCGCCTTGGAGAGGAAGCCGTACAGCACGCGCTCCGTCTCCTCGTCGGTGAAGGTCTCCTTGGTGGCCTTGTCCTTCACCAGCTCGATGCCGTAGAAGAAGCCGTTGCCGCGGACATCGCCGACGATCGGCAGGTCGTACAGCTTCTCCAGGGTGGCCCGGAAGGCGTCCTCGTTGTCCAGGACGTGCTGGTTGAGGCCCTCGCGCTCGAAGATGTCGAGGTTGGCGACGCCGACGGCGGCGGAGACGGGGTGGCCGCCGAAGGTGTAGCCGTGCAGGAAGGTGTTGTCGCCCTTGTAGAACGGCTCGGCGAGCCGGTCGGAGATGATGCAGGCGCCGATCGGGGAGTAGCCCGACGTCATGCCCTTGGCGCAGGTGATCATGTCCGGGATGTAGCCGAACTTGTCACAGGCGAAGGTCGTGCCGAGGCGGCCGAAGGCGCAGATGACCTCGTCCGACACGAGCAGGACGTCGTACTGGTCGCAGATCTCGCGGACGCGCTGGAAGTAGCCGGGCGGCGGCGGGAAGCAGCCGCCGGCGTTCTGCACCGGCTCCAGGAAGACGGCCGCGACGGTCTCGGGGCCCTCGAAGAGGATCTCCTGCTCGATCTGGTCGGCGGCCCAGCGGCCGAAGGCCTCGGGGTCGTCGCCGTGTATCGGGGCGCGGTAGATGTTGGTGTTGGGCACCTTGTGCGCGCCGGGGACCAGCGGCTCGAAGGGGGCCTTCAGCGCGGGCAGGCCGGTGATGGACAGGGCGCCCTGCGGGGTGCCGTGGTAGGCGACCGCACGCGAGATGACCTTGTACTTGGTGTGGTGGCCCTTCAGCTTCCAGTACTGCTTGGCGAGCTTCCAGGCGGTCTCGACCGCCTCGCCGCCGCCGGTGGTGAAGAAGACCTTGTTCAGGTCGCCGGGGGCCTCGTGCGCGAGGCGCTCGGCCAGCTCGACGGCCTTGGGGTGGGCATAGGACCAGATCGGGAAGAAGGCCAGCTCCTGGGCCTGCTTGTAGGCGGTCTCCGCCAGCTCGACCCGGCCGTGGCCCGCGTTGACCACGAAGAGGCCGGCCAGGCCGTCGATGTAGCGCTTGCCCTTGTCGTCGAAGATATAGGTGCCCTCACCGCGGACGATGGTGGGCACGGGGGAGTTCTCGTACGACGACATGCGGGTGAAGTGCATCCACAGGTGGTCGTAGGCGGTCTTGGAGAGGTCCTGGCTCACGGCTATCGGGTTCCCCACATGTAGGTCTGCTTCTTGAGCTTGAGGTAGACGAAGCTCTCGGTGGACCGCACACCGGGGAGTGCGCGAATCCGTTTGTTGATCACTTCGAGCAGGTGGTCGTCGTCCTCGCAGACGACCTCCACCATCAGGTCGAAGGAGCCCGCGGTCATCACCACGTACTCGCATTCGGCCATGGCGGTCAGCGCCTCCGCGACCGGGTCGAGGTCGCCCTCGACCTGGATGCCCACCATCGCCTGACGCCGGAAACCCACGGTGAGCGGGTCGGTGACGGCGACGATCTGCATCACGCCCTGGTCGAGCAGCTTCTGGACGCGCTGCCGCACCGCCGCTTCGGAGAGGCCCACGGCCTTGCCGATCGCGGCGTAGGGACGGCGCCCGTCCTCCTGGAGCTGCTCGATGATCGCGAGGGAGACGGCGTCGATCGTCGGGGACGACCCGTTCCCTGTCCTGGAGTCTGCGCTTCGACTGGCCACAAACTCACCATGCACCGGGAGTCGTCCGTCGTGCAAGCCCTGAGCGATGAAATTCGTTGTTGAAGGCATTGAATATTGCTGAATCCGCAGGTGTAACGGGTCGGGCCTGTCGAAAGCGTCACTCTTGGCGCTAGGGTGGGCCTTCTCGGGTGTATGTGTCTCACCCATTGGACCCGCACCCATCGGACCCACGGAGAACAGACAGGAGGGTGGCCACAGTGACCACCGAGCTGCGTCGTCTGCGCAACTACATCAACGGGGAGTTCCGGGACGCCGCCGACGGGCGGACGATCGACGTCATCAACCCGGCCACCGGCGAGGTCTACGCCGTCTCCCCGCTCTCCGGGGACGCCGACGTCGACGCGGCCATGGAGGCCGCCGAGGCCGCCTTCCCCGCCTGGCGGGACACCACCCCCGCCGAGCGCCAGAAGGTGCTTCTCAAGATCGCGGACGCGTTCGAGGAGCGCGCCGAGGACCTGATCGCCACCGAGTCGGAGAACACCGGCAAGCCGCTGGAGCTGGTCCGCACCGAGGAGGTCCCCCCGATGGTGGACCAGATCCGGTTCTTCGCGGGCGCGGCCCGGATGCTGGAGGGGCGCTCCGCCGGTGAGTACATGGAGGGCTTCACCTCCATGATCCGCCGCGAGCCGGTCGGTGTCTGCGCGCAGGTCGCGCCGTGGAACTACCCGATGATGATGGCCGTGTGGAAATTCGCCCCGGCGCTGGCCGCGGGCAACACCGTGGTGCTCAAGCCCTCGGACACCACCCCCGCCTCCACCGTGCTGATCGCCGAGATCATCGGCGCGATCGTGCCCCAGGGCGTCTTCAACGTCATCTGCGGCGACCGCGAGACGGGCCGCGCGATGGTCGAGCACCCGACCCCGGCCATGGCCTCCATCACCGGGTCGGTCCGCGCGGGCGTCCAGGTCGCCGCCTCCGCCGCCAAGGACGTCAAGCGCGTCCACCTGGAGCTGGGCGGCAAGGCCCCGGTCGTGGTCTTCGAGGACACCGACATCGCCAAGGCCACCGAGGAGATCGCGGTCGCGGGGTACTTCAACGCGGGCCAGGACTGTACGGCCGCCACCCGGGTGCTCGTCCACGAGTCCATCCACGACGAGTTCGTGGCCGCGCTCGCCAAGGCCGCCGCCGAGACCAGGACCGGCGCGCCGGACGACGAGGACGTGCTCTACGGCCCGCTGAACAACGCCGGCCAGCTTGCCCAGGTCTCCGGCTTCATCGAGCGGCTGCCGGCCCACGCCAAGGTCGAGGCGGGCGGCCACCGGGTCGGCGAGAAGGGGTACTTCTACGCCCCGACCGTCGTCTCCGGGCTCCGGCAGGACGACGAGATCATCCAGAACGAGGTCTTCGGG
The DNA here is from genome assembly GCF_053594535.1 of Streptomyces sp. NPDC001889. Classification (NCBI taxonomy): domain Bacteria; kingdom Bacillati; phylum Actinomycetota; class Actinomycetes; order Kitasatosporales; family Streptomycetaceae; genus Streptomyces; species Streptomyces sp. NPDC001889. The sequence continues at coordinate 42,074 of NZ_JBSFER010000040.1, forward strand.
CCGGTGATCACCGTTCAGTCCTTCGCCGACGAGGCGCAGGCGCTGGAGTGGGCCAACGGGGTGGAGTTCGCCCTCGCGTCCTCGGTCTGGACGAAGGACCACGGCCGGGCCATGCGGATGTCGAAGGCGCTCGACTTCGGCTGTGTCTGGATCAACACCCACATCCCGCTGGTGGCGGAGATGCCCCACGGCGGCTTCAAGAAGTCGGGGTACGGCAAGGACCTGTCGGCGTACGGCTTCGACGACTACACCCGTGTCAAGCACGTGATGACCGCGCTCGACGCCTGAGGCGCACGGACGGCGCCGGGCGGCCCACCGCCGCGCGGGCGCCGCGCCGGCGCAGCCCTTCCGCGTCGGGGGCGTCCCGGCCGGCCGGCACGTAGTGGGCCACGAGCCGGGTGGTGCGGGCGGCGGAGACATCGGCCGTGACGACGGCGTCGGCGACTCCGGGGACGGCCTTGACCGCGGACTCGATCTCGCCGAGTTCGACCCGGTGGCCCCGGACCTTGACCTGGCCGTCGCGCCGGCCGGGGAAGACGATCGTGCCGTCGGGA
>NZ_JBSFER010000041.1:0-41533 GCF_053594535.1 Streptomyces sp. NPDC001889
CCCGCCGAAACCACACCCACACCCCGCACCTCCAACACCCACGAACCCCCCGACTCCACCAACCGCGACCGCCACATGTCATGACAGTCCAACACTCCCTGCACCACCCCCACCACACCATCCAAACCCACACCACCCGGCACCCTCACCACCACCGACTGACAAAACCCCTCAAACCCAGCCACCCCCACCCCACCAAACCCGTACATCACCGGCGTCAACGGCACCACACCCACACCCGAAACACCACCAACCCCCGACGACACCACCCCACCCACACCCCGAGCCACCCCCGCCAACCCCGCCACCGACTGACACTGAAAAACCTCACGGCGAGTGAATTCGAGGCCCTCCTCCCGGGCACGGCTCACCAACCGAAGCGCCACGATGCTGTCGCCACCCAGATCGAAGAAACCGTCATCGACACCCACCCGGGGCAGACCCAGCACTTCGGCGAACAACGCGCATAGAATCTGCTCACGCGAAGTCCGAGAATCACGATCGGTCGTCATTGAGAGAAGCCTTCCACGCGCAACCCGGACAGTGGTTTCACAGCGGTCGTGACATCGTCGCGCGGCGATTCCCCGGTCTCGCCAGAGGCTCCACCGGGGACGAATTCAGTTGAACTTTACCGAGCATTTACGCCGACAACTATTCACGTGTGATAACGCTAGGCGCAGAGCCACAAGGCTGTAAACAGTCCTACCGACTCAGATTCACGTGCTCTCATCCGGTCGACGGAGGAAACCCCCTCCCCACAATCGCTGATGTCCGGATTCTTGAGCAGCCCCAACGGAAGATCAATTGGGGTGGGCCGCCGCACTCTCCCCCAGGAGAGGGATTTATGTCCGCCCGGCCATCTCCCCCAGAAGTAGCATCCGACGGAAACCGCGCCTTTCGACGGAGGCGACGATCAGCAACCGGAATCTACACAAGTGTCACCGAATTGACGGAACGGCGAGCCGTACCAGCCAATTCCGCTCCCGGAGCAAGGCACCACGGAAGGCCGGGACCGGGGGGAAGCTCATGAATCGAGCGGGGTGGGCCACCAGGCCCGGGCCCGCTGGGCGCGGAGCAGACCGAGCGGGCTGTCGTCCGTGCCGTGCAGGCGGTCGCAGAGGCGGATCAGAGTGTCGGCACGGGCCAGCCGGAGGCCCCGGAGGCCCGCGGGGGCGCCGTATCCCGCGCGGACGGCGATACGGAGGGCCGCCGGCGCTCCCACCGCCAGGGAGAGACCGGCGATGTCCTCGGCCGGGTCACCGAGCGCGGCATCGGCCCAGTCGATCACTCCGCTGATCCGGCCCTCCGGGGTGACGAGCAGATGCTCGCCCTTGAGGTCGTTGTGGAGCAGGACCTCTTCACGGGGCCCGGCGACCGGGCCCTCCGAGCCGCCCTCCGGCCGGGGCAGCAGTTCCCGGGGGAAGACGCCCTCCTCGCCGAGCCGTTCGGCCGCCGCGCGGGCCCCGGCGTACAGAGATCCCTCGTCGCGGCGCGGCACCCGGGGGAGGTCCAGGGCGCCGGCCGGCCCGTTCGCGGTGGACGCGGACAGGGACCGCAGGGCGGAGAGCAGCCCGGCGAGGTCGTCCTCACCGGCGGGCGCGACGGGCCGGCGTTCGGCGGAGACTCCCCGGAGGCGGGTGTCCAGGGTGAAGCTCAGGCCCGGCGCCCAGAATCCGTTCAGCGAACTGGCGGGCAGGGGCAGCCGGGTATGGCGGCGGATCAGCTCCCGCAGGGCGATCTCCCGCGCCTGGCGGTGTGATCCGTCCCGGTCCAGCGCCAGTCTCAGCACATGGCCGGACCCCACCCACCAGGTCGAGTGGCCGCCACCCTCGTCCACCGGGGTGATGTCCGCCGTCCTTTCCAGGGCGGGGACGGCCAGACGCACGGCGCCGGCCGAACGGGGTTCCGGACCGGGCTCCGGACGAGGTGTCATGGATCGGACTCCTTCACTCCGCCGGGAGGTCCACGGGCGCGGACCACGGCCACGGCCCACGGGCGGTCCATGGGCGGTCCACGGGCGGTCCACGGGCGGTCCACGGGAGGTGTCGCGCGCGCGTCAATGCGCTTGCGCGCGCCCGCGGGTCGGTGACCACGATGCCCCATGAGCGACAACCACACCGGGAATTTCAGCGGCCGGGGCACCGACGGCCTCGCCGCCCCCGCCTTCCCCGACCGGTTCGCCCGTACCCACCGCTTCAGCCTCGGTGTCCCCCGGCACTTCACCGTCTCCCCGGACGGGCGGCGTGTGCTCTTCGTCCGGGGCACGGACGGCGCCGACCGGGTCAGCAGGCTCTGGTTGTACGAATCCGGGCGGGAGCGGCTGCTCGCCGACCCGCCGGCCCTGGACAAGACACCCGACGGAACCCCGGGGACCCCGCACCAGGTGGTGCCGCTGTCGGGGGCGGGCCATCAGGTGAGCCGCCGGGATCAGGTGAGCGGACTGCTGCGGCTGGAGGTGGACTGCCTCAAGAAGTCCTTGAATATTTGAGAATCTGAACCTTCTGACGCCCGGGCCCGTACCCCTTCACGAACAACCGGCCTCCTGGGCCGTATGGGACCGTGCGCAACAGAGGGAGCAGCCGAATGAGCAGCGGTACGGGCAGCGGTACGAGCTGTGGGACATGCCGCGGGCCGAGCAGCGGGCCGGGCGAGCGGACGGGCGGATCGCCGGGACCGCGCCGGGTCGTCGACCGCCGCACCGTCGTCACCGCCGTGGGAGGCGCCGGGCTCGTGGCCGCGCTCTCCGCCTGCGGTGGGACGGACGGCGGCGAAGGTGCCACGACGGTCTCCGAGCAGCCCGCCGGGGAGGGCGGGACGGGCGGCGGGGGTGCCGGAGGAGGCGGGGGCAAGGAGATCGCCAAGGTCGCGGACATCCCCGAGGGCGGGGGCAAGGTCGTCGGCGATGTGGTGATCACTCAGCCGGCGGCGGGTGACTTCAAGGCGTTCTCGTCCAAGTGCACCCACCAGGGGTGCGCGGTCAAGAGCGTGCAGAACAATGTCATCACCTGCCCCTGCCACAACAGCAGTTTCGACGCGAGCGACGGCAGCGTGAAGAACGGTCCGGCGACCGCTCCGCTGCCGCCCGCTTCGATCACCGTCGACGGGGACGCGATCAGGCTCGCCTGAGAAGGTCTCCCCCGAGCCCGAGGGACACGGGAGGCGGGTGTCATGGCCGCTGCCAGCAGGAGAGGACGGCCGCGCTGGTGGTGACCGTGGCGACCAGGGCGAGCGTGTGCCGGATCATCGCGGGGGTGTACGCGGCGGGCACCCCCGCGATGGCGTCGCCGGGAACCACCGCCGTGTAACCGAGGTTGACCGCGTCGAAGACGGCGTTGGGGACGGCGATGTTGGCGGAGACCCCGCAGATCAGGAGCGTACGGCAGCCGAGGTTGCGGAGCAGGGCGTCGACGCCGGTGCCCGCGAGGGGCGAGAGTCCGTGCAGCCGCCGGACGACGATGTCCTCGTCCGCGACCTCGATCGGCGGTGCGATCCGGACGGCGTCGGTGCCGGAGTGCTGCTGTACGGGCAGCCGGGCGGCGGCGCGGAACAGCCGGGCGTTGCGGGAGGCGCCCCGGCCGTCGGGGCGGCGTTCGGCCACCGCGTGCAGAACCTGGACGCCGGCCCGGTGCGCGCCGTCGACCAGGAGGGCGACGCGGTGGAGGGCGCCGGAGGCACGGGCCTCGGCGGCCAGTTCGGGCAGCGCGCTCCGGTCGCCCTCGCCGACGACCCCCCGCTGGCATTCGACGGTGAGCAGCACGGTGGTGGCGGGGTCCAGTTGCCGGGCGAGCGACTCCCGAGGGGGCGGGCGGGGCGGCTCCTCACGACCGGAGCCGTCGCTTCCGGGCGCCTCGCGACCGGAGTCCTCACGGTCGGGTCGCGCACGGCCCAAGCCCTCACGATCGGGCTGCCCGTGGCCGAAGTCCTCACGGCCGGGCTGCTCACAGCCGGAGCCGTCGCTGCCGGGCCGCTCACGGCCGGACTCCTCGCTGCCGAATCCCTCAGGCTGCCGAGAGGGCCGCGCGGGCCGGTGGGCTGACGGCGGCATACGGATTCCCTTCCCCGCTCCCGAGGGAGACGCACCGGTCACGACCCCGGCCCGGAGACGCCCCCGGCCCCCGCCCTGTCCCGGTTCCGGGCACGCCCCCGACCGGGCGCCTTCGGCGCGTGACGCTAACCCCCATTGCGCGATACCGGAAGACCCCTCATGATTCTCTGGCACCCAGTCGGACCCCGTGCAGCGCGGAGAGGGCATCCATGGCCGCCACACAGCGCCGGAACCGCCAGATCATGATGACGCCCGCCGAGCGGGACACCTTCCTGGCCGGACAGCACACCTGTCGGGTCGCCACCGTCTCCGCCGACGGCCGTCCGCACGTCAGTCCGCTCTGGTACGTCTGGGACGGCACGTCCCTGTGGCTGTACTCGCTCACCCGCAGCCGCCGCTGGGAACAGCTGCTCCGCGATCCGAGGCTCGCGGTGGTGGTCGACACCGGCGAGGCGTACGGAGAGCTGCGCGGGGTGGAGCTGTCGGGCACGGCCGTTCCCGTGGGAGAGGCTCCGCGCACCGGGGAGCCGTGCCCCGAACTGGAACTCCCCGAGAGCCTCTTCGCCCGCAAGTACTTCGGCTCCGACAGCGACTCCCTGCCCCATGACGGCAGACACGCCTGGCTGCGGCTGACCCCCGAGACCGTCGTCTCCTGGGACCTGGGCAAACTCACGGCCTCCTGACCCCCTGCCCCCTCCGGAACCCACTGCCCCCCTGACCCCTCCGGCGCACCCCGGCGCCTCCTCACCGGCCCGGGCCGCGCCCCCGGGCCGCCGCGCGCAGGGCCTCCACGGCCGCCCTGATGGACGGCCGGCTCTCCGCGTCCGTGCGCCACACCGCGTACACATGGCGCTGCATTCCCTGCCGTACGGGAACGAGCGCGACGCCGTCCGGCACCGGGCCGCGTCCGAGGCGCGGGGCGACACAGACGCCGAGCCCCGCGGCGATCAGCGCGAGCTGGGTGTGGTGCTCGGCGGCCAGATGGGAGATCCGGGGTTCGATGCCCCGGGCGCGCAGAGTGAACATCAGCCAGTCGTGGCAGAACTCGCCCTCCGGCCAGGACACCCAGTCGTCGTCGGCGAACTCCTCCAGGTCCACTTCCGCGCGGCTCGCGAGCGGGTGCGCCACGGGCATGGCGACATCCGGTTCGTCGTCCAGCAGATGCACCTGGCTGAGGCCGCCGGGGACGGGCAGCCGCCGGTTGCTCCAGTCGAGGACGATCGCGAGATCGAGGTCGCCCCGGATGACGGCCCTGACGCCCTGCTCGGGCTCCAGCTCCCGGGTGTGGACGCGCAGGCCGGGATGGTCGGCGCGGAGCGCGGCGACGGCGGTGGGGAAGAGCCCCCGGGCGGCGGTGGGGAACGCGCCGATCCTGGCCTCGCCGACAACCTGGCCGCGCTGGGCCTCGATGGCCGACTGGGCCAGCTCCACCTGGGAGAGGATGCGGGCCGCGTGGTCCGCGAGCAGCCGCCCGGCGTCGGTGAGCCGGACGCCCCGCCCGTACTTGGCCAGGAGCCGCTGGCCGACCTCGCGCTCCAGCTTCGACAGCTGCTGGGAGACGGCGGACGTGGTGACGTGCAGACCGTCGGCCGCGCCGCTGACCGAGCCGTGTCGGGCGAGGGCGTCCAGGGTCCGCAGGCGCTCCAGATTCAACATGTAAGCAATGCTAAGGGAAACCCTGAACGAAATCTCGCTTGTTCTACAACATCGCAGGACCGAGAGTGAGAGCCATGGCCTCCACCGCTCCCACTGTTCCCTCCATTCCCTCCATTCCCTCTGTTCCTTCTGTTCCCTCCGCTCCCGCTGCCCGCGCCCCGTCCCCGGCCCGCCGGCCGCGCCTGGACTGGCGCGTCCGATTCGTCTTTCTCTCCACCGTGTGGGGATTCAGCTTTCTGCTGATCAAGGTCGGCACCGAGGGGTTCGCCCCGTTCCAGGTCGCCTTCGGCAGGCTGTTCTTCGGTACGGCGGTCCTGGCCGTCGCCATCGCGGTGCGCCGGGAACGGCTGCCGCGCGGCGCCCGCACCTGGGCCCATCTGACGGTCGCCGCGTTCGTGCTCAACGCGGTGCCCTTCTCGCTCTTCGCGTACGCGGAGCTGACGATCTCCTCGACCCTGGCGGGCATCTGCAACGCCACCTCGCCGCTGTGGGGGATGCTGCTCTCCCTGGTCGCGCTCTCCGAGGACCGTCCGACCCGGCGCAGAGTGGCGGGACTGGGCATCGGCTTCGTCGGCGTACTGACCGTCCTCGGCGTCTGGCAGGGCTTCGCCGGGCTCGACTTCCGGGGCACCGCCATGGCCCTGCTCGCCTCGCTCTGCTACGCGATCGGCTGGATCTACGTCCGCCGCACGCTGGCGGGCACCGGCCACTCGCACCTCTCCCTCACCGGGGCGCAGTTGATGGTGGCCACGGTCCAACTGGGTGTGGTCACGCCGTTGTTCACCACCGCGCCGTCGACGCTCCCGCTGCTGCCGCTGCTCGCGGTGGTGGCCCTGGGCGCGCTGGGGACGGGGGTCGCGATGCTGATCCAGTACGGGCTGGTGGAGGAGGTGGGCCCGACGACCGCGCAGATGGTCACGTACTTCGTCCCGGTCATCGCCACGGGGGCGGGGGTCGCCCTGCTCGGTGAGGGGCTGAGCTGGAACACGCCGGTGGGCGCGCTGATCGTGCTGGCGGGGGCGGCGCTGACACAGAGCCGCCGGCGGGGGCAGCGGTCGGGAGCGCGGGCGGGCGCGGGGACCGTGGTGGCGGCCTCCGTGCCGGGCCCGCGGACGGCGGCCGTGGTGTGCGCGCCGGTCACGGGCGCTCCGGAACCGGCGGCGGGGGGCCCGGAACCGGCGCCGCGGAGTCCGGAACCGGCGGCGGGGTGCGCGGCGGGGGGCCCGGAACCGCTGTCCGGACGCTCTCAGCCGTAGCTGCGGGAGGGCGCAGGGCCCGCGGCGCCCGCGACCGCGTCCGCGATCCGCCCGATGTCGTCCGGCGCCAGGGCCGAGACGGTGATCCGCACCCCGGGCGGCGCCGCGAGGCGGAAGCGCGCGCCGGGGGCGACCGCCCACCCGGAGCGCAGCAGCCGGGTCACCGCCCCGGTCTCGTCGGAGACCGGCACCCAGACGTTCATCCCGCTGCGGCCGTGGGCCTCGATGCCGCGTTCGCGCAGGGCCTGGACGAGTGCGTCGCGCCGCTCGCCGTAGGAGCGCGCCACCGTGGCGGCGTCGACCGCTCCCGACGCCCAGAGCCGGGCGACGGCGCGCTGGAGCAGCCGGCTGACCCAGCCGGGGCCGAGGCGCTGGCGCCCGGCCACCCGGTCGACGGTGACGGCGTCACCGGTCAGCACCGCGATCCGCAGATCGGGGCCGTACGCCTTGGCGGTGGAGCGGACGAAGGCCCAGTGCGCGGTCGTCCCGGCGAGGAGGTGCAGAGGCTGGTCGACGATGGCGTGCCCGTGGTCGTCCTCGATGAGGAGCGTGTGCGGGAAGCGGGCGAGCACGGCGCGCAGGCTCCGCGCCCGGTCCTCGCTCACGGCGGCCCCGGTGGGGTTCTGCGCGCGGTCGGTGACGATGAGCGCGCGGGCCCCGCCGCCGAGAGCGCGCTCCACATCGGCGGCGAGGGGACCGTCGTCGTCGACCCCGACGGGGACGGGCCGCAGCCCGAGCGAGGACACCAGATCGAGCAGGCTCCCCCAGCCGGGGTCCTCGACGGCGACGCCGTCACCGGGGCGCAGATGCGCGGCGAGCACCCGCTCGACGGCGTCGAGCGAGCCGGAGGTGACGGCGACGGCCCCGTCGGGCACCCCGTCGGCGTCCAGCGCGGCGCGGGCGAGCCGGGCGAACTCCTCGTCGACGGGAGCCTGTCCGTAGAGCCCGGGGTGCTCGTCGTTGTGGCGGACGGAGGCGGCGAAGGCGTCCCGGAGCGGGGGGAGCAGCGCGGGGTCGGGGTTGCCCGCGCTCACATCCCGTACGCCGGGTGGGGCGTCGACGCCGAAGGAGCCGCGCGGGGTGCTGGCGGGACGGGAGCGCACCCGGCTGCCCCGGCGGCCGGCGGTCTCGATGACTCCCCGCTCGCGCAGGGTGCGGTAGGCGGCGGCCACGGTGTTCGGGTTGACGCCGAGCCGGGAGGCCAGTTCGCGCATGGGCGGGAGCACGGCGCCGGGCTCCAGCCCGCCGGAGCTGACGCCGTGCTCGATGCTGGCCGCGATCTCCGATGCGCGGCGCCCTGCGATCCGATACTCTCCTAGCACAAACGCCATTATGCACTAGTGCAATGGAGGACGCAATGTCGGACGCCACCCCGGACGCGTACGAGCCGACCGAGCGCACCGTCCCCACCCGCTCCCGGGAGCGCGCCTCGTACGACCGCGCACTGGTCCACTCACTGCTCGACGAGGCGTACGTCTGCCATCTCGGCTTCATCCGGGACGGCGCCCCGGTCGTGCTGCCGACGCTCTGCGCCCGGGTGGAGGACCGCGTCTACGTCCACGGCTCGACCGGCTCCCGCCCCCTGCGCATGGCGAGCGGGGCGGAGGCGGGCATGCCGGTGTGCCTGACGGTGACCCATGTCGACGGGCTGGTCCTGGCGCGCTCGGCCTTCCACCACTCGCTCAACTACCGCTCGCTGATGATCCACGGAGCGGCGCGCCAGGTGACGGACCGGGACGAGAAGCTGACGGCCCTCGACGCGATGGTCGAGGCGGTGGTGCCGGGCCGGGCCCGGGACTCCCGGCCGGCGGACGCGCGCGAGCTGGCCGCGACGGCGGTGCTGCGGATCGATCTGGCCGAGGTCTCGGCCAAGATCCGCTCCGGTCCGCCGAACGACGACCCGGAGGACACCGGACTGCCGTACTGGACGGGGGTCGTACCGGTGGTGACGTCGTACGGCACACCGGAGCCGGCGCCGGATCTCGACCCCTCGATCGGCATACCGGAGTACCTCAGGCGGCTGTGAGGCGGCGGCTACCGTCCGGTGCGCCCGGTGGGGAGCCTGCCGCCGGAGGCGTCCGGCTCCTCCGCCGGCGGCAGGGGAGCCCCCGAGGCCACCGGGCCGTCCGAAGGCGCCTTCGGCACCTGGGACTGCGCGATCAGCGCACCGATCAGCACCAGCGAACCGCCCAGGATCTGCGGCAGCGACAGATGCTCCCGCAGCAGCACCCAGGCCAGCACCGTGGCGATGACCGCCTCCAGACAGGCGACGACCCCGGCCACCTGCGGCGACAGCCTGCGCACCGAGAGCACCCCGGTGATGTAGGCGAGCACGGTGGCGATCAGCACCACCCAGCCGAGCAGCAGCCAGGCCGCCACCCGGGTGCCGCCCAGATCGGCCTCCCCGGCCAGCAGGGAGAAGTCCATCGACCACGGGCGGGCGATCACCGTCAGCGCGAGCGCGCCGATGACGAGTCCGTACGCGATGACGCCCAGCGGGTCCGCCGGGTCCTCGCCGTCGCTGCCGTGGTCGGAGAGGAGGAAGTAGCAGGCCTGACAGCAGGCCGCGCCCAGCGCGAGCAGCAGCCCGAGGACGTCGAAGCCGACGCCCGCCCACACCTCGACCACACACGCGAGCCCGGTCACGGCGAGCACCACGCCGAGCGCGGCGGCCCGGGTGACGGGGCGGCGCTGGACAAAACGTATCCAGCCGAGGACGAGCGCGGGGCCGAGGTACTCGACCAGCAGGGCGACCCCGACGGGGATGCGGGAGATGGAGGCGAAGTAGAAGGCCTGCACACCGGCGACGGCGAACAGCCCGAAGCCGAGGAGGAGCGCGGGACGGTGGCGCAGCAGGTCGCGGTGGCGCCACGCGAAGGGGAGCATGACCAGCGCCGCACCGGCGGCCCGCAGCCACACCACGTGGAGCGGGTCGAGCCCCGCCTCGATCAACGGCTTGGCCGCGACCCCGGACCCACCGAACGCCAGCGCCGAGACCAGGGCAATGCCCAGACTCGTGCTCCTACCCTGAGACGCGTGCATCGCCACATGATGCCAGCCCGGGTCAGCACCGTCGACCCTGTCACCCATGTCACCCCGGCGCCCCGGCGCCCCCGGGTGCCGAGACACCCGGCCCAGACACCCGGCCCAAACACCGGGCCACAAGCCTCGGGCCGAGGCACACGGTCAAGACACCGGACCGAGGCACACGGTCAAGGCACCGGACCGAGGCACACGGTCAAGGCACCGGCCAGGGCCTTCACCCCACCCCCAGCCTCCCCCTCAACTCCCCCGCGTCCACCCCCGCCCGCCCCAGCACCTCCACCGCCCGGCACCCCCCGTCCCCGGCCAGCGCCGCCAGCAGATCGACCCCGGCGGCCCCGCGCTCCCCACGCCGCCCCGCCCGCTCCGCCGCCCCCCGCAGGGCGGCGTCCGCCGAGGGCGACCACACCGGGGCCCCCGAGCGCCCCGACCGCCCGCCCGGCTCCTCCGCCGACGCCTGCCAGCGCAGCCCGTACCCGATGCTCCGCTGCACGAGATACCCGAGCACCCGCGCCACCAGCGGCGCGGCCCCGAGCGCGGCCCGGGCCTCCTGGTCCGTCTCCAGGAGCGCGTGCAGCAGATGCGCCGTATCGATCTGCCGGTCGCCGTCGCGCAGCGCTCTCCGGCGCGCACCCGTGATCACCGGGGCCAGTTCGACGGCGGGACCGGCGTCGAGTCCTGCTTCGAGTCCTGCTTCGAGTTCGGTATGGGGCGCTGCGGGCCGGCCGGGCAGCCGGGGCTGAGGGATCTGCACGTCTCCCACCTCATCAGCCGCGAGGGGCACGGACGTCCCCGCAGAGGGCTATTCACCCATCCCGCGCAAGGTGGGCGGGACGGGCGGTTTCTCCTTCTTACGGATGAGATCGGAGCATCACGCCCCACAGACGGCGCGCGCCGCCTTGCCTTTCACACCCCCGCATGTATGCCAGAGGCAACCGAACCCTCCCCCGCCGCGTCCCTCCCCTCATGGTCTGGATGGTCGCTCTGCTCGCCTCCGACGAACAGCAGTACGTCTACCGGGTGTACGCACCGGCCGACGCGCTGCCGGGCGATGTCTTCTGGGCGGCGTTCCACTGCCACGACGAGGGCCCGCACCCCCGCGCGTCGGACTCCTTCGACACGGCGGAGATCTGGCGGCTGCCGTCCGTCACCCGGATCTGACGACTCATCAGTATTGAATGTTCCGGCCGGCGCCCTTACGTTCCGCGACACCGTGACCCGACATGGAGGGGTGGTCGTATGGCCGAAGTCAGCGCCGAGGCCCGGATCGAGGCACCGGCCGGGAAGGTCTGGGCGCAGCTCACGGACTTCCCCGGGTACGGCCGCTGGAACGCCATGCACACCGGCTTCCCGGACGGCGGCCCGACCACCCTGGAGCTGGGGGCTTCCTACCGGGAGAAGCTGCGGCTCATGGACTTTCCGGCGGAAGTGACCTGGACGGTGTACGCGTTCGAGGCCGGCCGGGAGCTGGGAATCAGGGGCACCGGCCCGATGGGGGTCGTCGTCGGCAACCACTACTCCCTCACCCCGGACAGGGATGCCACTCTCGTCCGGATCGAGGGCGAGTTCACCGGCGCGGCGGTGTCGCTGATGGCCGCGAAACTCACGGAGTCGGCGACGGCCGCGCTCCAGGAGTCCCTGGCGAGACTGGGCGCCCTGACCACCTGAAACCGGCGACGGGCGCCGAGGGCCCGTGCGGGACCGCTCGACGCCCGTCCGGGCGGTTCGGCTCAGCGCTCGCCGGCGAGAATCAGATAGAGCTTCTTGCGGGCCTCGTTGATGACTTCCACAGCCTTGGTCCGCTGCTCGGCACTGCCGGTCTTCCAGACCTGGCCGAAGGCCTCCATGAGCCCCCAGCCCGCCTGCCGGATCTCGTTGACCGTCTCCCAGTCGACCCCGCGCCCCGCCTCTTCCCAGGGGGCCTCCGGTCCCGACTCGGCCTCGGCGCGGCCGGTTTCGGTGAGCGTGAACAGCTTCTTGCCGCCCTCGCTCTCACTGGTGATCAACCCCTCGTCCTCCAGCAGCTGGAGGTTCGGGTAGACCGACCCGGGGCTGGGCTTCCACGCCCCGCCACTGCGCTCGACGATCTCCTGGATCATCTCGTATCCGTGCATCGGACGGTCCTTGAGCAGCGCCAGGATCGAGGCACGCACATCGCCGCGCCGGGCCCTGCCCCTCCCCCCGCCGTGCCGACCTCGCCCGCCACCGAAGGGGCCACCGCCCCCGAAGGGCCCACCGAAGGGCGGCCCGGCCGGCGGACCGGGCGGACCGAAGGGCCCGAAGGCTCCCCGGTGCCCGTCGAACCCGCCCCGGCCCGGATGGCCGGGACCACAGGGCCCACCACCGGGCTCCTGCTCGAAAACATGGGGACGCATCGTTACGCTCCTTCCATCGTTGATCAGTCGCGATACGTCAACGATATATCGGAATAGCTCGCAGAGCAATGCCCTGCCGGAGTGCGGGAGGTGACCTGTGCCAGCGAAGTTGGGCAGCTTGTCACCGAAGTTGGACCAATAGCTGTTTGTGACAGCGAAGATGGGTCGCTGCATGGTTTATGACAGCGAAGTTGGGCTACTGATGGCACGTGCGGCGGGGTCGTGGTGACGCACTTAGGCTTGATTCGAAGGGCTCCGACCTGGTGTTTTTCCCGCTTCGGTCTATGCAGATGACGGAGGTGACGCACTTTGCGCCCATCTCTCTGCATCTGCGGTGGAGTCCCGACAGCGTTCGCTAGTCAAGCCCGACTAGCTGCTGATGGCAGTCTTGCGGTGGCGCCTCTGCGTCTTCTCGCGGCAGCTTCTTGAGCACCAGCGGCTGGTCCTCCCCGACGCGGCCCTTTCGATTGGCTCTTGGCAGTGCTCGCAGGTCAGCAGCCTGTAGGGGGTTGGGTCGATTCCTCTGCGGGCGCGTTGCCCGCAGAGATGCGAGCACCAGCGACGCCAGCTGGTCCTGGCCTTGGCTGCGCGGAGAGGGCCCTGGCAGAACTCGCAGGTATCAGTTGGTGGTTGCAGGAATTGGTCCGGTGAGGAGAGACGTTTCCAACGGCGGGCGTCCTGCCGGCAAGCGGCCGAGCAGGTCTGGCGGTGCGAGCGTGACCCTGGGGGTAGTGGTCTCTCGCAGGCTGTGCAGCGGCGGCCTTCTTGGGCGGTCGGATCGTCATCGGTGCCAGGGGTGCTGAGGGTGTTTCCACCGCGCTGGCGCCGGAGGTAGGCGGTGCGGCGGCATGCGGAGGAACAGAGCCGGTGACGCTGCCCGGTTTGGACCTTCATCGGATTCTGGCAGACCCTGCAGGGGGCTGTGATCTGTCGTCGGCGGTGCGCTCGGGTCCTGCAGCGCATGGAGCAGAGGATGGCCCGTCGACCGAAGGCTCCCGTGGGCGGTATGTCCGTGCCGCATTCCCTGCACTTCTTCGTCTCGAGGGTCATTCGCAGGAGGCCAGCGTCACGACCGGTGACCGCGGCCAGGCGGTCCCAGGACGGTGTGCCCCGGAGCTCTGGCGGTTCGAGAAGAAACTTTCGGAGATAGGCGGGTGGGAGGTGGTTGGCGTGGGCGAGGCGCCTGATGAAGGAGGGGCCGCCTTCACCTGCCCGGGGGCGGACCTGGAAGGGGAGGCGGGCGACGGGGGGATCGTTTCGGGCAGGTGCTGTCACTGATCGTCAGCCGTTGGGGGTCTGCCGGGTCGCTTCCGGCGGGAGGCGATGTCCAGGTCGACGGCCAGCAGCCCGGGTTTGGTGATCTTCTCTGCGCCGGTGAGGATGGCGTCGACGGCGGCTCCGCGGATCTGGTGGGAGAGGGTGCCGATCATGCCGCCGACGCGGGTGTGGATGAAGCGGTCCAGGCGGGTCAGGGTGCCGCGTTTGTGCTGGTGCAACAGGAGGTTGGCCTCCATCTGGGCGACCAGCGCCTTCCACTCCCTGTTGTAGGGGAACGAGTGAGTGGCCACTGAGGTGAAGCGGGCAGCGATCTGGTCGCCGCGGGTGCCGGACAGCAGTCCGCCGTCCTCGATGTCGATGCCGGCGTAGGCGAACGTGGCGGGGATGCGTTCGGAGAAGTACTTGAGCGTGTCGGACGCCTCGGCTCCGGTGCGGGTGTGCGGGGAGATGTTGTGGATCTCGTCGACCAGGACGAGGCTGGTGCGGGCCTTGGTGCAGACGCCGACCACGGCCTCGGTGAGGTCGGTGATGTTGGAGCTCCGCAGGACAGGTAGGCCGAGGAAGCGGGCGAATTCCGCAGCGATCATGCGGGGTGTCGCAGCGGGTGGGACGGTGATGTAGATGACTGGTATGCGCTCGTCCTGACCAGGGTGCCTGCGGCGATCCTGGAGTTCGTGGGCCAGTCCGAGCTGGGTGAGGGCGATCGTCTTGCCGGTGTTAGCCGGCCCGGTGACGATGAGGCCCCTGCGGGCACTGATCGCACCGCGGTTGAGGATGATCAGGCGACGTCCGCAGGTGACGGTGTGCCGGACGGTCGAGGTTGCGACCACCTGCAGGCGGGCATGGTGGTCAAGCCGGTCCTCGTCGTACTGATATCTGTCCTCTTTGGTCAGGGCGTCATACTCATCCTGCGTCAGCGTGGCCATCGGCTCACTGATCACCCCCGCGACGAACTCGCGCCAACCGGGCAGGACCGTCAGGTAGCGGCCGAAATCGTCATCCGACGGGTCCGTCAGCGGCATGCTCATGATCGTCTCCAAGGGTCCTCAAACGGGTCGAAGATTCCCAGCGGGATCACTTCGGCCATCGTTTCCTCGTCCTCTGCCAGCGGTTCCGGCAAAGGTTCGTCCCGCGTCTCCGGCGTCGGCGAAGGTGTGTCTGCTGCCGGTGTAGCGGCCTTGGTCCGCGCCACGACGCGGCGGTCCGCCCGGGACGGCTTGGCCTTCCGTTTTCCTGCTGTCGGCCTTTCCGGGCCAGCGTGTGCGCGTGTCAGTAGACGGGACACGGCCTCGGCGAGCTCTTCCTCGGTGGCCTTGGGCAGCTGGTGGCTGACGTGGTCCCAGGCCAGATCACCGAACGGGACCGGAGCCCGTTTCAGGTATTTCCACGTTGCCTGGACCCAGCCGCCGTCGCCGCGATGGTCGCGTACCCAGACGTAGGAGACGTCGTAAGGGTCGCGGTGGACCTCCCAAAGCCCCCGCTTCGCGGTGACACCGGAGTCGCGCAGACGCATCGGTCCCAGTTCGGGGCTGTCGTAGGTCCGGTTGTTGATCCGGATTCCATAAGGATTGACGACCCGCCAGGCCGCTGGCAGCAACTCCACGTAGTCCTGCCCGCTGAGCGCGACAGGAACGTAGCCGCATGCCTCGACCAGAGCGGCGTACTTCTGGTTCGGGGTGAACAGCCGTCCGGGATGGTCGGGGTCACGAAGGCCCTCGTGGGGACGGTTCTGCCACTTGGCGACGACCCATTCGTCCAGCAGGTCCTGCAATTCGGGCAGGGACCACAGGTTCTCGCGCTCGGGGTGGCGTCCGCGGTGGTCGGTGTTCCGGCCGGTGTATCCCGTCAGGAACTGGGCGAACATCGTGGCCACCGAGCCCAGCATTTTCTCGATGTGCCCCTTTTGGAAGGGCGAGCCCTTCCAGGTGGGCTGGAAGTCGATCTCCAGGAACCGGCAGGAGGACCGGAAGTTGCGGGAGATGAACACCTTGCCGTGGTCGCAGACAACCGTCTCCGGGACGATGACCGGCTTGGCCGCCGCATGCTCGAGACGTTCATCCAGGGACAACAGCCTGCGGTGCGGCAGCACCGACCGGGACATCTTCAGCGCGTCGACCCAGCCCGGCCGCATCAGCTCGGGAGTAACCGTGCGGGCCAGCAGCAAGCTCGCGTCCACAGACTTCGTCGTCGGCCGCAGAACCGCCGCCGACAACGTCCTGGTCCCGACGTCGATCATGCCCGTGAGCTCGACCTTGCCGACCACCCCGTTGTCGAGACGGACCAGCACGTCCATCGGGGTGGAGTCCATCTGCATGACCTCGCCGGGAGCCGACACCGTCAGCTCTCCGAACGGGGCCGCCGCCCCGTGGGCCTTCGAACGGCGCGTGACCGCCGAACCGGTCGCGTGGGTGCCCTTCGTCAACTTCGCCAGCAGCCGGTAGAGCGTCCGCTCGGTCGGCAGCGCGACATGCTCATCGTCCGATTCCCGCAGGATCTCCCCGGTCCGCCAGATCAGGTAGGCCCCGTTGCGGGTCGAAGTGTCGACACCTTCCTTGATCGCCTTCCGCATCGCTTCGACGACCGGTTCGGGCACCGAGCCGAACTCTGTGCGCTTGCGGACCGGCCGGTGGTCGGCCAGCCCGACCAAGCCCTGTTCCTGGTAGCGGCGACGCCGGTTGCCGATCGTGTTGGCCGCGACATCGTGGCCGGCAGCCGTCAGCTCGGCTGCCTTCGTCCGCTGCCGCGACGTCACCGACGAGCCCGGCCCGTAGCCCGGCCGCGGACGCGAACCGGACTCAGCGTCCGGAGCAAGCCCGTGGATGACCTCCAGGATGTGCCCCTCCCACCACAGAGCCTGCTTCACGACTTCGGGCGGGAACGCTTCCAGCAGTCCGACCGTCGGCAGCGGCATCCGCTCAGGCTGGAACAGGACCTCGAAATCCGCCGCTTCGAACAGGTCGATCAGAGCGACCACCCGGTGCTCAGCCTCCGCGTCCTCCACTACCGCAGCCTGGGCGGTGACCTCGAGAACCCCCCGGACCTGGCCCTCGAAGCGGATCTTGTGACCGACCGCCAACACCGGCGGCCGCCTCAGCAAGCTCAACGGCTTCCCTCCGTCCAGACCAGGCTGTCGGTCTGCATCAAGCCGCCCACCAGGTCTGTTTCCAAGGCGCCGGACCACAGCAGATGGAAAAGCACCGGCAGGACCTGCAACCGGTCCCCGACCGAACCGGCGCCCTCCCACAGCCCCTTGGGCTCACGGAACGCCTCAAGCAACCGGTCGGCCACCGCTTGAGGCCGGCCGCAACGCGTGCGCCGGTAGCGGGAAAGCCAACGGATGTTCGCCATGAACACCGGATCGGGCCGCCCCACCCAGTCGAACTCCCAGCCGACCGCCCGGCAAGCATGCTCGGTCGCGGTGAACGACTCCCGGGTGTCGTCGTCCAGGTCGTCCTCAGCACGGACATCGACGACACGGGCGCGTCCGTCGGCGAGCCGGACAAAGTAGTCGGGAGCGTGTCTGCGCTTTCGCACCCCGTCGTGCCAGTGCAGCCAGAAGGGCTGCGAGGCGATAGCGGTGACCTGCGGGTCCCGGTCCAGCAGGACCAGCCGGTCTCTCTCCAGCCACGACTCGTAGCCAACGTGATCCCGCACGGTCACCGCGTAGTACCAGCCTGCGAAGCCCCGGCCGTACTTGCGCCAGGAGAAACCGCGGACCGGCTCCACTGTCTCGAACCGCACGTCCCAGCTCGTCTGCAACAGGCGGCGCTTACGAACCCCGTCGAGAGAGAAGTCCAGCTCAAAGGCTGTGAGCGCAGACTGATCGACTGCTCGGGCTAACGCCCCCACCGCATCCCCCGCCTGACGAATCCCCTACCGATCCAACTTCGCTGTCACAAAATAGCGTTGGCCCAACTTCGGTGGCAAACGGTCCTTCTTCGCTGTCACAGGTCAGGAGGGGGCGCGGAAGGGGTGCGCGGGAGTGCCCCGGGACAGCGGCGCGGCGGTGGCCGCGGCGGCTCGGGCGGGCGGAGATCCGTGGCCGTCCGGCTCCGGGCCGGACCTCCGGGCCCGGCGGGCGATGTCGCGGGGGACGCGGCCCGGGGGCGTCCGACCGGTACAGCGGTACGCGGACAGGCCGGTACGCGAGTTCCAGGTTCCCGGGGTCCGGGGTTTTGGGGGTCCGGGGGTCCGGGGGTGGTCCGGGGTCCGGGGGTCGGAGGTTCCGGGGGTCCGGGGGTCCGGGGGTCCGGGGGTTGGCGCGTTCCGGTGGGTGAAGGGCGGCGGGAGCCGGTCGCCCGCGCTCAGGACGTCCCGTTCAGTACGGCCGCACCGCGCGCCGCCGCCGGCCCCGGACGAGCACCTCTACCGGTCGTCCGGACGCCCGGCGACCACGTCGAGTGCCGGCCAGGGAGGACCCGCGCGCAGCAGGCGCAGGAATTCCACGCCGAACCGCCTCCCGTTCGGAAACTGGTCGCCCCGTTCCCAGCGCCAGGCCGCGAGCATCGCGAGAACCAGGTGCCGGCAGTCGTCCAGCAGCCCTCGGTCGACGTTCGGGTAGTGCGCGCACACCGCGTCGGCGACATGGGCGAGATCGAACTCGACGGGCCCCCGGCAGCACGTCTCCAGGTCGATGAAGAACGGACCGTCCCTCGTGGCGAGCACATTGCCCGAGTGCGGCTCACCGTGCAGCAGCTGCTCCGCGGCGCCTCGGTCCTCGATCGCCCGACGCAGACGTGCCAGTCGGCCGCTGAGGAACGCGCGGTCCGCGTCGGCGAGCTCCGGCGAGCAGTCCGGGTCGGCGACGACGGCTTCCGCCTCCGCGACGCGGTCCATGAACCGCGGGCTCGGCACGTCGACCTCCCGCATGCCCGCGTGCAGCCGCTCCAGCGCCTTGGCGTAGTCGGCCGGCGCGGTGCGAGGTGCCACGGGCTCGTAGTAGGTCCACAGCGTCACGGTGAAGCCGTCGCGCGTGTACACACGTGGGTCCACCCGGGGCTCCAGCGGACCCGTCGGACATCCGGCCTCGGCGAGCCGTCGGGCGAGCCGGACCTCGAACTCCGCGGCCTCGTGCCCCGCGGGGGCGACCCGGGCGAGAACGTCGCACGGCGTCAGCCGCAGCGCCAGCCTGTTCGAGTTGTGGAGCACGACCGCGTCGTCGGCCGGCAGGCCGAGCGATACGGCGACCGACGTCGCGGCCCCGATCGCGCGGGCGATACCGATGGCCTCCATCCTCCCATCGTGGCACAGATGGGCGAATGGACGAGTGGACGAGTCCAGTGCGCCCGATCCCGTACGGGCGGGAACTCTCGGCCGCCTCGGCTCAGTTGTCCCTTCGAAGCCGCGGGACCGGACCAGACCACCCACACGGAACAGGAGCGCGGTGTGTGCCGAGGTACCACCACCGGGCGCGGGCCCGGCACGGCCCCGAGACCGGAACAGGAGCAGGCGCAGCAGCGGGAGCGGGAGCCCGAGCCCGAGTATCGCCGGGGGCCTCGGCGCCGCTCAGCGCCGGAGCGACTCACGGCGCCCGGTGCCGCAGCCCTCCCAGGGCAGATGCCGGGCGAAGAACCCGTGCACGGCCTCGCGCACCGCACGCACCGCCGCGCCCGCGCCGATGGTGCCCGTCAGGGCGACCCGCTCGGCATCGGTCATCAGACCGGCGGCCCGGAGCTGGGGCGCGATCGCCGCGTAGTCGCTGAACACCCAGTGCGCGGCGCCGTCGAGCTGCCGCAGCCGGACCGGGCTCCCCGGGTGGGCGAGCGCGGCCGACCAGGAGCGCGTCAGCTCCGGGCGCCCGGGAAAGCCGTCGGTCCCCATCAGCAGCAGCGGCCGGTCCACTCCGTACCGGGCCACCGGGAACAGCTCGCTCGTCCCCCCGGGCACCGAGGGCGGATGGTCGAGAAAGCCCTCCAGATTGACGGCCGTGTGGAAACGCCGGTCCTCGTGGAGCGCCTGGGCGGCGGCCGTCCCGCCGGCCGAGTGCCCGTAGACACCGGCGCGCCGCACATCGAGGGCGCGGTGCAGCCCCTCCGGCAGCGGTCGCCCCTCCACATCGGGGTTCTCCCCCGCCGCGAGCCGCTCGACCTCTCCGAGCACGAAGCGGAGGTCCGCGACCCGGGTGTCGATCGCGGTGCGGAACAGCTCGGGGTCCAGCCGGGGATCGCCCCGGAACACGGTCTCCCGCAGCTCCTCCGGGCGTCCGGCGCCACCGCCGGGGAAGGCGACCTCGCCCGCGTCCCCCGGGTGGTCGACGGAGACGACGACCCAGCCGCGGCCGGCGAGTTCCTCGGCGACCGCGGTGCCCAGGGTGCGCGGGTCGCCGCCGCCCGGGCTGTGGAGCAGCACCGGCCGCCGTACCGCCTGGGCGGGTGCCTGCGCGTGCGCGTGGGTCCTGGTCGCGGCCCAGTCGACCCCCGCCGTCGGGAGCTGCGGGTGCGTCCGGGGCGCGGACACGCGAAACGACGCGGCGGCGGCCCGGGTCATATGGGGCGCGACCGGGTGTCCGGCGACGGCCGCGGCCGGATAGAACACGGTGGCCATCACCTCCCGGACGAGCACGGGAGACCAGGGGTCGCGCCGGGAGCGGTCGACCAGGTGCAGTGTGGTGCTGCCGACCGGATTCGGGCCGGTGGGGGCCGGCAGACGCACCGTCAGCCCGTTCCCGGACGGCGTCCGCACGACGCCGTCCTCCTCGACGGTCCTCCCCATGGCTCCCCCTCCGCATGACGTTCGGCCGGTGTACCGCACCGCCTGTGCGGTGCGGTACACCGGCCGCCCCCCGTCCCCCCGCGGTTCACTGCCGCGAACCCGGTGGCATGCCCTGAACACTGGCACCCGCGGGGGGAGACGGGCGATCCTTGAGGCCCTGCCCGAAAAGCTGGCGCCAGCCACTGAGGGGATGCAGTGATCCGGATACACTTCACCGCCGCCGACTTCGCCCGGGTCAGGTTCGCCCCCCGGCCCTCCCCTCTGCAGGAACTCAACGCGACGCTCGTCATGATGGGCCGTCCCCATGACGAACTGCTCTACGGCCGCTGGAGGCGGCGGCTGCTCCAGTCGCTGCCGGACGGCAGCGCGCCGCTGAAGGATCTCGCGCCCACCCATGAGGCGCCCGGTTTCCTCAATGTCGTCGACGACACCCTCCAGGGCGGCATCGAGTCCATGCGCGGCTCCCGTCCGGAGCTGGTCCGCTCCGGCCTGGAGCAGTTGTACCCCACCCGGTCCGCGCCCGCCTGGATACGCGATCTGTACCGGGGCGACGCCCATGCCTGGCAGCTCCTGCGCCGGGCGCAGCGGCTGGCGTTCGACGCCGCGCTGCGCCCGGTGTGGCCGCTGGTGGAGGATCTGCACCAGGCGGAGTTCACCCGCCACGCCCTGACCGTGGCCGAGCACGGCATCGGAGCCACCCTGACCGGCCTCTTTCCCAGCAGCTGGCCGCAGGAGGACATCTGGGAGCTGCGGGTGCCGGGGAATCAGGACATCAAGCTGGACGGCCACGGCATCCTGCTGATGCCCACCTTCCATCTGACCGGCCCGCCCTGTCTCTCGCATGTGCCGGAGCGCCCTCTGGTGCTGAAGTATCCGGCGGGTCCCGGTCTGCCGCTCACACCGGACGGGGTGGGCAGCGCGGAGGAGGCGCTGGCCGAGGTGCTGGGGCGGACCCGGTTCGGCATTCTGCTGCTGCTGGCGGACGAGCACACCACGGGCGGGCTCGCCCGCCGGCTGGAGGTCAGCAACGCCACCGTCTCCGCGCACACCGCCGCGCTGCGGGGCTCGGGTCTGATCACCACGGTGCGGGCGGGGCGGGCGGTGCTGCACCGGCGCACCGCGCTGGGGGATCTGCTGATCCGGCGGCACACCGAGGCGCCGCCGGCGGCGGCGCTCACTGCCCCGGCCCCCCGGCGGCATCCCGCAGCGGAGGGAGGATCTCGTCTGCGTCCTCCGCCGTTGCCCCGTCGGCCGTGAAGGGTATGGCGTCCCCCGCCTCGGTCACCAGCCAGCCGAGGATCTCCTCGGTCAGCGGAGTGCCGTTCTCGAAGTCGTTCCAGTGGGCCCGGTGCCCCGAGCCGGGCAGCACCGCCGCGACCGCGTGTGCCCGCTCAAGACGCCAGAAGTCCGGATAGTCCGTCACCGGCCGCAGCGCGCCCCGTTCGGGGTCGACCACGAGGGCCGCGTTGGTCAGGGGCTCCCAGCCCTCGACCGGCAGTTGCCGGCCCATGAGCTCGTCCGTCCCGGAGAAGAACGCGAGCCAGCCCGTCTTGGTGAAATGCATCATGCACGGGATTCTCCCTGCTCCCCGGCAGCCCTCCGGCACCGGGCGACGCCGGGACGGCGGGACGGCGTGCGGCGCGCCGGTCGGCGCCACGACGGTACGAGCGACACCCGGACGACGCGCACCGCACCGCGCGCCGCCGGAACGCAGCGACACCGGGAGCGACACCGGGCCGTGCGCGCCGCACCGCCCGGCCCCGGGCAGCTCCGGCCCTCCGGCGGTACGGTGCCCCGCTCCCCGCCCCCGGGAAGGGCCGCCGGTCTCCGATTGGCCCGCGCCCGCCCCCCGCCCACTCGCTACGGTCGGGCCCATGCGCATTCAGATCGTCGACGCCTTCACCGACACCCCCTTCGCCGGCAACCCCGCCGGTGTCCTGCTGCTGCCGAAGTCCCGCGCGTTCCCCGACGCGGCCTGGCTCCAGCGGGTCGCCGCCGAGGTCAATCTCTCCGAGACCGCCTTCGCCCATCCCCTCCCCGCCGGAGAGGAGGGCGACTGGGCGCTGCGCTGGTTCACCCCCGCCACCGAGGTCGACATGTGCGGGCACGCCACCCTCGCCACCGCGCATGTCCTGCACACCACGGGCGCCGCCGACGGCACCGTCCGGTTCGCCGCCCGCTGCGGGATTCTCACGGCCACGGCCCGGGAGGACGGCACGATCACCCTGGACTTCCCCACCTCCCCGCTCACCCGGGTCGACATCCCGGACGGCATCGCCGAGGCGCTCGGCGCGCCGGTGCTCTCGGTCCACGACACCGGGCCGCACATCGGCGACCTGGTCGTCGAGCTCCGCGACGAGCGGAGCGTGCGCGCGCTGACCCCGGACATCCGCGCTCTCGCCCGGCACTCGCGGCGCGGGATCGTCGTCACCGCCGCCGCCGACGACCCCGGCCTCGGCCACGACTTCGTCTCGCGGGGGTTCTTCCCCGGCGCGGGGATTGACGAGGACCCGGTGACCGGCAGCGCGCACACCGCGCTCGCGCCGTTCTGGTCGGCGCGCCTGGGCCGTACCGAACTGACCGGCCTCCAGGCGTCGGCCCGCTCCGGTCTCGTCCGGTGCTCCCTGCGCGGCGACCGGACCCTGCTGACGGGCCGCGCGGTCACCGTCATCGACGGCGAACTGCTCACCGCGCCCTGACCCGGCGAGGGGCGTGCGGCCCCTCCCGTACGCCCCGGGGGTCCGTCACGGGGTGGGCAGCCATCCGACCCGGCCGGCCAGCAGCGCGTATCCGACGAAGGCCACGATGTCGAGCAGCGCGTGCGCGACCACCAGCGGTCCGACCCGTCCCCACCGGCGGTAGAGCAGCACGAACACCACACCCATGACCATGTTGCCGATGAATCCGCCGATGCCCTGGTAGAGGTGGTACGAGCCGCGCAGCAGCGAACTGGCGGCGAGGGCCGCCATCGGGGTCCAGCCCAGCTGGTCGAGCCGGCGGAGCAGATAGCCGACGACGATCACCTCCTCCACCACGGAGTTCTGGATCGCCGAGAGGATCAGTACGGGGAACTTCCACCACACCTCGGGCAGTGACTCGGGGACGACCGTCAGATTGAACCCGGTGGCCCGCGCCGCCAGATAGAACGCCAGACCGGCGCTGCCGATGCCTGCCGCGACCAGGGTGCCCCGTCCCAGGTCGGGCCAGGGCCTGGTGCGGTCGAAGCCCATGGCCCGCAGTCCGCCCGCGCCCTCCCGGGTCAGCAGATGCGCCACCAATAGGACCGGCACCAGGGCCGTGCTGATACCGAATAGCTGCCAGGCGAGATCGAGCCAGGGGCGGCCGGGCGCGTGCGAGCCGTTCAGCGTCGCCGCCTGATCCTTCAGACCACCCGGTTCGGTCAGCGATCCAACAAAGCTGATCAGCGCCGAGACTCCGCTCGCGCCCAGCGAGAGCGCGAGTACCAGGAGCGTCTCGGACCGCAGAATCCTCCGTGGCGTGCCTTCCTGGGGAAGGGAATCGGCCACGTGTCCGGGCTCCGTCTGCACTCGTGCCTCCAGTCGTTCGATCCCGCGCGGCCTCTCCTCGTCGCGCCGGGTGACGAGGGTACGCAGGGGAGGTCACAGCTTGCCCGATGCGGGTGCGCCGGGGGGAGGCAGGGCGGGGTGTCGCCGAGGGGGCACCCCGCCGGGCGTCACCGGATGTCCGGCTCGCGGCCCGCCGCCGGGCCGTCCGTGCGGAGGGCGCCCCGCCGCCGGGCCGCCCTTCAGGCGCTCCGGCCGGGGAAGCCCACGGGCCAGGTGTGCACCGGTTCGCCCTCGTGCATCAGATCGCAGTAGCGGCGGGTCATCGCCGCGAGGGCCGCGTCCCGCTCCAGACCGGCCTCCCGGGCGCGGTGGTAGGTCTCCGTCTGCCAGGAGGCGCCGTTGACCCGGCGTTTGCAGCGCTCCTCGATCACTCCCAGATACCGGTCCCGGTCGGCGGGTTCCACATTCCACGCGTCGAGTCCGGCGGCTGCCAGCGGCAGCAGTTCATCGCGTACGAGTTTGACGGCCGGCACCCGGGTGATGCCGCCGCCCCGGCCGGGGCGCGGCCACTGGAGCCCGGCGTCGATGCCCTCGCGGCACGCGGTCTCGAAGTTCTCGGCGGCGGCGTCGAAGGGCAGCCGGGTCCACACCGGCCGGGGCTCCTCGGCGAGCGCGCGCACCAGCCCGTAGAAGAAGGCCGCGTTGGCGATGACATCGGTGACGGTGGGCCCGGCCGGGAGCACCCGGTTCTCCACCCGCAGATGGGGTACACCGTCGGCGACCGAGTACACCGGACGGTTCCAGCGGTAGACCGTGCCGTTGTGCAGGACCAGTTCCTGAAGACCGGGGACACCGCCGTCGTCGATGATCCGCAGCGGGTCCTCGTCGTCGTCGCAGATCGGCAGCAGGGCGGGAAAGTAGCGGAGATTCTCCTCGAAGAGGTCGTAGGCGGAATCCACCCAGCGCTCCCCGAACCAGGTGCGCGGCCGCACTCCCTGCGCCTGGAGTTCGGGCGGGCGGGTGTCGGTGGCCTGCTGGAAGAGCGGCGGCCGCGACTCGGGCCAGAGCTCCTTGCCGAAGAGGAACGGGGAATTGGCACCGACGGCGACCTGCACGGCCGCCACGGCCTGCGCGGCATTCCACACATCGGCGAAACGCCCGGGTGTCACCTGAAGGTGCAACTGCACGGATGTGCAGGCCGCTTCGGGGGCAATCGAGGCGGAGGTACAGGTCAGCCGCTCCGCTCCGTCGATATCCAGGGTGAAGGCCTCCCCCCGGGCGGCGACGATCTGCTCGTTGAGCATCGCGTAGCGGTCGACGGCGGAGAGGTTCGCGGAGACCAGATCGTCCTGGGCGAGGGTCGGGAGAATGCCGATCATCACGATCCCGGCGCCCACCTCGTTGGCCTTGCGATGCGCATATCCGAGCCCGGCGCGCAACTCCTCGGCGAGCTGATCGAGAACCCGTCCGCCGAGCCGGTGCGGAACAATGTTTACTTCCAGGTTGAACATTCCCAGCTCGGTCTGGAAATCATGGCTCGCGATGCGTTCCAGGACTTCCGCATTCATCATCCGGGGCAGCCCGTCCGAACCCGCGAGATTCAGCTCGATCTCCAGGCCCATCAGATTCTTGGGCCGGTCGAACCTCTTCTCGGCCAGCAGCCGCCCCAGTCCCGCCAGGCACTGTTGCAGCTTTCGCCGGTACCGCTGGCGATCGGACAGCGCAAAGCTGCCTGTCACGATCTTTTCCCCCATCGAAGCGTCCTCCTCGCGTGGGCACCGCGCGGCATCGGTCGCTCGCGTCACGGACGATAATGCCCAGCCTGGCTGATCCATAACGCGGCGGCCACGCCCGGGGGCGGGTAGGGTGTCAGAAGTGACACGCGGCACATCCCGCTGATGCGATGCGGCCCGCCCGCCGGCAGGGTGCAGTACACAGATACTCCACCCGCCGTATGGTGAAAAACACCGACCGGTTTCGGCCTACCGGCAACTGGGCTAATGCCCTGGCCGTGAAGGAAATTTCCCCGGCAACCCCGCAGATCCCCTGCTGAGGACGGACCTGAACCAGCCTTGTTTTTAATGCGCACGAGCGCTAGCGGAAACACTATGAGAACACGTGTCGTATAAACTTTGCCCAGCAGGCAGAGAGTTGGCGCCCAGTCGCCTTCCCGGCCCTTCTGGCCCCGCACGCTGACAGCGCCGTCCGCATCTGCCTCTGCCTCACCGTGTCTCCCAAGTGAGAGGCGACCCACCATGCCGCTGCACGCCCTACCGGCCCCCGCGCCCGCACTCCGCAGCGTCCTCACCGCACTCGGTTCTCCCACCGCTGTCAGTGAGGACCGCACCCCCGCTCTCCGGTCCGTCCAGGGACCCGCGAGCCCCGAATCACCCCTTCCCGTCCATGTCCTCGACCAGATCGCCCCGACGCCCGCCGGCCCCGGCACCAGGCTCACGGGATGGCGCTTCCTGATCCGCGGCACCGATCGGTACGTCGCCGCCGCGGAGACGGTCCTCACCCCCGACGGCTGGGCCTTCTCGCACTTCTTCGAAGGCCCCTATCTGACCTCCACCGAACGGGCCCTGCGGCAGGCGGAGTCGATGACGACCCCGTTTCAGCCACGGCTGCTCTCCATCCCCGAGCTGTACATGCTCACCCTGTGGCTGCACGGGGACCCGGAGGCCGACGCCGCCTCAGGCACCCTCCTGCCCACCGACGTTCTGATCCCGCTCGCCCCCGCACCCCCCGGGATCGCGGCCGACCGGCCGCACCGGGTCACCGATCTCCTCCCGGTGATGACCCTGCGGCTCACCCCCGCGCCCCTCCTCGGCTCGCCCGCCTGACCGCGCCCCGTTCGCGCCCCGGCGCACGGGCGAATGAGCACTTCGCGCCCCGTGACCACTCGGTCGCGGGGCGCACTTCTGCCCGATCGGACTAGTCCAATCCGACCCCCTGGAACCACCCGAAAGGACAATCCAGCAGGGCTGAACCATCACCTTGGTGGACACGTCTCTTCTGAGTGAGACGAGCTGTCGCGAAATCCCTGCGGGATGACGCCCGTGGGGCAACACTGGGACCGGACCTACAGATACGGGGGCGGCCATGAACACCTCATCGAGCCGCAGGACGTTCACCACACCGCAGCGAAAGAACTCAGCCATGTGCCAGCACCAACCGCCCTGCCCGACATCCGACTCCGCCGACCGGGACGCGGCGCGCCTCGTGGCGCACCATCCGGAGCAGGGCTGGAGCCTGCTGTGCAATGGCGTGCTCCTCTTCGAGGACACCGGCGAGCTCCTCCCCGACGGGCAGATCATCGCCCCTCACCGGGTGGGCCTGACGGCGACGGCGGCGTAGAACCGCCTCCCCCGGCGCCACCCGCGCCATCGCTCCCGCCGCCGTTCCGCCCCGCCCCCGCGCACCCGCCGTCTCCGGCCCGCGCGCGGCACCGGGCGGGCGCTCCGGTCCGGTCCGGTGTACGCGCTCCGGTCCGGGTACGACGAAGGGGCCGGCCGGAGACTTCGCTCCGTACCGGCCCCCCTGCGACAGGCGTCCGCCGTCCGTCAGCGGTCGTACTCCTCCAGCGGCGGGCAGGAGCAGACGAGGTTGCGGTCGCCGAAGGCGCCATCGATCCGGCGCACCGGCGGCCAGTACTTGTCCGCGGCGCTCACCCCGGCGGGGAAGACGGCCGTGTCACGGCTGTACGGGTGGTCCCAGTCACCGCCCAGCGCGGCGGCCGTGTGGGGCGCGTTCCGCAGCGGGCTGTCCTCGACGGGCCACTCGCCCGACGCGACCAGCTCGATCTCCCGGCGAATGGCGATCATCGCATCGCAGAAGCGGTCGATCTCGCTCAGATTCTCGCTCTCGGTGGGCTCGATCATCAGGGTGCCGGCCACCGGGAAGGACATCGTCGGCGCGTGGAAGCCGTAGTCGACCAGCCGCTTGGCGATGTCGTCCACGGTGACTCCGGTGGCCTTCGTCAGCGGGCGCAGATCCACGATGCACTCATGGGCGACCAGACCGGCGGGGCCGGTGTAGAGCACCGGGTAGTGCGGCTCCAGCCGCTTGGCGATGTAGTTGGCGGCCAGCACGGCGACCTGGGTCGCCCGCTTGAGACCCTCGCCGCCCATCAGCCGCACATAGGCCCAGGAGATCGGCAGAATGCCCGCCGAGCCCCACGGCGCGGCCGAGATCGGCCCGACGCCCGTCTCCGGGCCGGCGGTCGGCTGGAGCGGGTGGTTCGGCAGATACGGCGCGAGGTGCGCCCGGACGCCGACCGGCCCGACACCGGGGCCACCGCCGCCGTGCGGGATGCAGAACGTCTTGTGCAGATTCAGGTGCGAGACGTCGCCGCCGAACTTGCCCGGCTTGGCGAGCCCCACCAGCGCGTTGAGATTGGCTCCGTCGACATAGACCTGGCCGCCGGCCTCGTGGACCCGGGCGCAGATGTCGGCGACGTGCTCCTCGAAGACACCGTGCGTCGAGGGGTAGGTGATCATCAGCACGGACAGCTCGTCGCGATACTGGTCGATCCTGGCGCGCAGGTCGTCGACGTCGACCTCGCCGTCGTCGGCGGTCTTCACCACCACGACCTTCATCCCGGCCATCACGGCGCTGGCGGCGTTGGTGCCGTGCGCGGACGACGGGATCAGGCAGACCGTCCGCTGCTCGTCGCCGTTGGCGCGGTGGTAGGCGCGGACCGCGAGAAGACCGGCGAGTTCACCCTGCGAGCCGGCGTTCGGCTGGATGGAGACCTTGTCGTAGCCGGTGACCTCGGCGAGCCGCTCCTCCAGCTCCCGGATGAGCGTCAGATAGCCGGCCGCCTGGTCGACGGGGACGAAGGGGTGGATCTGCCCGAACTCGGGCCAGGTGACCGGCTCCATCTCGGTGGTCGCGTTCAGCTTCATGGTGCAGGAGCCGAGCGGGATCATGCCGCGGTCCAGGGCGTAGTCCCGGTCCGAGAGGCGGCGCAGATAGCGCAGCATCGCCGTCTCGGAGCGGTGCTGGTGGAAGACCGGGTGGGAGAGATAGTCGTCGGTGCGCAGCAGCGCGGCCGGCAGGGTGTCCTCGGTGGTCCCGTCCAGCGCGTCGATGTCGCCGGTCACGCCGAAGGCGGCCCACACGGCGGTGAGCTGGGCGCGCAGGGTGGTCTCGTCGCAGGCGACGGAGACGTGCGAGTCGTCGACCAGGCGCAGATTGACCCCGCCCTCACGGGCGGCCGCGACCACATCGTCCGCGGTGCCCGGCACCCGTACGGTCAGGGTGTCGAAGTAGGAGTCGTGGAGGACCTCCACACCGCCGGCGGTCAGGCCCGCGGCGAGCAGGGTGGCGTAGCGGTGGGTGCGCCGGGCGATGGCGCGCAGTCCGTCCGGCCCGTGGTAAACCGCGTACATCCCCGCCATCACGGCGAGCAGCACCTGCGCGGTGCAGATGTTGCTGGTGGCCTTCTCGCGCCGGATGTGCTGCTCACGGGTCTGGAGTGCGAGCCGGTACGCCTTGTTGCCGTCGGCGTCGACGGAGACACCGACGAGCCGGCCGGGCAGGCTGCGGGCGAACTTCTCCCGGACGGCCATGAAACCGGCGTGCGGGCCGCCGAAGCCCATGGGGACGCCGAAGCGCTGGGTGGTGCCGACGGCGATGTCGGCGCCGAGCTCACCGGGCGGGGTGAGGAGGGTGAGGGCCAGCAGATCGGCGGCGACGGTGACGATCGCGCCGAGCGCCCGCGCCTGCTCGATCACCGGCTTGATGTCGCGTACGGCCCCGGAGGCCCCCGGGTACTGGAGCAGGACGCCGAAGACACCGCGCTCGGCGATCTCGGCCGGGATGCCGGCGCTGAGGTCGGCGGTGACGACCTCGACACCGGTGGGCTCCGCGCGGGTCTCGATGACCGCGAGGGTCTGCGGCAGTACGTCGGAGTCGACCAGGAAGATCCCGTTCTTGACCTTTCCGACCCGTCGGGCGAGCGACATCGCCTCGGCGGCGGCGGTGCCCTCGTCGAGGAGGGAGGCTCCGGAGGTGGGCAGCCCGGTCAGCTCGGCGACCATCGTCTGGAAGTTCAGCAGAGCCTCCAGCCGGCCCTGGGAGATCTCCGGCTGGTAGGGCGTGTACGCCGTGTACCAGGACGGGTTCTCCATGACGTTGCGCAGGATGACCGGGGGCGTGAAGGTGCCGTGGTAACCGAGGCCGATCATGGGCGCCAGCACGGTGTTGCGGTCGGCGAGGCCGCGCAGCTCGGCGAGGACCTCGGCCTCGGTGCGGGCGTCCGGGAGGGCCAGCGCCTCCGCGCTCTTGATGACATCGGGGACCGCCGCGGCGGTCAGCTCGTCCAGCGAGCCGTATCCCACCTGCGCCAGCATCTTGGCCTGGGCCGCCGCGTCGGGGCCGATGTGGCGCTGCTCGAACGGGGTGCCCTGCTCCAACTGGGAGAGCGGAATGCGGTTGGCGGTCATGTAGGAGGCCTCCTGGTCTGACACGACCTGCGAGAGGCACCACCGCACGCGGGGTGCCCTGGACGGGCCTCCCCCTCTGTCATCTCAACCTGAGAGCTTCACCGGGCCGCCCGACTGCGACGCCCCGGCTTTCACCGTCGGTGAGAGCGGATGCCGTCCGACGCCCGCCCTGCTTTCCAGAGTGACCTCGTCCGCGCGGTACAGGTGCCTGAGAGATTCCGGGGAGGATTTGCTCCTTCGGCGCCACCGTCGTCCTGCCGGTGGACTCTCCCGCGCGGGGTCAGCAGCCGCTTGCCAGCCTACCAGCGTGACCTTTCAACAATCGCTCAAGTGGCCGACACCTGCGAAGTGCCCTTTTGTATGGATCAAAGAGCAGTTGCGACCATATGGAGGGACCGTGCAGACCGATATCGATCCGCGCAGCCTGATCGGCCGCAAGGCGTTCGACCGCGACGGGGCCAAGATCGGCACCGTGGACGAGGTGTACCTGGACGATGCCACCGGTACACCCGAATGGGCGGCAGTGCGCACCGGGCTCTTCAGCCGGGACGCCTTCGTCCCGCTGGAGCCGAGCACCTTCGTCGACGACACCCTGCGTGTTCCCTATGAGCGCTCGCTGATCAAGGACGCACCGGACTTCGGTGTCGGCCGCCATCTCTCCCCCGAACAGGAGCTCCAGCTCTACCACCACTACGGCCTCGAACTCTCCGTGTCGCCGGAGGTGCCCGTCGCGCCCCCCGACGACCGCTCCTTCGGACAGGTCGCGGGCGACGAGGACTGACCGGCGGCGCCGGCCGGCCCCGCCGGGTTCTCCGGGCTCCCCGGCGGCGCGTCCGGCGGCCCCTCGGGCGGGCTCTCCGGCGGGGCGACCAGGGGCAGCGGATCGGAGGGCTCCAGATCGGGGTCGTCCACCCGGAAGGTCCGCACGCGCCCCGGCGGGGAGAGCGGGTCCTCGAACCGCACGGTGACCCGTCCGACACCGCTGCCCTGCACCCATCCCGCCCCGTGGACCGCGTGACGCACGTCGTTGCCGGCGGACCAGCGCCGCTCGGCGGGTCCGCCGGACGGGCCGGCGGTGCCCCCCGCCGCCACGGGCGCGCTCCGCCCCTCCGCCGGGTCCCCGTCCCGCCCGGCCGGTTCCCGCCGCTCGTCCGGTGCGTCCGGTGCGCCACCCGGGGGCGCCGCCGCGCTGTCCGGGGCGGCGCCCCCGGGGCGCTCACCGGCTGCGGCCTGCGCGAAGAGGTCCTCCTGGGTGTAGTCGGCGAGCCCGGACACCCCGACGCCCAGCAGCCGGACACCGCCCGTGGTGTCCACGGACTCCAGGAGGCGCGCCGCCGCCTCCCGGACGACCGCGGGATCGTCCGTCGGCCCCCGGAGCGTCTCCGAGCGCGTCAGCGTCGAGAAGTCGTACCGCCGGACCTTCAGCACGATCGTCCGCCCCGAGTGCCCGGAGGCCCGCAGCCGCTGGACACAGCGGTCCGCGAGCCGCTCGACCTCGATCCTGATCCGGACCCGGTCGTGCAGATCCACGTCGAAGGTGTCCTCCACCGACACGGATTTGGTGTCCCGCTCGGCGACCACGGGCCGGTCGTCGAAGCCCAGGGCCATCCGGTGCAGCGCGGTGCCGTGCGCCCTGCCGAGCAGCCGCACCAGCTCGTCCTCGCCCGCCTCGGCGACCTCGGCGCAGGTCGTCATGCCCGCGCGCCGCAGATGCTCGCCGGTCGCCGGGCCGACGCCGGGCAGCGTCCGCACGGTCAGCGGCCCCAGCAGCTCACGCTCGGTCCCCGGCTCCATCACCACCAGACCATCCGGTTTCGCCTGCTCGGAGGCGATCTTCGCCAGCATCTTCGAGCCGGCGAGGCCCACTGATCCGGTGAGCCCGGTGACGGAGCGTATATCCGCCCGCAGCCGCTCTCCGGCGGCCCGCGCCGACGGTAGATCCGAGGCCGCGCCGCTCGCCTCCAGATCGACGAAGGCCTCGTCCAGACTGAGCGGCTCCACCAGCGGCGACAGGGAACGCAGCAGCTCCATGACCTGTTCGCTGATGGCGCGGTAGAAGGAGAAGCGCGGCACCAGATACGCCGCGTTCGGCGCGAGCCGCCGGGCCTGGGCCATGGGCATCGCCGAGTGGACCCCGAACCGTCTCGCCTCGTACGAGGCGGTGGCCACGACACCGCGCGGACCGAGCCCGCCGACGATCACGGGCTTTCCGCGCAGACTCGGCTTCGCCGCCTGTTCGGCTGCGGCGTAGAACGCATCCATGTCCAGATGCAGAATCGTCGGCGCGGATCTCACATCTCCGATGCTGCCCTACGCCACTGACAATGCCCGCCGGGCCATTCGCCGTGTCCTTCCGGCCGGGCCGGGAGGAAGGCGGGGCGGGGTCCGCCGAACGGGTCAGACGGCCCGGTTCTGCCGGCGCCTGGCCAGCTCGTCGGCGGGATTGTGGCCGATCAGGGTCTCACCGGTGTCGACCCGCTCACCGTGCAGCTGCGACAGCGCCGTCTCGACATCGCGCCAGACCACGCCGACCGCGATACCGAAGATCCCCTGTCCGCCCTGGAGGAGGCTCACCACCTCGTCGGGCGACGAGCACTCGTAGACGGTCGCGCCGTCGCTCATCAGCGTCATCCGCTCCAGATCGGCGTGGCCGCGCGCCCTGAGGTGCTGCACGGCCGCCCGGATGTTCTGGAGCGCCACCCCGGTGTCCAGGAATCGCTTCACGATCTTCAGGACGACCACATCGCGCAGGCTGTAGAGCCGCTGGGCCCCCGCGCCGCGAGCCGGCCGCACACTCGGCTCGACCAGGCCGGTACGCGCCCAGTAGTCGAGCTGCCGATAGGTGATGCCGGCCGCCGCACACGCGGTCGGCCCTCGATAGCCGACCGTGTCCGCCGACGGGTCGACCGCACTCTCCGGGAGCGGATACGGCCCGCTCTCCCCCAGGGCTCGCCCGAGGGCCCCCACCGCACCGCCGCCGCTGCTTCTCACGCCGACCTCCATCCTTGACCTGCCCACCCGACGGTAGGCAGTCACCAGGGGTGCGTCAACGATCGCCACACTCGGCACGCCGAGTGATAATCACCCTGAGAGTGGTTTCTCGTGCCCCAAAACGGGGAAGACGTGCCCGAATGCGCCCAAGCCGACAGTCTCGGCCTCTCCGGTGACCGCCAGTGGACCGGCGGTCACCTGCTCACCGTACGGCGGTCACTGGCTGTTGGTTCCGAAGTCCTCCGGCGAGATCTGATCGAGGAACTCGCGGAACTTCTCCACCTCGTCCTCCTGCTCATCCGGAATCGCGATACCCGCGTCGTCGAGCACCCCGTCACTGCCGTAGATCGGCGTGCCGGTGCGCAGGGCGAGCGCTATGGCGTCGGAGGGACGCGCGCTCACCTCGACTCCGCTGGCGAAGACCAGCTCCGCGTAGAAAACCCCTTCGCGCAGGTCGGTGATGCGGACCTCGGTGAGTTCCTGCCCCACCGCCTCCAGCACATCCTTGAAGAGGTCATGGGTCAGCGGTCTGGCAGGTGCCATGCCCTGCTGGGCAAAGGCAATGGCGGTCGCCTCCCCGGGACCGATCCAAATGGGGAGGTACCGGTCGCCTCCCACTTCACGCAGGAGCACGATCGGTTGGTTGGAGGGCATTTCCACCCGGACACCCACAACGTCGAGCTCGTTCACACAGCAACCCTAGGACGTGCCCGGCCCGTTTGGGTAGTCGGGCACGTTCTGGATCAGCCGAGACGGACTCCGAGGGCACTCTGCAACAGGGCCGCGTGCAGCCGTACGGACAGCTCCGCCAGCTCTTTCGCCGTGGCCTCCGCATGTGCCCTGGTCTGCGGATTGCGATGCCGCCGCAAGGGTGCGACCACCTGCTCCACCAGCCCGGCATCCCGCTCGGCGGAAGCCTTCATGGCCCGCAGATGACGCGGTTCCAGACCGAATCCGCCCAGGTCGGCCACCAACCTGGCCACCGTCACCGACTCGGCGTCGAAACTGCCGGCGGCGTCAGGGGTGAGCAGGCCGTAGGACTCCCAGACGGCCAGCTGCTCCTCCGAGACCCCGGCGGCGGCCAGCAGAGCCGCCCGGCCGATCCGTGCGGCCGTACGGCGCTCACCGGCGGCCTCCCAGACCCCGGCGGCCCCTGCCGCCCCGGCCGGCGCCTCGCCCTGCGAGCCCTGAGCGGGCAACTGGACCTGTTCACCCCGGGCGACGGCGTCCAGATGCTCACGGATCACCTTCAGCGGAAGATAGTGGTCCCGCTGCATCCGCAGTACCTGGGCCAGCCGCTCCACATCGGCCGAGGTGAATTTGCGGTACCCCGACGGTGTGCGCCGCGGCTCCACGAGACCTTCGGCCTCCAGGAAGCGGATCTTGGAAATCGTGACTTCGGGAAACTCGTCGCGCAACTGACCGAGCACCGTCCCGATGCTCATCAGCCGCTCACCCGCGGCGAGCCGCCCCGCCGCGGTGGCGGTGCCGTGACCGGCACCGCCCGTCGGTGTTCGCATGGTGCCTTCCCCGCCGGGTTACAGGCCCCGCTGCTGGCTCGCGTAGAAGACCAGCCGGTACTTGCCGATCTGGACCTCGTCACCATTGGCCAGATAGACCGAGTCGATCCGCTCGCGATTGACATAGGTGCCGTTCAGGCTGCCCACATCGGCGACGCCGAAGCTGCCGTCCGGATTCCGGCGGAACTCCACATGGCGGCGGGACACCGTCACGTCGTCGAGGAAGATATCGCTCTGCGGGTGACGGCCGGCCGTGGTCAGCTCGCCGTCCAGCAGGAAGCGGCTGCCCGAATTGGGGCCGCGCCGGACCACCAGCAGCGCCGAACCGAACGGCAGGGCCTCGACGGCGGCCTGCGCCTCCGGGGAGAGCGACGGAAGCTGTGTCTGCCCCGTCACCTCGGAGTCGTATGCCTCCAGGCCCGAGATGGAGATGGTGGACGTCGTCTCCGACGCCCGCTCCGCGGGCGCCTGGCCCCGCAGCGGCGCGCCACAGTTCGAGCAGAACTTGCTCGACTGCGGATTGCGGTTCCCGCACCTCGTACACACCGTCACGGCCGCCATGGACCGGTCCTCCTGCCGCGGCTGTCCCCCATGGGGATTGGTCGCGTACGGATCGGGGGCATACCCTCCACCCGTACCTGAGGCTGCTGGTTCCCCGAAACCTATGCGGCCGGGACCCGCAGGGTCAACAGACGACGCGCCCCGCCCACCGGGAATGTCACCACCCGGCCCGGAGACCTCATCCCGGAAGAGCGGACGCTCGCCGCCCTGCTCCTCCTCCTGGCCATGACGCCGCGCGCGATGCTTGGCGTTTCCGCCGTCCTCGCGCGAGCTCTTGCCGAACAACTTCGCAAACAATTTCACGGGCGATTCCCCTTGACCGAAATAGACCCGCCCGTGGGGCAGGACGAACCCTCAATGACCACACCTGCCGACCCGGACATCATCACAACGTCCGTACCCATCAGACAGTTTCCACCACGCGGCACAGCTTCTGTGTGCCGACCCCTCGCAACCTCATGCCCCGACCCGCCGGGCACCGTACACCGCCGCCTCACTGCGCCGACGACCGAGCGTAGTCAGGCCGCTCCGCGGGCCGCAAGGCGCCCACGACGATCTTCTCCGAGCGGACCACCGAAGCGGTGGCCTGCTCCTTCTCCAGCGTCTGCACCACTCCGCCCGGAATGTTCAGGGCGGGCTCAAGATCCTGCGGCTTCCCGATGACCTTGAAGATGTACGGCGCCCCGATCCGGTTCCCGTCCACCTCGATGTCGCCGCCCGTACCGGTGAAGTACGTATCCGCCACGACCCGGTGGTCATTGACCTGGATGGCCTCGGCGCCCGCGGCCCGCAGCTCCTGGATCGCGTCGAGCAGCATGTCGGCCTCCACCCGGCCGGAGCCGTCGGTGATGGTGAGCGTGATCCCGGGGCCCTGGGCGGCGACCGTACCCGCGAGAATGCCGAGCTGCTGCTCCTTCTGCTCGGTCTGCCTGCGGGCCTCCTCGGCCTGGTCCGAGCTGTTCTCCAGCTCGGTGCGCTGGGTCTCCAGCCGCTGCTTCTCGTCCTCCAGGCGCTCGGTGCGGTTGTCCAGCTCATCGAGAATCCGCACCAGATCCTCCTGCCGGGCACCGCGCAGAGCGCTGTTGTCGCTGGTCGAGCGGACCTGGATGGCGAGCCCGAGACCCAGGACGAACAGCAGCACCGCGACCGTGAGTTGAGCACGTGTCACCCGCGGCGGCCAGAGGCCGGCGACCAGCCGCTGGCGCCCCGTCATCCCGGCCCGCGGGCCGGCCGGGGCCGACCGCTCCGGCCCGGACTGCGGCTCGGGCTGCGGCTCTCGCGAGGGGACCTCGCCGGCGGCCGGCTCCCTGCCCTCCGGGTCTCCGTTCACCGGGCCGCCCTTCATCGGATCGCTGCTCATCGGCCTCACGCCCGGAAGACGTGCCGGCGGATCGCGGCGGCGTTGGAGAAGATCCGGATGCCGAGCACCACCACCACACCCGTGGAGAGCTGGGCGCCGACGCCCAGCTTGTCCCCGAGGAAGACGATCAGCGCCGCCACCACCACATTGGACAGGAAGGAGACCACGAAGACCTTATCGACGAAGATCCCGTCCAGCATGGCCCGCAGTCCGCCGAAGACGGCGTCCAGCGCCGCCACCACAGCGATCGGCAGATAGGGCTCGACCACCGCCGGAACCTCGGGCCGGACCAGCAGTCCGGCCACGACTCCGACGACGA
This sequence comes from Streptomyces sp. NPDC001889, assembly GCF_053594535.1. NCBI lineage: Bacteria > Bacillati > Actinomycetota > Actinomycetes > Kitasatosporales > Streptomycetaceae > Streptomyces > Streptomyces sp. NPDC001889. Next base: position 37,091 of record NZ_JBSFER010000041.1, read on the forward strand.
GGCCCAGTACGGCGATCACGATGTGCCCTTCCCTGTGTCTGCCGTGCCCTGCCCGCTGCCCTTCCCGGCGGAGGCGGTCCTCGGCTCTGCTGTACGTACGATCAGGCTCGGGGCCGCCGCGAGACGCACCGTGTCCTCGGTGGAGACACTGAAGCGGATACCGAAGTTCTCCCGCAGCGCGTGCAGATACCGGCCGTCGACGCTGTCCCGGAACTCCGTGTCCAGCCTCTTTCCGTCCCCCACCGCCAGCACCGTATAGGGCGGCACCAGCGGCCTGTTGTCCACCAGTATGGCGTCTCCGGCGGCCCTGATCGCGGACAGGGCCGTCAGCCGCTGCCCGTTGATGGCCACGGCCTCCGCACCGGACTCCCACAGCCCGTTGACCACCCGCTGCATGTCACGGTCCCGCACCCGGCCCGTATCGCTGAACCCGCTGCTCTCGCGCGGCCCGCCGCCGCCCTGGGCGGTGTCCTCGCGGTCGTCGACCACGAGCTTCACACCCGGGCCCTCGACCTCGGTGGCCCCCGCCATCAGCGACACCACCTGGTGCCGGCCGTCGCCCGGCGTCCTGAGCGCCTTGCGCTGACGCTCCCCCACCTCGTCCCGGAGCCGGTCCACTCCGCGCTCCAGCGCGTCGGCGTCCGAGGTCTCCGCCTCGATGCGGTCGATCAGCTCCTCGCGCTCCTTCGCCAGCACCGGAGCCGATATCCGCGCCTCCGCCGCACCCACCGTGACGATCAGAGCGGCGAGCACCAGGCCGGCCGCGAGACCCAGCCGGGCGCGCAGCGAGCGGGGCAGTCCACCGCCCTCCGCCTGCCGGCGCGCGGTCGCCTCGGCGTACCCGTCGTCGAGGCTGTGCTCCATCACATTCGTCAGCAGCGACATCGAGGCGTCGGGACGCGGGGGCGGGGAGCCAGTGCTCCGAACGGGGTGCTGCTGCGGCATGCCGCACATCGTCGCACGTCGTGGGCGCTACCGCCGAATGGCCCCACCGGTGTGCCGGACGCCTCGCTTCCGAAACGTCCGGCACACCGCTCACACCTCAGTGACCTGCGCTGTCCACCACCGCCGACCAGTCGTTGAGCAGTTCCTGAGCCGACGCGTCATCGGGCCCTTCCGCCCACAGATGAGTGACGGCCTCCGAGGGATCGGGCAGGACCATCACCCACCGTCCATCGGCCTCGACGACCCGCACCCCGTCGGTGGTGTCGACCTCGCGCTCACCGGCCGCCTCGACGACCCGCCGCATCACCAGTCCCTTGACCGCCCAGGGCGTGGCCAGATCACGCTTGAGCACATGAGCCCGCGGAATCCGCGCATCGATCTGACTCAGCGTGAGCTGGGTGCGCGCCACCAGACCGACCAGCCGCACCAGGGCCGCCGTACCGTCGAAGACGCTGCTGAACTCCGGCACGATGAAGCCGCCGCGGCCGTCGCCGCCGAAGATGGTGGTCTCCTCACGGCCCACCCGCGTCAGATCGTCGGGCGATGTCGTCGTCCACTCCACCTGGGTGCCGTGGTACGCCGCCACCTGCTCGGCGATACGGGTCGTGGTCACCGGCAGCGCCACCCGCCCGCTGCGCCGCTCCGCGGCCACCAGGTCGAGCAGCACCAGCAGCGCCCGGTCGTCCTCGATGATCCTGCCGCGTTCGTCCACGAGGGAGAGCCGCTCGCCCACCGGGTCGAACCGCACCCCGAAGGCGGCCCGCGCCGACGCCACGATCTCACCCAGCCGCACCAGCCCGGCCCGGCGGGTGTCGGCGGTCTCGGTGGGCCTTGCCTCGTCGAGACCCGGATTGATGGTCAGGGCATCCACCCCGAGCCGGCCCAGCAGGCTGGGCAGCACAAGCCCCGCGCTGCCGTTGGAGGCGTCCACGACCAGCTTCAGCCCGGACTCGGCGATGCCGGTGGTGTCGACATTGCGGAGCAGGGACCCGGTGTACGAGTCGAAGACGCTGGCCGGGAAGTACAGGTCACCGATCTCGCCCGGGAACGCCCGCCGGTACTCCTGCCGTGCGTAGACCCGGTCCAGCTTCCGCTGTCCGGCCTGGGAGAGGTCGGCACCCCGTTCGTCGAAGAACATGATGTCGACGGAGTCCGGCACACCGGGCGAGGTACGGATCATGATGCCGCCGGCGCTGCCGCGCGCGGTCTGCTGCCGTGCGACGGGCAGCGGCACATTCTCCAGATCCCGCACATCGATGGCGCTCGCCTGGAGGGCCGAGATCACCGCCCTTTTCAGCGCTCGCGCACCACGGGAGTGGTCACGGGCGGTCGTGACGGTGGACCCCTTCTTCAGGGTGGTCGCATAGGCCCCGGCGAGCCGCACGGCAAGCTCCGGGGTGATCTCCACATTGAGAATCCCGGACACTCCCCGGGTGCCGAAGAGATGCGCCTGGCCGCGCGACTCCCAGATGACCGAGGTGTTGACGAAGGCGCCGGCCTCGATGGTCTTGAACGGGTAGACGCGGACATTGCCCTGGACGATCGACTCCTCGCCCACCAGACACTCGTCACCGATGACGGCACCGTCCTCGATCCGGGCGGCCCGCATGATGTCGGTGTTCTTGCCGATCACACAGCCGCGCAGATTGGAGTGCTCGCCGATGTAGACGTTGTCGTGGACGACGGCCTTGTGGAGAAACGCGCCGCTCTTCACGACGACATTGGAGCCCACGACCGTGTGCTCGCGGATCTCCACATCGGCTTCCACCTTGGCGTAGTCGCCGATGTAGAGCGGACCGCGCAGGACAGCGTCGGGGTGCACCTCGGCGCCCTCGGCCACCCAGACGCCGGGAGAGATCTCGAAGCCGTCGATGTCGACGTCGACCTTGCCCTCCAGGACATCCGCCTGGGCCTTCACATAGCTCTCGTGGGTGCCGACATCCTCCCAGTAGCCCTCGGCGATATAGCCGAAGATCGGCTTGCCCTCCTTCATGAGCTGCGGGAACACATCGCCGGACCAGTCGACGGAGACATCCGCTTCGACATAGTCGAAGACCTCGGGCTCCATGACGTAGATACCGGTGTTCACCGTGTCCGAGAAGACCTGGCCCCAGGTGGGCTTCTCCAGGAACCGCTCGACCTTGCCCTCTTCGTCGACGATGGTGATGCCGAATTCCAGCGGGTTGGGCACCCGGGTCAGACAGACCGTGACCAGCGCGCCCTTCTCCTTGTGGAAGGAGATCAGGTCGGTGAGATCGAAATCCGTGAGGGCATCACCGGAGATGACGAGAAAGGCATCGTCCTTCAGCGCTTCCTCGGCGTTCTTCACACTGCCGGCGGTGCCGAGCGGTTTCTCCTCATTGGCATAGGTGAGCTCCATTCCGAGCTCTTCGCCGTCACCGAAGTAGTTCTTGACCAGCGAGGCGAGGAACTGGACGGTGACGACGGTTTCATTGAGCCCGTGGCGCTTCAGCAGCCGGAGCACATGCTCCATGATCGGCCTGTTGACGACAGGGAGCAGTGGTTTGGGCATGCTTGAAGTCATGGGGCGAAGTCGGGTGCCTTCGCCACCAGCCATCACGACGGCCTTCATGTCGGAAGCGTCCTCCTTGAGAGAGACGGTCTAGCCGACTTCGCTCGTCCAAAGAGGCCCTCTGGCGTCATGCTGGGCGTGCGACACTGCACAGCTTCGCATCGACGAGGTCAATCGGCCACTGCGTCCGCCTTGACGAGTCGGCGAACCTGGACCACATACAGGATTCCTGCCCACCAATACAGAGTTGTACCCCATCCGGCGAAGGCCCATCCGAAAATAGCAGCGAGTGACGCGAGCCACCCTGATCCGTCACTGAGCAGCAGCAACGGGAAGGCGTACATCAGGTTGAAGGTCGCGGCCTTGCCCAGGAAGTTCACCTGCGGCGGGGGATAACCGTGCCGGCGGAGGATTCCCACCATCACCAGAAGCATCAGCTCGCGGGCCAGGAGAGCCGCGGTGAGCCAGAGCGGCAGGATCTCGCGCCAGGTCAGACCCACCAGGGTCGACAGAATGTAAAGTCTGTCGGCGGCCGGGTCCAGAAGGCGCCCCAGGCTGCTGACCTGGTTCCATCGGCGGGCGAGCTTCCCGTCCAGGTAGTCACTGATCCCGCTGAGCATCAGCACCAGCAGGGCCCAGCCGTCGCTGTTCGGACCGCCGAAGACCGGGCGGAGAATCAGCCACAGGAAGAGCGGTACGCCCACCAGGCGCGCCATGCTGAGGATGTTGGGGATGGTGAGTACCCGGTCCGTCTGAACGCGGGTCTCCTGGACCTCCACCCGGGGGCCTCCTGTGTGCAATGTGCCGATGACTCCTCCCCGACCTTACCGTCAGCCGGCCGGGATACGGACACAGGGGCCGCTCCGAACGGGTCCTGAACGCAGAAATGCCTCAGCCCCCCGGACCATAAAGATCCAGGGGACTGAGGCTAAAAATTGTTCGGCGGCGTCCTACTCTCCCACAGG
>NZ_JBSFER010000042.1:0-36769 GCF_053594535.1 Streptomyces sp. NPDC001889
GCCGGCGCTCCGCGTGGGCTCCCTCCTCCGCCTCGCGATCCACGGCACCGGACCCCGCTCACCGATCCGGCCCGATCCGAAAGAAACTCCCTAGCCCGGGCGCCCGCCGGGCCGGGAGGTCTCGGCCCCGGCGGGTTCGGCGGGCTCCGCCAGCCGCCCGGCGCACCGCGAGGCGGTGCGCCGGGCCCAGGCGCCGCTGGTGAGCGCGCCCACCACCAGCACGGAGAGCCCGCACCCGGCGATGATCCACCAGGCGGGCCGTGAGGCCGCCACAAAGGCGTCCGCGTACCCGGGGCCGGTGGCGCCGACCGTGACACCGGCCGCCAGGACCGTGCCGATCACCGCGACGCCCAGCGTCTGCCCGATCTGCCGGCTGGTGGAGGCGACGGCGGCGGCGACCCCCGCCTGGGCGCGCGGCATCCCGGAGACGGCCGTATTGGTGATCGGGGTGTTCACCAGCCCGAAGCCGATCCCGAAGAGCACATAGCCGGTGAAGAGCAGCACATCCGAGGTCTCCGCCTCGAAGGCCGCGAAGAGCACCCCGCAGGCCCCCATCGTGACGCCCGCGATCAGCAGCGGCAGCCGGGGGCCCCGGCCGGCCACCATCCGCCCCGACAGCGGCGCGCAGACCAGGGCCATCGTGGCCATGGGCAGCATGTAGAGACCGGCGTGCAGCGCGGAGTAGCCGCGCGCGTTCTGCAGATACAGGGTGTTCAGAAAGAGGAACCCGGCGAGCGCGGCGAAGGCGCTGATCGCGATGACCGTGGCCCCGCTGAAGGGCGCGCTGCGGAAGAAGCGCAGATCGATGAGGGGTTCGCGGCGCCGGGGCTCGTACACCACCACGCCCGCCAGGGCGATCAGCGCGATCGCGCCGAAGACGGGGTCGGTCTCGATGATCGCGTAGGTGAGGGAGCCCAGCAGGGCGATGATCAGCAGCTGCCCCACCGGGTCGGCGCGGCGGGGTCTGGGCGCCTTGGACTCGGGGATGTAGCGCCAGGTCAGCAGGAGGGCGCCGATACCGACGGGCAGATTGACCCAGAAGATGGAGCGCCAGCCGATGGTGTCGACCAGCAGCCCGCCCACGATCGGCCCCGCCGCCATCGAGATCCCGACCACCCCGCCCCAGATCCCGATGGCACGGGCCCGTTCGCCCGGGTCGGTGAAGGTGTTGGTGATGATCGACATGGCGACCGGGTTGAGCATGGAGCCGCCGATCGCCTGGATCATCCGGAAGACGACGAGGGACTCCAGGGTGGGGGCGAGGGAGCAGAGCAGCGAGCCGAGGGTGAAGAGGATCAGGCCGGCCATGAAGACCTTGCGCCGTCCGATGCGGTCGGCGGTGGAGCCCGAGAGCATCAGGAGGGAGGCCAGGACGAGGGTGTAGGCGTCGATGGTCCATTGGAGGCCGGAGACGGAGGCGTGGAGGTCGTGGCCGATGGAGGGGAGGGCGACGTTGAGGATGGTGTTGTCGAGGCTGACGATCAGGAGGGAGGTGCAGCAGATCGCCAGGATCAGGAGGCGCCGCCGGGGGGCTGGCTCGGACATGCCTGGACAGTACGACCCCCCGCCTCCCCTCGCACCCCCCGGCCGCGAGCCGCCCCCGCCCCTCCACGCCTCAATCTCCCCCGGAGCCATGGGCAACCCGAGCGATTTCAGCCCGTCCGGGGGCACCTCCCGGAGGCAGCTCTGGGGGAGTTTGAGGACGGACCCTGTGCGACAGGGCCCCGCATGTTGCGGGCCACGGTCGGGGGCCAGCCCCCGAACCCCCGCTCCTCAAACGCCGGAGGGGCTGGGGTGGTGCTGCTCAGTCGCCGAAGGGGCTGGGGTGGTGCTGCTCAGTCGCCGGAGGGGCTGGGGTGGTGCTGCTCAGTCGCCGGAGGGGCCGGGGTGGTGCTGCTCAATCGCCGGAGGGGCCGGGGTGGTGCTGCTCAATCGCCGGGGGGTCTGCTCAGCGCGTCTGGGGGTGCCTCCAGTGTCATGGGCAACCCGAGCAAATTCAGCCCGTCCGGCGATTGAGGACGGACCCCGGGGCACAGGGGCCCGCATCCTGCGGGGGCGCACCGTGAGGCACCCCCCCCGGGAGGGGCGCACCCACCGCAGGGGATGCGGGACAATGAAGGAATGACCACGCTCGCCCCCGCGTCCCCCCTCTCCATCGGCCCCCACACCGTCCAGCCCCCCGTCATCCTCGCCCCCATGGCCGGCATCACCAACGCCCCCTTCCGCACCCTCTGCCGGGAGTTCGCCGAGGGGGTCCGGGGGTTCGGAGGGGTGCCCGCGCGGGGGGCCGACGCGGGGTCCAAGGGGCTCTTCGTCAGCGAGATGATCACCACGCGGGCGCTGGTCGAGCGCAACGACAAGACCATGCAGCTGATCCATTTCGACGCCCACGAGACCCCCCGCTCCATCCAGCTCTACGGTGTGGACCCGGTCACCGTCGGCAAGGCGGTCCGCATGATCGTGGACGAGGGGCTCGCCGACCACATCGATCTGAACTTCGGCTGCCCGGTCCCCAAGGTCACCCGCAAGGGCGGCGGCTCCGCCCTCCCGTACAAGCGGCCCCTGCTGCGGGCGATCCTCCACGAGGCCGTCTCCAACGCCGGGGACCTCCCGGTCACCATGAAGATGCGCAAGGGCATCGACGACGACCACATCACCTATCTCGACGCCGGCCGGATCGCCGTCGAGGAGGGTGTCACCGCCATCGCGCTGCACGGCCGCACCGCCGCCCAGCACTACGGCGGCACGGCGGACTGGGACGCCATCGCCCGGCTGAAGGAGCACGTCCCGGAAATCCCGGTGCTGGGCAACGGCGACATCTGGTCGGCCGACGACGCGCTGCGGATGGTGCGGGAGACCGGCTGCGACGGTGTGGTCGTGGGGCGCGGCTGTCTCGGACGGCCCTGGCTCTTCGGCGATCTCGTCTCGGCCTTCGAGGGAACGGGCGGCGCCGCCGCGCCCACCCTGCGGGAGGTCGCCGGGGTGATGCGCCGCCACGCCGAGCTGCTCGGCGAGTGGATCGGCGACGAGGCGCGCGGAGTGATCGACTTCCGTAAGCACGTGGCCTGGTACCTCAAGGGCTTCGCGGTCGGCTCCGAGATGCGCAAGCGGCTCGCGGTCACCTCCTCGCTCGCCGAGCTGGACGAGCGGCTCGCGCTGCTCGACCTGGACCAGCCCTGGCCCGCCGGCGCGGACGGCCCGCGCGGGCGCACCTCCGGGAACAACCGGGTGGTGCTCCCGGACGGCTGGCTCAAGGACCCGTACGACTGCTCCGCCGTGAGCGCCGAGGCCGAACTGGACACCTCCGGCGGCTGACCGCCCCGCCCCCCGCACCCTCCCCCCCTGCACCGCTCGGCGTGCTCCACCCGGTCCGGATGGTGGACCGCCGGGTCCTTCGGGCGCGTGATTCTCGCCACCCCTGATAGGGGTGCCGCTCAGATGAGCGAAATAGTGGCGACTGCATCTCTCGGAAGGGTGGCACGGAGTGCCACCCTTCGTGGCTTCACTCCCTCAACACCCGGCTCCCCACTCGTCACCGTGCGTCGCACCGGCCCCCGTCACCGTCGCCTTGGGTGGGCATGGATTCAAGCCTTGAAGCGGCGAAGGCCGCCCGGGCGCTCCCCGGTCGCCTTTCGATCCGCTGGCGGACGGGTGGTTACGGCCCCATGACGACCAGGTGGACGTACCCAGACGCCTTTGATCTGGGTATGTTCCTCGCCGTCAGGGCAGCCACCGAGCCTCTTGAGGAGTCGAGAGACGTGTCGGAAAAGAACGTTCAGCCGGACCAGAAGTTCGTCTACGACTTCACCGAGGGCAACAGGGACCTCAAGGATCTCCTCGGCGGGAAGGGTGCGAACCTCGCCGAGATGACCAACCTCCGGCTGCCCGTCCCTCCGGGCTTCACCATCACCACCGAGGCCTGCAAGGTCTACCTGGAGAGCGGCGCGGAGCCCGCCGCCCTGCGCGACGAGGTGAGTGCGCACCTCGAAGCGCTGGAGCGCCGCATGGGCAAGAAGCTGGGCCAGGCGGACGACCCGCTGCTGGTCTCGGTGCGCTCGGGCGCCAAGTTCTCCATGCCCGGCATGATGGACACCGTCCTCAACATCGGCCTCTCCGACGCCTCCGTGGCCGGCCTCGCCGAGCAGTCCGGCGATGAGCGCTTCGCCTGGGACTCCTACCGCCGGCTCATCCAGATGTTCGGCAAGACCGTCCTCGGCGTCGAAGGCGACCTCTTCGAGGAGGCACTCGATGCCACCAAGGAGGCCAAGAAGGTCAGCGTCGACACCGATCTGGACGCGGCCGATCTGAAGGCACTGGTCAAGCAGTTCAAGAAGATCGTCAAGTCCCGGGCGGGGCGGGACTTCCCGCAGGACCCGCGCGAGCAGATGGACCTGGCCGTCACCGCGGTCTTCGACTCCTGGAACGGCGACCGCGCCAAGCTCTACCGCCGCCAGGAGCGCATCCCCGGCGACCTCGGCACCGCCGTCAACATCTGCTCCATGGTCTTCGGCAACCTCGGCCCCGACTCCGGCACCGGGGTCGCCTTCACCCGCGACCCGGCCAGCGGCCAGCAGGGCGTCTACGGCGACTACCTCCAGAACGCCCAGGGTGAGGACGTCGTCGCGGGCATCCGCAACACCGTGCCCCTCGCCGATCTGGAGAAGATCGACAAGGTCTCGTACGACCGGCTGATGCAGATCATGGAGACCCTGGAGAACCACTACCAGGACCTCTGCGACATCGAGTTCACCATCGAGCGCGGGCAGCTCTGGATGCTCCAGACCCGGGTCGGCAAGCGGACCGCGGGCGCCGCCTTCCGGATCGCCACCCAACTCGTCGACCAGGGCCTGATCGACGAGGCCGAGGCCCTCCAGCGGGTCACCGGCGCCCAGCTCGCCCAGCTGATGTTCCCCCGCTTCGACGAGGCGGCCCGGGCCGAGCTGCTCGGCCGGGGCATCGCCGCCTCGCCCGGCGCCGCCGTCGGCAAGGCCGTCTTCGACTCGTACACCGCCATCAAGTGGTCCCGCTCCGGCGAGAAGGTCATCCTCATCCGCCGCGAGACCAACCCCGACGACCTCGACGGGATGATCGCCGCCGAGGGCATCCTCACCTCGCGCGGCGGCAAGACCTCCCACGCGGCCGTCGTCGCCCGGGGCATGGGCAAGACCTGTGTCTGCGGCGCGGAGGAGCTGGAGGTCGACACCAAGCGGCGCCGGATGACCGCCGGCACCACCGTCATCGAGGAGGGGGACGTCGTCTCCATCGACGGCTCCACCGGCAAGGTCTACCTCGGCGAGGTGCCGGTCGTGCCGTCCCCGGTCGTCGAGTACTTCGAGGGCCGGATGCACGCGGGCGCCGACGACGCCGACGAGCTGGTCGGCGCCGTCCACCGGATCATGTCGTACGCCGACCGGGTGCGCCGGCTGCGGGTGCGCGCCAACGCCGACAACGCCGAGGACGCCCTGCGCGCCCGGCGGTTCGGCGCCCAGGGCATCGGGCTCTGCCGCACCGAGCACATGTTCCTCGGCGAGCGCCGCGAGATGGTCGAGAAGCTGATCCTCGCCGACACCGACGACGAGCGCACCACCGCGCTGGAGCAGCTCCTGCCGCTCCAGAAGAAGGACTTCATCGAGCTGTTCGAGGCGATGGACGGACTACCGGTGACGATCCGGCTGCTCGACCCGCCGCTGCACGAGTTCCTCCCGGACATCACCGAGCTGTCGGTGCGGGTGGCCCTCGCCGAGTCCCGCAAGGACCACAACGAGAACGATCTCCGCCTCCTCCAGGCCGTCCACCGGCTGCACGAGCAGAACCCCATGCTGGGCCTGCGGGGCGTACGGCTCGGTCTGGTCATCCCCGGTCTCTTCGCCATGCAGGTCCGGGCCATCGCCGAGGCCGCCGCGGCCCGCAAGGACGCCAAGGGCGACCCGCGCGCCGAGATCATGATCCCGCTGGTGGGCACCGTCCAGGAGCTGGAGATCGTCCGGGACGAGGCCGAGCAGGTCATCGCGGAGGTGCGGGCCGCCACCGGGGTCGAGCTGAAGCTCGCGCTCGGCACCATGATCGAGCTGCCGCGTGCCGCGCTGACCGCCGGACAGATCGCCGAGGCCGCCGAGTTCTTCAGCTTCGGCACCAACGACCTCACGCAGACGGTCTGGGGCTTCTCCCGGGACGATGTGGAGGCGAGCTTCTTCACCGCCTACCTGGAGAAGGGCATCTTCGGTGTCTCGCCCTTCGAGACCATCGACCGCGACGGCGTCGGCTCGCTGGTGCGGAGCGCGGTGGCGGACGGGCGGGCGACCCGCCCCGATCTGAAGCTGGGGGTCTGCGGGGAGCACGGCGGCGACCCGGAGTCCGTGCACTTCTTCCACGAGGTGGGGCTCGACTACGTCTCCTGCTCGCCGTTCCGCATCCCGGTGGCGCGGCTGGAGGCGGGGCGCGCGGCGGCACTGGCCCCGAAGGGTGACGGGACCGGCACGCGCTAGGTCCTCAACAGGCCCCGCGGCGGCGGCTGTTGCGCCCGGGGCCGCAGTGCCCTTCGGTTTCTTTCGGTACTTCCGTAAAGACCTTGGTGAATAGGGTCTTGATACGAACCGTACGCCAGTGAGACCGATCTTGACGGAGCCGTAAATTCTGTCGTTCGCCTTAGAAACGGAGGGCGGGGCGCGGCCTGTAGATCCCCATCCACGGGCCGCGCCCCATTACCCCAGCCGAACAGGGAGCCGCACCTTCTGTCACCCGCCGCCGGATGTGCGAAGCCCCCCACGGTCTTCGCTCATCCATCGGAGACAGAAGGAACCTGCCCGACGCCGTACAGCCTTTCGGTTCGCACCCAACTCGGGCGAGACATTTCAACTCTGGCTGAAACTCCGTGGTAACCGCCTGTGATGACGTGCATACTCAGTGATCGGGGCGATTGCGGGTGCAACAGTGGGGGTTCGGTTCAGTGCTGCGTATCCATTTCACCGGCGATGACCTGGCCAGAGTGAGAATGGCCACAAGGCCGGATGCGCTGTGGGAAACGATTCTCAGTTTTCATCGATTGAGAGAGCGCCGCCGCGCTCAGATGTTCGGCGAATGGCGGACGGAAACCCGAACGCGGTTGAATGGTGAAACAAGCCTGCTCTCCGCTCTGGTGCCGCCCCGGGGATATTTCCCGGACTTTCTCACTCCGCGCGAGGGCAGCGGCGGGCTGGAGGCGGGACTTGAGGCGATCCGGGGGACCGCCCCCGGGCGCCTCCATTCCGAACTGGCCCTTGTGACGGCCGCCGCCGGAACCACCCCGGAACAGAAATCCGACCGAACGACCGAACGGCCCGCCGAGCGCGCCGCCGAACGGGCCGGGCGGCTCGCCGGACTCGCCGAGGGCCGCGCCGAACCCCTCGCCCGGCTCCTCTCCGTACTGCGCAGCTATCACCGCGCCGCCATCGAGCCGTACTGGGCCCACATCCAGGCCCGGGTCGAGGCCGACCGCGCGGTGCGGGGCCGGGCGCTGCTCGACGGCGGCACGGCCGAACTGCTCGGCTCGCTCCCGCCCGTGCTGCGCTGGCGGGCCCCCGTCCTGGAGTCGGACTACCCGGTCGACCGCGAAGTGACCCTGGACGGCCGGGGGCTGCTGCTCCAGCCCTCGTTCTTCTGCCGGGGCACCCCGGTCGTCTACCGGGACCCCAGCCTCCCGCCGGTCCTCGTCTACCCCGCCGCCCACAGCCCCGAGCCCGCCTTCGGGGAGAGCGCCGGCACCGCGCTGGGCCCCTCCCTCGGCCGGCTGGTGGGCCACACCCGCTCCGCCGTCCTCCAGGCCATCCGCTACGGCTGCACCACCAGCGAACTCGCCCGCAGAGCCGGGGTCTCGCTCGCCTCCGCCAGCCAGCACGCCGCCGTGCTCAGGGAAGCGGGCCTGGTGCTGACGCTGCGCCACGGCAACGCCGTGCTCCACACCCTGACCCCGCTGGGCGCGGCCCTGCTCCGGGGCGGCGCCCCGGCCGAGGCCACCGGCTGACCGGCCGCGATCACGACCGCGATCACGACCGCGATCACGATCACGACCAGGGCCACGACCAGGGCCAGGATCAGGACCGGGGCCAGGACCGGGGCCACGACCAGGATCAGGACCGGCCCCGTACCGGCCGACGGATGCCGTACCGGCGGGCCCGGCCCGCGCCGTGGACGCCGCCGGGTGGCTACGACCGGAAGGGGCCGGTCACCTCATAGGTGATGCCACCCGCCGCCGAACCGCTCGTACCGTACTGGCTGGAGAAGTACAGCCGGGAGCCGTCCGGGGAGAACGCCGGGCCGGTGATCTCCGACGACGACTGCCCCTCGACCCGCAGAAAGGTCGCCACCTCGCCCTCCCGCGTGATCACACAGATGTCCATGGTGCCGCCGTCCTCCGCCACGAACAGATCGCCCGACGCGCTGCCGGTGACATTGTCGACCCCCGTGAGCGGCGTCCCGCCCGTCTCGACCAGGGAGTCGTCGTACGCCAGCCCATAGGTGCCGTCCGCCGCGTCCAGCTCCCAGACCCGGTTGTCCCCCTTGGTGGTGAACCAGACCGTGTCATCGGCATAGTGACACCCCTCGCCGCCGCTGAACCGCTTGGCCCCCGCGACCTGCCGGCGCGTCGGGGTGTCCACCGCCGCCGGATCGGGGACATCCGCCCAGGTGAACCGGCCCGAGGTGGCGGTGGACGCGATCAGCACCTGGAGCGTGCCGGTTGCGAGCGAACCCCAGACGGTGGGGACGAAGCGGTACAGACAGCCGTCGGGCTCGTCCTCCGTCAGATACACCACCCGCCGTACGGGGTCGGCCGCCGCCGCCTCGTGCTTGAACCGGCCCATCGCGTCCCGCCGCACCGCCGCCGCGACCCCCCAGGGATCGGTCTCGTACACATGGCCGCGCCCGACCTCCTCGCAGGAGAGCCAGGTGTTCCACGGCGTCCGCCCGCCCGCGCAGTTCTGCCGGGTGCCGGAGAGGATGCGGTACGCGCCGGTGATCTCACCCGACGCCGAGAGGACCACCGCGCTCGCCCCGCCCGAGGGGTTGATCTCCGAGTTGGAGACATAGATCCACCCGGTGCCGTCCGCGAAGCACGCGCCGCCGTCCGGGGCGCCGTGCCAGCGGTACGAGGTGCCCGCGACCGGCTCCCCCGAGCGCGCGATCACCCGGCTGCCGAACCCGCTCGGCAGTGCGATGCCCCGCGCGTCCGCCGGGAGCAGCGCGCCGTACGGGCCGGGGCCGGGCTGCGCCGGGTCCGCGTGGGCCGCGCCCCGCCACAGCGAGCCGCCGAACGCGGCGGACGCCGAGGCGCCGATCACCGCCGTGCGCAGAAAGCCCCGCCGTTCGATCCGCCGTTCGCTCCAGCGTTCCATGTGCCGCTCCATGCGTCGGTGACAGCCCGCACCGCCGGGCGGCGGCGCGGGGCCGCGCGACGAGGGAACCCGGAGGGCGCCGGGTTGACGGTGCGTCAACCCGGATGGACCCGTACGGCCCGGACCCCGGGGAATACCGGGAGGTCCTAGCGGTTCCGGAGGTTCGGCGCCCGCCCAGTATCGGGGAGCCGGAAGCGCAACCGGCAGATCACCGCGTCCGTGTCCCGGCGGACCGCGTGCGCCAGCACCGCCCCGCGCTGGTTCTGGAGCAGCCGCTGCCACAGCCGGCGGGGCTCCACCTCCGCGATCAGCACCGTGACCCGGGTCCCCGGGTGGTAGCGGTGGATGCGGCGGACATACTCCGACACCGGCCGCCCTATCGTCCGGTGCTCCGCGTTCAGCTCCACCAGCTCGACCCCCGGGTTCCACCGCTCCCAGTCCCGGCGCAGCGCCCGGGACTCCGCCCGGCCCTCCGCGTCCTGATGGGTCACCGTCACCGCCCGCACCTCGTCGCCCAGCGACACGGCCGCGTTCACCGCCTCGCAGGTCAGCCGGGACAGATGCGATACGGGAACGATCACCAGCGACCGGTCCCGGTGCGGGGCCTCCGGCACCCGGCCCAGGCCGATGCCCTCGTCGATCCGCCCGTACGCCCCGTGCACCCGCTCGAAGAGCAGCACCAGCACCGGCAGCGCGATCACCACCAGCCAGGCGCCCTCGGTGAACTTGGTGGCGGCGACCACGACCGCGCTCACCCCCGTGAGCACCGCTCCCAGACCGTTGAGCACGGCCCTGCGCCGCCACCCGGGGGAGCGGTGCGCCCGCCAGTGGACCACCATGCCGGTCTGGCAGATGGTGAAGCCCACGAACACCCCGATCGCGAAGAGCGGCACCAGGGTGTTGGTGTCGCCGCCGGAGAAGAACAGCAGCAGGGCCGCGACGGCGCCCAGGGCGACCACGCCGTGGCGGTGCACCTCCCGGTCGGCCTTCAGCCGGAAGACATGCGGGAGGTAGTTGTCGCGGGCGAGCAGCGACATCAGCACCGGCAGCCCGCCGAAGGAGGTGTTGGCGGCGAGCGCCAGCAGGACGACGGTGGCGAACTGGACGACATAGAAACCCCAGTTGTGGCCGAGGGAGGCGTCCGCGAGCTGGGCGAGGACGGTCACGCCCTCCACCGGCTGGAGATGGAAGCGGCCGATGAGCACGGAGAGGCCGATCAGCATCACCCCGAGCAGCGCGCCGAGGGCGACCTCGGTGCGCTGGGCGCGCCGGACGGCCGGTGCGCGGAAGGACGGTACGGCGTTGGCGACCGCCTCCACCCCGGTCAGCGCGGAGCAGCCGGACGCGAACGCCTTCAGCAGGAGGAGCGCGCCGACGGTGGTGGCGCTGTCGCCGAGCACGGACGCGTGCCCGGCCGCGGCCTCCGTGGACGCCGGGGTGTCCCGGAGGAGCCCGGCCACGATCACGGTGAGGATCGAGCCGACGAAGACGGCGGTGGGCACGATGAAGGCCTTCGCCGAGTCGACGATGCCGCGCAGATTCACCCCCGTGACCAGCACCAGAACACCGAGGCAGAGCACCAGCCGGTCGTCGTACAGCTCGGGGAAGGCCGAGGTCAGCGCGGCCACGCCCGCCGTGACGGAGACCGCCACGTTCAGTACGTAGTCGAGGATCAGCGAGGCGGCGGCGACCAGCCCGGTGCGGCGGCCCAGATGGGCGCGGGCGACGGCGTAGGAGCCGCCGCCGTCCGGGAAGGCGGCGATGACCTGGCGGTAGGAGGCGACGAGGACCGTCAGCAGGGCGGCGATGGCGAGGGTGACGGGCAGGGTGTGGCCGAGCCCGGCGGCGCCCGCCGCCGCGAGGACCAGGACGATGGCCTCGGGGCCGTACGCCACCGAGGCCATGGCGTCCAGGGAGAGCGCGGCCAGGCCCTGGAGCGAGGTCAGCCGGTGCCGCTCACCGCCGCCGTCACCGTCGGGCCCGGGGGGCCGTGCGGTCGCTCTGCCGCGCGGCGGGCCGGGGGTGCTGGACGCCCCGGGGGTGCTGGACGCGCTGGGGGCGCCGGGTGTGCTGGACGCGTCCGGTGCGGCGGAGGCGCCCGATGTGCTGGGTGTGCTGGGTGTGCGGGGTGTGCGGGGTGTGTTGGGTCCGCCGGGTGTGCCTGGTCCGCCGGGGCGCGTGGGGAGAGTGGTCATCGTGACGGGGAACCTCCGGTGGTGGGCCCGGAAGTGTGCGCCGGCCCGCGCCCCGACGGCCGAGCCGGCCAACGGCAGCCCCAGCGTGCCGGGGCGCCCGCCGCCCGCCGTGCCGTTTTGTCATGTTCCATGCGCCGGTGCGCCCGGTCTTCACACGACTTTGACGCCCCGCGTAGAGAACCCGTCAGCGGTTCTCCCGACAGGCGGACAGCGGGGGCCGCGCGGCCCTACCGTCCCCCCATGGAGAGCGAGAGCGGAAGTGGGCGCCGGAACGGCGAGGCGCGGGGGAGCGGGGGCGCCCCTGACCGGGGACCCGGTGACGCCGGGTCAGCCGGCGGGGGTGGGTCCGCCGGGTCCGCCGGTGCGGGGGACGGGTGCGTGCCGGGCGGTGGCGCGGGCGGGGCGGGAGCGTCCGCCGGGCCCGGCGAGCGGGCCGCCGGGGGCGGCGGGTTCGGCGGGGTCGGCGGGTTCGGCGCGCCGGCCGAGGCCGGGGCGGCCGGGAGCCCCGCTGGGGCCACCCGGACCGGGCCCGGGGGGTTCCTGCTCGGTGACGGCGGCCCCGGTGACGAGGGGTTCGCCCGGGCCGAGCGCCGGGAGACGGTGCTCGCGGAGGACCGGCGGTGGGTGGGCGACATCCGGGCCGCCGCCTTCTGCGCGCTCAGCCTCGGAGTCCTCCTCCACCTCATGGACTTCTCCGGCGGCACCCTCGACGGCTCCCGCTCCGCCCTGTGGACCACCCTCTCGGTCACGCTCTTCGCCGTCCTCTTCCCGCCCCGGGTGACGGCGGGCCGCCACTG
This sequence comes from Streptomyces sp. NPDC001889, assembly GCF_053594535.1. Lineage (NCBI taxonomy): Bacteria > Bacillati > Actinomycetota > Actinomycetes > Kitasatosporales > Streptomycetaceae > Streptomyces > Streptomyces sp. NPDC001889. Next base: position 12,361 of record NZ_JBSFER010000042.1, read on the forward strand.
GCTCTCCGTCCGGGGACTGTTCCGCGAACGCCGTGTCAGCACGGATCTGCTCACCCGGGCGGCCCGTCGGGGCGGTGTGTCCCAGCGCATCGTGCTCACCGACATCCGGGGCCGCCGGGTCGAGGTGGACCCGAGCACCCTCGCCGGCAACCCCCTGCTCTGGCACGAACTGGACCGGGGCGTCCGCAAATCCCGGGAGCGCGGACTGCTCGGCACCGGCTCCGCCATGCTCCAGCACCTCTCCGACCGGATCGAGGCGGACACCGTCCGCGCCGTCTTCGAGGTGTCCGAACTCCGCTAGGACCTGCCCGGGCGGCGCCGGGCCCGCGGCTTCCCCGGGCGGTGCCGGGCCCACCCGGCGCTCAGGGCGCTCAGGGCGCCAGCCCCTCGTACACCACCCCCGTGAGCTGCTCCGACGCCACCCACAGCCGCTCGCCCGCCACATCGCTGCGGGTCCACCCGGTCCGCCAGGAGGGCGCGGGGGCGCCGCGCCAGCCGAGCCGGCCCGGGCCGGTGAAGGAGTCGGGGCGCACCCCGGGCGCGGTCGCCGCGTACAGCGTCGGGAGCGCGCCCGCCGTCGCGGTCTGCGCGAGCACCAGATTGCCGAGGCGCACCACCTGCTCGGCGGCCCGGCGCCCCTCCATGCGCGGCCCGGCGGTCTGGAGGTTGGTGGAGGCGTACCCGGGGTGGGCGGCGGCGGCCACGACCTCGGAGCCGGCCGCCGCGAGCCGCCGCGCCAGCTCGTGGGTGAAGAGCAGATTCGCCGTCTTGGACCGGCCGTACGCGATCCAGCGCCGGTAGTGGCGTTCGCTGTTGAGGTCGCCCATGTCCAGATTGGCCAGGGCGTGCATCCCGCTGGAGACCGTCACCACCCGGGCGCCCGCCGTGCCGAGCAGTCGCGGCAGCAGCAGCCCGGTGAGCGCGAAGTGGCCGAGGTGGTTCACCCCGAACTGGGTCTCGAACCCGTCGGCGGTCCGTCCCTGCGGCAGCGCCATCACCCCGGCGTTGTTGATCAGCAGATCGAGCCGGTCGTGCGGAAGGCGCGCCGCGAACTCGCGCACCGACGCCAGATCCCCCAGGTCCAGCCGCCGGCACTCCACCTCCGCGCTGGGCACCGCCCCCCTGATCAGCCCCTCCGCCTGCCGGCCGCGCTCCTCGCTGCGACAGGCGAGTACCACCCGTGCGCCCTTGCGGGCCAGCTCCCGGGCCGTGATCAGACCGATGCCGCTGTTGGCGCCGGTGACCACGGCCGTCCGTCCGTGCTGATCCGCCATGTCGCTGGTGCGCCAGCCCGCCATCGCCCTCACCCTGACCCTTCGCCGTGCCCGTCGTCCGGGCGCTCAGCGTAGGAGCCGTCAGGCCGGGGAGCCACTCTCCACGGCGGGGCCGGTGTCCAGCGCCGCCGCCCCGGGCCCCGGCGCGGACTCCGGCGCGACCGGGGGCCCGGCCTCGGGTCCCGCTCCGGCGCGCACCCCGATGAGATGGGCGAAGGCAACCACATTGCCCTGGTATCCGCCCTTCTCGCTGAAGCCGCCCCCGCAGGTGATCACCCGCAGCTCGGCCCGCCCCCGGGGCCCGTACACCTTCGCGTCGGGGAACTTTTCCGTCCCGTACACCTCGATCGCGTCGATGGTGAACACGGCGGTACGCCCGTCCTGGCGCGAGACCTCGATCCGGTTGCCCTTCTTGAGCGCGCCGAGCCCGTAGAAGACAGCGGGCCCCTTGGCGTTGTCGACGTGCCCGGCGACGACGGCGGTGCCCTTCGAGCCCGGGGGAGTCCCGTCGCGGTACCAGCCGGCGAGGTTGCGGGCATCGGGCGGCGGCACCTCCAGGCTGCCGTCCCGGGCGAGCGCGAGGCCCATGAGCGGGGTGTCCACATCGATGTACGGGATGCGCAGCCGCACCGGTCCCGACGGGGGCAGCGGATCGGCCGCCGCCTCGGTGTGCTTGTGCGGTCCCGCGGCGAAGGCCTCGGCGGCCGACGGCATGGGCGGGGTGACGTTCTGAGCGCCGTTCTGCACCAGCCACAGGCCCGCGCAGACGGCCGCGGCAATGCCCCAGCCCTTGGCCCGGTCGCCGCTCATCGCTCCTCCTGATGGGTCTCCCCGCCCCCGGCGGGCCGCGGTGGGCCCGCCGGGGGCGGGGTGACGGCGGGTGACGGCCGGTCTCGGAGCCGTCCGTCAACTGCCCTGCGCGCCGCTCGCCCGGCGACGCAGGAGCAGGGTCCCGCCGGCGCCGGCGGCGACCAGTACGGCCACCCCCGCCGCCATCCGGTCGGTGTCGGGGGCGACACTGCCCCCGACACCGGTCTGTACATGACCACTGGGCTGCTGATGGTGCTGCTGCCCGCCCGAGTCGTTCTCCTCGTATCCACCCGAGCCGTGGTCACTGGCGCCGCTGCTGTGTCCGCTGCTGTCGCCACTGCTGTTGCCGCCGCTGTCGTGCGAGCCCGATTCCTCGCCCTCGTTCTTGTTGCTGTACGAGGCGGACTCGCCGTCGCGGTGGCGCAGGGTCACCTCACCGGTGACCCGTTTGCCGTTGGCGCAGCGCACACTGACGCCGTACGCCCCGGCCTGGACCCCGTGCGGGACCAGGAACTGCCCCACCACGGACTCCTTGTGGGAGCCGGGGGACATCCGGAACTCGCCCGCACCCAGGGAGCGGGCGTCTCCGACGCCCTGGCCCTCCTCGCCGCAGGCGGTGGTATTCGCGGTGACGGTCGCCCCCGGGGCGGCGGTGGATGGGAACACCTCCAGGGACTCGGGGTCCCCGGCGTACGCTCCGGGGGCCGTGAGGCCTATGGTGGCGACCGCCAGTCCGGCAGAGATGAACAGTCGGGCGGTGGTGCGCATGGAGTTCCTCCGAAAAGCGTGGTGCTGACTACGTCACCTCAGAGATAAGGCGCACCGCGCCTCCCACGCCTGCTGATGGGGCATCAGATTTTTCCGCGCACTCGGCGTGTCGCGCTGGACGGGGAGTGTTGTCGCAGGTCAGAGCGGGTGATGGCCAATCAGATGGCAGGCGTGCTGAATGAGTGACGGGTTCACCCGTTCACCCTCGGGCCGGCTGTCCCGCGCCATTCGCCTCCGGGCCGTTCGCCTCCGCGCCATTCGCCTCCGCGCCGTTCGCCCCCCGGCCGGCCCCCTCGTCCCGGGCCCGGTCAGACGCGGTCCCACTCCACGGCGTCGTACGCCGAGGTCACCGACGCCATGAGCGCCCGGTCGACGGCGTACTCCACCGTCCGTTCCGCCGTGTCGATCCGGGAGACGGGGGCGAACCCCCGGGAATTGGTGAGGAAGGCCGCGGAGTATCCGGGCAGATCGCCGAGGGTGACCCGGCGCCGGGCCGAGGGCAGCCGGGGCTCCAGCAGCGACCGGGTCATCCCCATCAGACAGGGAGCCTCGGGCCAGACCGCCGTGGTGCCGTCCCAGAAGGCGATGTTGGTGACCGCGCCCTCGGTCACCGTCCCGTCCGGCGCGGTGAGCAGGGCCTCGTCGTATCCCGCGCGCGATACGACGGCCAGGGCGTGGTTCTGCCCGAAGGAGCCCAGGTGCTTGATGTGCGGATGGTCGCGGACGTACGGCACGGAGAGCAGCCGCTTCGGGGCCGGCTCCATGGTGCGCGGCTCGCGCACGGTGACCATGAGGGTGGGCCGCTCATCGCCCTCGGGCCAGTACACATACACCCGTACGGACCCGTCCGACACGCCCGCCGCGCTCAGGCCCCGCCGGATCTCCTCCCGTACCCGCTCCCCGTCGAGTCCGCTTCCGTACAGCTCCCGTGTCGAGCCGTCCAGCCGCTGGAGATGGAGTCCGAGCCCACGCACCCGGCCGTCCCTGACCTGCATCGCGGTGAAGTGCCCATAGGTGTTGAGGGCGGGCATGGCGAGGGTCCCGGCCGTGGCGGTGACACCGTTGACGGCTATATAGGTCATGCCACCACGGTAGGAGGGGCGCCGGCGCGGCGGGAGTATCACCGATCGGGTGACCTTCCGGCGCTTGACCTCAATTTAGGTTGAGGTACGAGTCTTCTCGTCATGGACCTCACCACGCGGGAGAACCCGCCGACCACCCCTGTCCCCTCCACCCCCCTGAAGCTGGTCGTCATCCTGGCCAGCAACCGCGAAGGCCGGTTCGGTCCGGTCATCGGCGAGTGGTTCCTGGAACACGCCCGGGCGCACCCGGAGTTCGCCGTCGAGGTCGTCGATCTGGGGCGGGAGGAGCTGCCCACCGGGATGACCAGCGATCTGGCCCCCGCCGTCGCCGCCTCGCTCGGCCGGATCTCGCCCCGGCTCGCCGCCGCCGACGCGTTCGTCGTCATCACCCCCGAGTACAACCACTCCTTCCCCGCCTCCATCAAGGCGCTCATCGACTGGCACTTCAGCGAGTGGCGCGTGAAGCCGGTCGGGTTCGTCTCCTACGGCGGGATGTCGGGCGGTCTGCGGGCGGTCGAGCAGTTGCGGCAGGTCTTCGCCGAGATGCACTCGGTGACCATCCGCGACACCGTCTCCTTCCACAATCCGCGCGGCCACTTCGACGAGGAGGGCCGGCACCGGGACCCGGAGGCCCCCGGCGCCGCCGCGAAGGCGATGCTGGAGCAGCTCGCGTGGTGGGGGCAGAGCCTGCGGGACGCGAAGGCGGTGCGGAAGTACGGGAGCTGAGGGGCGCGCTCCGGGCGCGGGGCCGGTTTGCGGGCCGGCGGGAGGCGGGGGTGCGGGGCGTCGGCTGAGGCGGTGGCGGGGCGGGGCCTCGGCTGCGGGGCGGTCGCGCCGGGCCCGCGCTTCCGTCAGGCGCGCCGGCCCAGCAGGGCGAGCAGCCTGGCCTGGTGACTGTCGCCCGGCGGGGGCTCGATGGGCGGGGCGAAGAGCCCCGACTCCGACAGGGCCGAGGCGTACGGCGTGACCTCCTCCAGCGCGAACGAGACCAAGGCGTCCGGCAGCCGCTCGGACGCCCCGATCGCCCGCGACAGATCCCAGCTGTGCACCACCGCGTCAGTGATCATCTGGGCGCAGTAGGCGACGGCCGGGGTGTCGCCGTACGAGAGCGACACCGTGCGCGCCGGCGCGCCCGGCGCCGCGAACGCCTTCCGGGACGCGCGGGCGGCGGCGTCCCAGGCCGCGCGCGGGTGCGGCCCGAGCACGTCGCCGTCGTGGGCGTCGCCCACATCCGCCACCGTCGACCCCTCCGTGACCAGGTCCGGAACCCACAGTTGCTCGGCGGTCAGATGGTTGACCAGATCCCTGACGGACCACTCGGTACAGGGCGTCGCGTCGTCCCACTGGTCGTCCCGCACCCGGTGCACCCGGTCCCCGAAGAGCGCGAGGGCCTCGGAGTGCCGGCTGAGCAGGGTCGCCACATCCGTGTCCATGTTTCCCATGGAGCCACTGTCGCGCGCGGGCCGGGACAGCGCGAGCCACCGCCCGCGTGTCCGCGCGGCCGTGTCGTCCGGTCTCACCCGCCCGCTGCCGCGAGCGCCTCCGCCACACCCTTCTCCTCGTCCCCCAGGAACCGGGGATCGGGCTTCAGCGCCACATCCAGCGCCGCCTTGCCCGCGGCGAACATCTCCCGGACGCCGCCGTAGTACCAGGTCGAGTCGTGCGGCTCGTCGACCCCGACCCCGTACGACTCGATCCCCGCCGAGCGGCAGAGCGCCACCGCCCGCCGGATGTGGAAGCCCTGGGTCACCAGGACCGCCCGGTCCACACCGAAGATCTTCTTCGCCCGGACACAGGAGTCCCAGGTGTCGAACCCGGCGTAGTCGCTCACGACCCGGTCGTCGGGCACCCCGCGCTCGGTCAGATACGTCCGCATGGCGTCGGGCTCGTCGTACTCCTCCCGGCTGTTGTCGCCGGTGACCAGCACCACCCTGACCTTGCCCGCGCGGTACAGCTCGGCCGCCGTGTCCAGCCGGTGCGCCAGATAAGGGGTGGGCCTGCCGTCCCACAGCCCGGCGCCGAAGACCACGGCCACGTCCTGCGCGGGCACCTCGGCGACGGTGCGCACATGGCTGTCGGCGACGGCGTGCATCCAGGTCGCGGGGGTCAGCGCCAGCACACAGCCGAGCATGGCCGCCTGCACCAGCCGCCGCTTGCCCCGCTGGGTGCGGGGCAGCCGCGGCCGGCCGGGTCCGGGCAGTTTCCATCTGGGGGGGTTCACACCGGCTCAGACGGTGTTCGGGGGGATTCGGTTCTCGCCGTGTCTCTCCGCATGTCTCTCCGCGGGTCTTTCCGCGAGTCTTTCCGCGGGCTGTCTCCGGCTGTTTCCGGGACCGCTTCCGGGGTTCGCTCCGGTTCCCCGGCCCCGCCCGCCGACCAGGCCGCGGGCAGCAGGGCGCGGGTCGCCGCCGAGACATAGAGGGAGGCGGCGAGCCACGCCGTGGCGAAGGCGTCCGGGTCCGCGGGGAGCAGCCGGCCGAGGCCGTCGTGGCGGCGGTCGGCCGCCCGCTCGGCCAGGGCCCGCGCGCACTCCGCCCCGGTCGCCAGCCCCGCCGCGCCGAGTCTGCGCGGAAGTTCCCCGTCGGCCGATGCGGCGGTGACGGCCCGGCCGCCCGCGACCGCCCGGTCCACCGCCCGCCGCAGCAGATCCAGCTCCATGGGCAGCGCCGGGGGCGGTGGCGACGGTGCGGTGGGTGTCGCCGGTGCCGGTGGCGGCGCCGGTATCAGGGAGCGGTTCAGCCGCCGCAGTCCGAGATCGGCGCGGACCTGCTCGCCGTCGTGTCCGGTCCACGCCGCCGCCAGCGCCCGCACCGCGCCCGGGCGGTCGGCCGCCAGGCGCGCGATCAGCCGCAGCCGGAGACCCGGTCGGGAGGCGAGCAGCCGCAGATTCTCCGCGTACGCCAGCTCCGCGCGCTCGTCCGGGGCGAGCAGCCGCAGCACCGGGCCGCCGTCGGCCCGGAAGCCTTCGGCGGTGACCGTCCCGGTGAGGAAGAGCAGATCGCCGCCCGCGCGGCGGACCCCGGCGGGCTCCGCCGACCAGTCGAGCGCGGCGGTCAGCTGATCGGCCGGGGGCCGCCGCCACAGGGCGTCGAGCGGCGGCTCGTGCCAGGCGGCGCCGGCCGCCCGGACCGAACGGACCCCGGCGCCGGCGCCGATCCGCCCGTCCGGGGAGACCGTCGGGTCGGTGAGGATCACCGCGCCGCCGTCCCCCCACTCGCGCAGCGGGAGCGCGCAGCCGCCCGGCAGCGGGGACCCGGACGCCCGCACCGCGCGCGCCGGGGGGCCGGGCATGATGTCCGAGACCGTGTGGAGGGTGCCGTCCGGGGCGCAGCCGTAGGCGGTCGCGCCCGCGTAGCCGGAGGCGGTGACCACCGGTTCGGTGAAGAGGCCGAACAGCCGGAGGGGCTTGGCCGGCTGGTAGGAGCGGCGCGGCGGGGCCGCGGCGTCGTCCGGCCGGTCCAGGAGGTCGAGCAGCCCGGTCAGCTCGGCGGTCAGCTCGGAGAGCCGGAACGCGGGGTCGTTGCCCTGGGCCTCGGTCAGCCGCCGGGCGACGCGGACCGCGGCGGCGGCGGGCAGCGGGAATCCGGCGAGCCGGGCGGAGTGCGCGGCGTGCAGCACCTCGGCCCGCTGCACGGCCCCGCCCCCGCCGACCCCTCTGACGAGCACCCCGACGAGAGCCCGCCGCACCACCCCGAGAACGGGGTGAGCCGCCCCCGCCTGCCCAGGGCCCCGGGCTTGGTCCATGGCTGGACGGGCTGATGTGCCCTGGGTGCGGGTGCGGGTGCGGGTGCCTGTGGCCCGGGGTCCGTCCTCAATCGCCGGACGGGCTTGGTCGCGCGCGGGTTCGCCCGCCTGGCCTTCTTGGTGGGTGGGGAGCGAGGGCTCGCCCACCTGGCCCTCTTGGTGGGTGAGGAGTGGGGGTTCGCCTACCTGGCCCCCTTGGTGGGTGAGGAGCGAGGGTTCGCCCATCCAGCCCCTCCGGCGTTTGAGGAGCGGGGGTTCGGGGGCTGGCCCCCGACCTGGGCCCGCCTGGGTGCGGGCACCCGTGCCTCGGGGTCCGTCCTCAATCGCCGGACGGGCTGGTGTGTCCTGGGTGAGGGCGCCTGGGGCCTCGGGGCTGTCCCCGATCGCCCGGCGGGCTGGTGTGTCCTGGGTGCGGGCACCCGTGCCTCGGGGTCCGTCCTCAATCGCCGGACGGGCTGGTGTGTCCTGGGTGAGGGCGCCCGTGGCCCCGGGGGCGTCCCCGGTCGCCGGGTCGGCGGGAGAGTCCGGGGTGCGGGGGGACCGCGTCGAGGGGGCCCGGTCGAGCGGGAGGATCTCGGAGGGCTCGGCCACCGGGCACGCGGCGAGGATCGCCGCGCGGTGCAGGCAGGCCGGCGCCAGCAGACACCCGCACACCGCGTCCCCCTCCGCGACCACCACCCCCCCACTCACCCTCAACATCACCCAGCTCTCCTCGTCCACCCTCACCCGCACCCCGCCCGGCACCCCCTCCACCGGACGGCCCGCCATCTTCGCCACCGCCGCGTCCACCCGCTTGCGCAGCCTCGCGGGGAGCAGATCCAGAGCCCCGGCCGCCACATCGGCGGCCACCGGGGGCAGCCCCGGGGCAGAGTCGTCGGTCACCGGTGCGTACCTCCTACGCGCTCGCCGACCCAGCGGGCCAGCTCCAGGGGACTGAGTGCGGCGACCGGCATCCCGGCCGCCACCAGCCGGCTCGCCACACCCGTCGAGTACCGGGGCCGGCCCCGGTCGTCGAGCGAGGCACAGCCGAGGACATGGACGCCCGCGTCCACCAGCGCCCGCACCTCCGCGAGCAGCGGCCCGACCGGGCCGCCCTCCTCGAAGTCGCTGATCAGCACGACCATCGTCCGGGACGGGACGGTCACCAGATCCCGCGCGTGCCGCAGCCCGTGCGCGATCCTGGTCCCGCCGCCCACCCGGACCTCCAGCAGCAGACTCAGCGGGTCCTCCACCCGGTCCGTGAGGTCGAGCACCTCGGTGGAGAAGGCCACGAAATGCGTGCTGAGCGCCGGGACCCCGGCGAGCACGGACGCGGTGAGCGCGGCCCAGACCGTGGACGCCTCCATCGACCCGGAGACGTCCACCACCAGCACCACCCGCCAGTCGGTCGACCGGCGGGCCCGGGTCCGGAAGACGGGCCGCTCCGGGAGAACGGTCACCTCGCCCGATCCGGCGTCGCGCCTGACCGTCGTCAGATTCGCCCGCAGGGTGCGCGGGAGATCCAGCGGGCCGCCCGGACGCCGGGTGGGCCGGGGGTGCGCGAGACCGGTGAGCGCGGGGCGCAGCCGGTTCGCGAGCGCCGCCGTCAGCTCCTGGACCAGCCGGGCCACCAGCGGCCGGAGCTGGGCGAGCTGCTGCTCGGGCAGGCCGCCCGCGGAGGCGAGCACCGTCCGCAGCAGCTCCACGGAGGGGCGGACGGCCGCCGGGTCCAGTTCGAGCGCCGCGTCGAGCCGGCCGGAGTCGGCGGCCGCGGCCAGTACCTCCTCCCGTACACCCGGGCCGAAGAGCGCGGCCAGCTCCTCCGACCAGGACCGGACATCCGGGTACGAGGGCTCGCCGCCGCCCCCCGGCCCGCTGCCGTACTCGCCCCGGGAGCCCTCGCCCCGGCCGCTCCCGTACAGCTCGTCCAGGGCGGTGGCGACCCGCCGCCCCTGTGCCGTCGGCTGCTGACCGCGCCCGAGCAGCAGCCGCCAGCGCGCGCCCGCCGTGAGCGAGTGATCCGCGCCGCCGGAAGGCCGGGCCGGGGCGGCGGTCGCGGTCGTGGTCGCGGCCGTGCTCCGGGCCGGAGCGCTCCGGGGAAGCAGCCCCCGCGCGGCCAGCGCCTCCCGCCCCGCGAGATCCGCCAGCGCCAGCAGCGCCCGCGCCGCCGGGTCCGCCACCGGGCCCGTCAGGGTGCCCGCCGCCTCGCCCGTGCGGTCCTCCACCACCGACAGCAGCCGCGAACGGGCCGCCGGGGAGAGCACGTCGAACCCCTCCCGGAGCGCGGGCAGCCGCTCCAGGAACGCACGGTCCGCGAAGGACTCCACCCGCTCCAGCAGCGGGTCCAGCGCCCTGCCGGTCTCCAGCAGCGGGCCGGCGGCGAGCAGCGACCCGCGCAGAAAACCGGACAGTCCGGCGCGCAGCTCGGCGGAGCCCGCCGCGTCCGCGCGGGAGGCCAGCCGGATGCCGAAATCGGCCGGGTCCCGCTGCCCCAACAGCACCCGCGCCGCACCCGCGGCGCCCCGGATGAGGGGCGTGGCGCCGGACTCCAGCCGGGTGAGCGCGTCGGCGAGCCGCAGCCCGCCGCCCGTCTCCGCGGCCTGCCCGGCGAGGGTGACCAGGGCCGCCGCGTCGGCCTCGGCGGTCGAACCGGCGAGCCCGTCGAGCGCCCGGACCCCGGCGGCGGCCAGTTCCTCCAGCGCCGCTTCGACCGCGGGGCGCTCCCATGCGGCGCCCACACCCGGGACATGCCCCGACCGGACCCGGTCCAGCAGCTCCATCGCGCGCAGCAGCTCGGGCAGGGTGCCCGTCGCCGGGAGCAGCTCCGCGACCTCGGCGAGCCGCTCCGCCGCGAGCGGGAGCAGCGCGCAGGAAGCCGCTTCGCCGAGCCCGTCGAGGACCTCGGCGGCGGTCGGGCCGCCCTGCCGGCGCTCGTCGGCCCGGCGCTGCCGCAGCAGGCCCTCGGCGGCCTGCTCCAGCGTCACCCCGTACATCCCGGCGACATCGAGCATCGCGGCCGTCGAAGGCGACCAGGCGACGGTCCAGCGGGTGGTCAGCGCGGCGGCCTCGCCGACCCCGGCGACCTCGCCCGGCTCGCCGTACGGAACCCGGCAGACCGCCAGCCGCCGCAGGGTGATCTCCCGGCGCCGGTCGAGGCCGGAACGGAGGATGTCGAGCCGCAGCTCACGGCGGTCGGGCGCGTCGGGCCCCGGCAGCCGCACCTCGGCGAGCAGGGCCTCCACACAGGGCCCGAGCCCCGAGCGGGGGGTGCCCGGCGCGGGCCTGCCCCGCCGCGAGCCGACGAGGACCCGCTCCATCGCCGAGGCCACCACCCGCCCCCGCCCGAGCAACTGCCCCTGGGTGAGCACGGTCCGCGCCGCCTCGGCCAGCTCTCCGCGCCCGGCGGCGGGCAGCCCCCGCAGCGTCGCCAGGTCCCGGGCGACCCGCACCACTTCCCGCGCGTCGGCGGGCCCACTGGGGTGCCCCGCCTCCCGCACCGCCGCACAGATCCGCACCGCGGTGCCGATCAGCAGCTCGTCGAGCAGCCGCGGATCTCCGGCGGCCCGGAACACCCCGTGCTGCCACTCGGGGTCCCTGATCCCGGCCGGGTACCCGGACCGCTCGTCCAGCAGCGCGTACGAGTAGGGCACCAGGGAGGTCACCACCTCCATCGGCTCCCCGGCGTCCTCGACGAGATCCCGGCCGCCCGCCCGTGGGCCCTCCGGCCCCGGCGACCGCCCGCCGCCGGGCCCCGCCCGCTCGGGCCGCCCCTCGCCGCCGGAGGCCCCCGCCGCCCGGAGCGAGGTGTCCGGGCCGGGCGGGCCGTCCGCGCGCGGCCCCGGCACCAGCGCCGGGGCGTGGAACGCCCCGATGACCGCCGCGGCCCTGCGCCCCCGGTGCTCCGCGAGCCTGCGCCGCATGTTCTCCTCACGGCGCAGGTCGTACGCGGAGACCGGGCCGGCGTCGCCGCGCAGCGCCCAGCCCACCAGCAGCGCGGCGCGGCGCAGGGACTCGGGGTCCCCGCCGGGTGCGCTCGCCTCGACCAGCCGGTCCCAGAGATCGTCACCGGGGCGGCCCCCGGCACGGGCCCGCAGGGCGGCACCGAGCGCACCGGCCTCCGGGGCCGGCTCCCGGTCGCGCTCGGCGCCCGGGACCCGGGCGCCGAGCGGCAGATCGAAGGGAAGGACCTCCACCCCCGCCTCCCGCGCCCAGCGGATCGCCGCCAGCTCCGGCGAGAACTCCGCGAACGGCAGGAACACCAGCTCCCGTCCGCTGCCCGCCAGCGCGACCGGCGCCACCGTCGCCGGGTCGCCCAAGTGGCCGAGCCAGGGCGCGAACTCCTCCGGCAGCTCGATGAGGAGCACCTCGGGCGCCGCCCCGTCGAGCAGCGCCGGAACGGCCGCCGCCAGCGCGGGGGAGTGGTGCCGCACCCCGATCAGATACGGCTCCCGGCAGTCGGCGAGCCGCTCCATGGCCGCCTCCGGCTCAGGCCAGCTCATCGCGCAGCTCCCACAGCGTCCGCCACAGCGGTGCCCCGCTCTCGGCCCGGCGGCGGACCGGGCCGTCCCAGTAGCCGAGGAGCCGGGCGTGGTCGGACGGGTCGTCCTTGCGGACCGTGCCCAGCAGATGGCCCGGCAGGGTGCGCACCACATCCCGGCCGTCGCCCAGATAGGCGGCGCCGAGACCCATGGAGGTGGCCACCTGCACCGCCTCCGCCGTCGACATCACCGTCGAGGGACGCTCGATCTCCCAGCCCTCCGCGCTGCGCCCCGAGCGCAGATCCCGGAACGCCGTCACCAGCGCCTGCAACACCGTGTCGTCCACGGTGAACGCCGCGCCCGACCGCTCCAGCGCCGCTGTCGCCTGCCCCCGCACCAGCTCCGTCTCGGCGTCCAGATCCGGGATCGGGCCGACCTCCTCGAAATTGAAACGGCGTTTGAGCGCGGCCGACATCTCGGAGACGCCCTTGTCCCGGAGGTTCGCCGTGGCGATCAGGGTGAACCCCGGCACCGCGTGCACCGTCTCGTCGGCGTCCCCGGCGCCGGCCAGCTCGGGCACCGACATCCGGCGCTCGGAGAGCAGCGACACCAGCGCGTCCTGCACCTCCGGCAGACAGCGGGTGACCTCCTCGATCCGGGCGACCGCGCCCCGGACCATCGCGGCCAGCACCGGCGACGGCACCAGCGCCTCCCGGCTCGGGCCCTTGGCGAGGAGCATCGCGTAGTTCCAGCCGTAGCGGAGCTGGTCCTCGGTGGTGCCCGCGGTGCCCTGGACGGTCAGGGTGCTGCTTCCGCACACCGCGGCCGACAGCAGCTCCGACAGCATCGACTTCGCCGTGCCCGGCTCGCCGGTCAGCAGCAGCCCCCGCTCGCCCGCCAGGGTCACCACACACCGCTCGACGAGCGCCCGGTCGCCCACGAACTTCCGCGGGACGACCAGCCGCCGCCCGTCCGGCGCGGTCAGCGGCTCCCCGTCGGAGCCACAGACGAACACCACCACCGAACGCGGGGTCATCCGCCACCCCGGCGGCCTCGGACCCTCGTCACAGGCGGCCAGGAACTCCAGCTCCCGCCGGTACCGGTCCTCCGGAAGCTCGACCTGCCGCGCGCCCCGCGCCACGCCCTCCGCCACCTTCCCGCTCATCGCGAACCCCTCCTGGCCTTCCGGGCGTTGCGCCCCTCGAACTCCTCGAACCCCGGCGCGTCGCCGTCCACCACCCGCTGCCAGGCGGCCCGGAACAGCTCCCCCACGGGGCGGCCGGGCACCGTGAAGCCGTACTCCTCCTGGGGCAGCAGCGCCGTCTTCCAGCTCTCCAGCGGCAGCGCCGGAGACCTGGCCTCCAGCCAGCCCCCGGGCAGGAAGAGCGAACGCCCGGCCCGCGCCCGCTTGGCCACCACCACGAGATCCGTGGCCGCCAGCTCCGCGCGCGCCTTCTTCAGCCGGGCCGGCTTCCACCCGGTCCACTCCGCCTGGCCGCGGTCCGCCGGGTCCGGCAGCGCCAGCAGCATCAGATAGAGCGTGGCCGCGTCCTCGGAGAGGCCGAGCCGCTCCGCCGCCGCCGGCACCAGCTCCGGGGCGCTGTGCGCCGGGTGCTGGGCCGCCCCGGCCGGCCCGTCGGCCGACACCAGCGCCATGAACTCCTCGCTGAGCAGGGTCCGCAGCGAATCCAGCGCGCCCCCTTCCCCGGCCACCGCGAGCAGCAGCTTCAGCGCCGGGTGATCCGGACCGGCCTCGGGTCCCGTGACCACGGCGGCGGATCTGACCCACACCGAGTCGTGCGCCGAGCTGTAGCTCATCGGGGCGAGCACCAGCGCGTCCGACACCTCCGTCAGACCGTCCTTGGCGCCCTTGCGGCGCGGGCTCAGCCCATGGGCCTCCCGGATACGGGTCGAGACCGGCTTGCCGTCCTCCCCCCAGTCCACGCCGAGGTCGAGCAGCAGCCCCGGATCGGTGAGCCGCTCCCGCACCATCCGCAGCGTCACCGGCAGCACCGCCCGCAGCGGATCGCCGAACGGCAGCCGGTACGCCAGCCAGCGCAGCGCGCACTCGTACGACCCCAGGGCGCCGCCGGTGAGCAGCTTCCGGGCGTTGGCCGGCTCCAGGTCGCCGTCCTTGTCGAGCCGCTGCTCGGTGCGGCCGGTCAGCTCGGGCCGCGCCTCCGGGTTGAGCGCCGCTTCCAGCCCGGGATCGGAGGAGAACTCGGCCACCATCCGGACGGTCAGCCAGGAGGGCACGGCCCGCAGCCTGCCCCGCTCGGCCAGCCAGGCACCGGTGAGCGGCTCCAGGTCGAAGCCCTCCGCCCACAGGCGGTCCACGCCGTCGCCGTCCGCCGGGAGCAGCAGCCCCGTGTACCGCTGCCGTTCGGCGGTGGTCAGCGCGCTCGCCGCCGTGCGGCCGGCCTTGGCATCGGCGCTCTTGAGCCCCAGCGGCGCCAGGAACCCGGCGGGCAGCAGCCCGTCCCTGCCGTAGTCGTCGACACCGGGCAGTCCGAGCTGGACCAGCGCGGCGGTCACCGGGCCGATGCCCACCCGCTCCGCGAACTCCTGGGCCCGCTCCGGCCGGTACGGCAGCGGACCGCGCCGCGTCACTCCGTCCAGCAGCCGGCGCACCGCCTCCTCGCGCGGCGGGTCCGCCGGGGTGCCCAGCACCCGGGACCCGACCTCGGTGAGGCCGTCCCAGCCGCCGAAGGCCCCGGCGGGGTCGTACTCGACGCACTCCCAGACCGCGTGCCCCGGCTCGGTCCGCTTCACGGCCGTCACCAGCAGCCGCCGCGCCCCCGTGTGCCGGACGGTGCCGATGAACGAGCCGGCCGCCTCGGAGGTCTCACCCCTCAGTCTGACGAGCCGCAGCCGTCCGCGCGGGTCCAGCAGGACCGCGTCCCCGCCGGCCCGTACCTCCAGGGCCGCGCCGAGGAACTCCAGCAGCGCCTTGCTCTCCTTCTCCGGGGTCGCCGGGGAAGCGGCCTTGACCGCCGCGGCCGCCAGCCCCCAGCCGGGCAGCCCCAGCCACTCCACCGCGGCGGAGCCGGTGGTCTCCCGGCTCTCGCCCGCGCCCGGGGCCAGCATCCGCTCCAGCCACCGGAGCTGGTTCATGACCGAGACGGTGTCCTGCTCCCGGGAGTTCCAGTAGGAGGAGCTGTGGGAGTCGGTGAGCGGGTTGAGCGCCTGCCGCAGCGGCCCGTCGTGGGCGAACCGCACCACCGGCAGACCATCGGTCTCCTCCTTCTCGGCGGCCCTCCTGGCCAGGACCGCGATGCGCCCGGCGTGCCGCGCGGCCTCCCCGACCAGCCCGGCGACACCGGCCACCAGCGCGGTGTGGGTGATCTCCGGCAGCAGCTTGCGCACGGCGTCCGCCGGTTCGGCGCCCTCCGCGACGGCCGCCAGCAGCGCCGCCGCGTCCGCCTCGGTCACGGTGCGCAGGGCGGCCGAACCCCGTTCGTCGCGCGGGCGCAGCGCGTGCCAGTGCCCCAGCGGCGGCACCAGCGGGGTGCCCCCCGCGTACACCGGTGCACTGCCCGCCTCCTCGACGGTGGCCAGCAGGGTGCCGTCCGCGTCGTGCAGATCGACCTTCCCGCTGTGCCCCCGGGTCTCCCGGGGGTGCAGTACCGCGCCGGCGGGCAGCTTCAGCGGCGGCACCGGAATCCCGTCCGACATCTGCCCGGGGCGGGCGCCGGCGGGGAGCGGCACCGCCGGGCTGCGGCTGCCGTCCACGGAGCAGGCGGTGAGGGTCCGCGCCCGCGGATCGAACCGGACCCACCAGCCGACCAGGCCGTCCCTGCTCCCCAGCGGCGAGGACTCCAGCCCCGGCCGGGCGGGCAGCAGCCGGCAGAAGCGCTGGAGCAGGGTGCCCCGGCGCTCCGCGAGCGCCGTGTCGAAGAACGCGGGAACGGTCACCCGGCCCCGGCGCGCCGACTCCGGGTCGTAGTCCCACCACTCGCCCTCGTGCAGCACCCACACGGAGACACCGTCCGAGGCGATCTGCCGTGCCTCACCCGCGAACGAGGTGTCCCCGGGGTGCACCGGCCGCCCGCCGAAGGTGCGGCTGCCGTCCGCCAGCTCCAGCGAGGCCGTGCGGCACGAGAGCCAGGTGTCCGGGAGCGTGCCGTCCGGCGTGAAGACCTCGGCGGCCCGGCCCGACCAGCGGCCCCGCCGCTCGTCGCCGTACCCGTTGACCGTGAGCCACTGGCCGCCGATCCAGCGGACCAGCGGAGTGTCCCAGTGGTGCGCCTTGGGCGCCGGCAGCGAGAGCGTCTGCCGGTCGAGGATGCCCGATGGCCCCACCGCGACGGCCCGCAGACCGAGCCGCACCACCAGCGCCGGCCAGGCGTCCGCCAGGGCGTGGCTCTCGTCGTCGGCGCCGCGGCGGCCCCGGGCCGGAGTGCCCGCTGTGCCCGCCGTGCCCAGCTCGCCGATGGCCTCCTCCAGCGCGGGCCAGCCCAACTCGTCGAGCACCCCGGTGCGCAGGGTGTGCGCGAGGGCTCCGGCGGGGGAGAAGGCGGTGATCCTGGCCGCCGCCTCCGGCGCGGTGCCCAGCGCCGACGAGACCGGGGCCAGCCGCCCCAGCAGCCCGTCCAGCAGCGGCAGCCCGAGCGGGCGGTCCAGGTCGTCGGCGCGGTCGCCGATCCAGTCGCGCAGCACCGTGCGCAGCGCGGGATGGGCGACGACCTGCTTCAGCCGGCCCTCGCCCCCGTCGGCCGACAGCCGCTCCACCCCGCCGCGCAGCAGCCCGGCGAACCGGGCATCGGCGACCAGCGCCACCAGATCCCGGCGCCCCTCGCCCTCGTCGGCGAACCAGGGCGACAGCTCCAGATTCCCCGTGCCGTCCGATGGGGGGTTCACGGGGATGCCCAGGGCGAGACAGAGATCCAGCAGGTCGAGGTCGACACTGGTGCGCCAGCCCCCGCGCAGCAGGTTCAGCGGGGCGCCGTCCGCGATCAGCCGCTCCGCGAGCCGCTCCACCAGGGCCAGTTCGGCGGGGACGCGCTTCAGATCGCGCCAGCCGCGGTGACGGTAGCGGCTCCAGGCCGAGAGCCACTTGGCTGCCGGGACCGTGCCGTCGAGGAGGAGGGCGACCGCCCCGCACCGCTCCAGCAGCTCCAGCCAGGCCGCGTCGAACTCCTCGGTGCTCTCACCGCCGGCCTCCGGCCAGAGCGCCAGCAGCCGCTCCCGCACGGACTGATCACCTGAGGCGACGGTGATCAGCGCGGGCAGCGCCGACTTCCAGAAGCCGCCCGACGCCCGGCTCATCGCCCCCGTGTGGATGATCTCGCCGAGCAGCGCGGCCTCCTCGGCGGCGGCGTCGAGACCGGCGCTCCGCGCGAGGCGCCGCAGATCCTCCAGCATCCCCGCGTACGGGGTGAGTCCCGCGGTGCACCGCTGTGCGGAGAGCGCCCGGAACTCCGTGTACGCGTCCTGGGGCGTCAGCCGCTCGGCGAGGCCCTTCGCGTACTCCCGCAGCGCCTTGCCGCTGAGCGCGCCCGCCCCCGCGAACTCCAGGAAGACCTCGCGCAGCCGTGCCTCGTCCACCGGCAGGGCGTGCCGCTGCTCCGCCGCGCGCGCCTTCCCGAAGAACACCGACGCCTGCTGCCGCGCCTCCACCCCGAGGAAGAGCCGCCCCACCTGCTCGTAGTAGGTGGGCAGAAAGTGCGGTACGGAGCGGTCCAGCCGGGTGCCGATCTCGTCGAAGCCCTCCTTCGCCAGGCCCGGCTTGGTGGCCACCTGGCGCGCCAGGCGCTCCATCTCCTTGACCACGGCCAGCGCGTGATGCCCCTGGGCCGGGTCGTGGACCAGGGCCCAGGCGGGGAAGCCGAGCGACTGGGGCCGCACCCGGCCCACGGCCGCCGCGCCGGCGCCCTCGAAGCCGAGGTACTCCAGTGCCAGGTCCTCCGCCGGGGCGATGGCCGCGGGCACCAGCCGGACCACGGTGCGCCCGTCGAGCGCCGGATGGCCGTAGGCCCGCGCCGTCAGCGCCTCGCCCGGCCCCTCACCCGGTCCCGCGCCCGGCTCCCCGCTTCCGCTTCCGCTTCCGTCCCTGGTCCCGCCCCCGCCGAGCGGCAGTACCCCTCCCGCGTCCAGCAGTCCGTCCATCGATTCCCCCGCGGTGTTCTCGGTGCCGTCAGTGCTTCTCGTGCCCGTGCCCGTGCCCGTGCCTGTGTCTGTGCTCTGGGTGCTGTGCGCGCCCGGTGTGCCGCTCACCGGAGCGCCTCGTCCTCGTCGACGACCACCCGGCCGGCGTGGACCAGCGCCGCCATCCGCTCGCCCTCCGACCAGGCGACCGGCCCCACCTCGGCCAGCGGCAGCCGCCGGCCCTCCCGGTCCCGCCACTCCAGGGCCCCGGTGCGCGCCTCCGCGTCCGGATAGTCGGCACCCAGCCAGTACGCCGCCTCCAGCGAGCGGCCCTCCTCCACCAGCGGGCAGAGCACCTGACCGCCGCGCACCCGGTACCCGAGCGCGACCGCCCGCGCCGTGGCGTGCCGCAACTGATCGAACTTCGCCTTGGCGTAGGCGTGCCACTCCTGGCCGGCCGTCTCGTCGGGCCGCCGCCACACCTCACGGAACAACTGCTCCACGCCCTGCCGGACCCCCAGCTCCACCGCGAACTCCCGCAGCTCCTCCAGGTCCTCCAGCAGCACCGGGTGGGGTATCAGCACGCTCTCGCAGTCGAGCCGCACCGAATCGCCGTCCAGATCGACGATCCCCAGGCCCTTCACCGGGTCCGCGTCCCGCAGAAGGCCCGCGCGCTCCATGTCCGCCGCGCCGTCCGCCCCCACCGGGGCGACCACCAGATCACGCAGCGCCGACTGCCAGGCCGTGTCCGGCCACACCCGCGCCAGCAGGGCCACCGGCACCGGCAGTGACCGCACCAGCCAGATGTCCACCTGCTCCCGGCACTCCCGATCGTGCCGTTCCAGCCACTCCGCGAGCTGCCGCAGCCGCACCACCGCGGCATCCTCCCGCAGCTTCGGCGGAACCTGCTTCAGCAGGCGGCCCGCCGCATTCCGGCAGAGCACCCCCGTGCCGTCCAACGCCACGGTGTAGCCACCGCTGTCTGTCTCGATCCAGCCCATGGCAAGACCGCCTCCCCGACGTACCGGTTTCGATGTCGATGACAGTAGGTGACCGGTCTGACAGTGGTCCTCCGGGCCGCCGAACCTGTGGAAAACCCCCGTCACCGGACGGCAACAGCCCCGCAACCCCGGCCCGGCAGGATCGCCCCCATGACGGAGCCGGCGCATCCCCGTGAGTCCCCGCCCCTCGACACCACGGCTCAGCTGCTGCTGCGGATCACCGCCGAGCTGGGCACCCGGCTCGGCACCGTCCGGCTCGACGGCACTCCCCGGCCGGGCGGCGAGCACCCCGGCCCGCCGTCCGCGCCTCCCGGCAGCCCCTGAGAGCGCCCCGGCCCGCCGCCCGCGCGATCACCGGTGGCGGCGGCTGTCACCGGGGCCGGTTACCTTCGGAGCATGGCAGGCACCACTGGCACCACTCAGGACCCGTACGACGACAGGGCCACCGCACGCTGGGCCCCCGAGCCCGACAAACGTCCGGGACGGACCGCGTTCCAGCGCGACCGCGCCCGGGTGCTCCACTCCTCGGCGCTGCGCAGGCTCGCCGGAAAGACGCAGGTCGTCACCCCCGGCACCCGCAATCAGGCCTGGGACGCCAGCCCGCGCACCCGCCTCACCCACTCCCTGGAGTGCGCCCAGGTCGGCCGGGAGCTGGGCGCCGCGCTCGGCTGCGACCCCGACCTCGTCGAGGCCGCCTGTCTCTCCCACGACATGGGCCACCCTCCGTTCGGACACAACGGCGAGACCGCGCTCAACGACTTCGCCAAGGACTGCGGCGGCTTCGAGGGCAACGCCCAGTCCCTGCGGCTGCTGACCCGGATCGAGCCCAAGCGCTTCACCCGCGCCGCGAACGGCGAGGTGATCAGCGTCGGCCTCAACCTCACCCGCGCCGCGCTGGACGCCGCCACCAAGTACCCCTGGGCCCGAGGCGGCCACCCCACCGACCCCACCTCGGTGAAGTTCGGGGTGTACGAGGACGACCTGCCCGTCTTCGAGTGGATTCGCGAGGGCGCCCCCGGCCACCGCAAGTGCTTCGAGGCCCAGGTCATGGACTGGTCCGACGATGTCGCCTACTCGGTCCACGACTTCGAGGACGGGCTGCACGCCGGCCACATCGACCCGGATCTGCTGCTCGCCGAGGACGAGCGGGCGGAGATATGGCGGGTCGCCATCGGCAGATACGTCCCGGCGGACACCGACCCCGAGGAGCTGTCGGAGGCGCTCGACCGCCTCGTCGGCCAGGAGTGGTGGCCCCACCACTACGACGGCTCCGCCCTGGCGCAGGCCCGGCTCAAGGACGCCGCCAGCCAGCTCATCGGCCGGTTCTGCCTCGCCGCCGAGGGCGCCACCCGCCACGCCTACGGCACCGGCCCCCTCACCCGGTACGCCGCCGAGCTGGTCGTCCCCCGCGCGGCGCGGAACGAGTGCGCGGTGCTCAAGGCCGTCGCCGACCGCTATGTGATGCAGCGCGACGAGCAGGCCGTCCTCCGGGCCGACCAGCGCATCGTGCTGACCGAGCTGGCGGAGGCGGTCACGGCCCGCGCGCCCGACACACTCGATCCGCAATTCCGTGCCCTCTTCGACGCCGCGAGCGACGACCGGGCGCGCGGTCGGGTGATTGTGGATCAGCTCGCCTCCCTCACCGACGCCTCGGCCCGCACCCTGCACGCCCAGCTCACGGCCCGCCTCTAGGCCGCATGGCCCGCCCGGGGAGGGACCCGGGACAGGACACGCCAGGACCACTCCCTCTTCCGCCGCCCCGCTCCGTGCGGGACGCTCCCTGTCAGGCAGCGCAGAAGCCAGGAAGAGCCGGGAACAGCCGGGAACAGCCGGAAAAAGGAGGCACCAAGTGGTCGATGGACATCGGACATTCGTCATCGTCGGCGGCGGTCTCGCCGGAGCCAAGGCCGCCGAGACCCTCCGCGCCGAGGGGTTCACCGGGCGCGTGATCCTCGTCGGTGACGAACGGGACCACCCCTATGAACGGCCGCCCCTGTCCAAGGGCTACCTCCAGGGCAAGGAGGAGCGCGAGAGCGTCTTCGTCCACGAGCCCGGCTGGTACGCGCAGGCCGATGTGGAACTGCATCTCGGCCAGACCGTCGTCGCCGTCGACCGCGCCGGGAAATCGGTGGAGCTGGGCGACGGCACCGTCCTCCACTACGACAAGCTGCTGCTCGCCACCGGAGCGGAACCGCGCCGGCTGGACATCCCGGGCACCGACCTCGCCGGGGTCCACCATCTGCGGCGCCTCGCCCACGCCGACCGGCTCCGCCAGGTCCTCGCCGCCCTCGGCCGGGACAACGGGCGGCTGGTCATCGCGGGCGCCGGCTGGATCGGCCTGGAGGTCGCCGCCGCCGCCCGGGGCTACGGCGCCGAGGTGACCGTCGTCGAGTCCGAGGCCACGCCGCTGCACCAGGTCATCGGCCCCGAGCTGGGCCAGGTCTTCACCGAGCTGCACCAGGACCACGGGGTCCGCTTCCACTTCGGCGCCCGGCTCACCGAGATCACCGGCCAGGACGGCATGGTCCTGGCGGTCCGCACCGACGACGGCGAGGAGCACCCCGCCCACCATGTCCTCGCCGCGATCGGCGCCGCCCCCCGCACCGCGCTCGCCGAGGCGGCCGGTCTCGCCATCGCCGACCGCTCGGCCGGCGGAGGCATCGCCGTCGACGCCGCCCTGCGCACCTCCGACCCCGACATCTGCGCCGCCGGCGACGTGGCCGCGGCCGACCACCCGCTGATCGGCTCCCGGCTCCGCGTCGAGCACTGGGCCAACGCCCTCAACGGCGGCCCGGCCGCCGCGCGCGCCATGCTCGGCCAGGAGGTCTCCTACGACCGCGTCCCGTACTTCTTCTCCGACCAGTACGACCTCGGCCTGGAGTACTCCGGCTGGGCCCCGGCCGGCTCGTACGACCAGGTGGTGCTCCGCGGCGACGCCGGAAAGCGCGAGTTCATCGCGTTCTGGCTGAAGGAGAACCGGGTGCTCGCCGGGATGAATGTGAATGTGTGGGACGTCACTGCCCCGATCCAGACACTGATCCGCTCGGGTGCCGCGGTGGACCCGGAGGCCCTCGGCAACCCCTCCGTACCCCTGGAGTCGCTGAGCGCGTGACGGGAGTTGTCCACAGCCGACGGGAGAGGCCCCGGTCCACCCGTAGAATTCAGATGTGGCAGGCAGGATCAACGATGACGACGTCAAGGCGGTTCGGGACGCGGTCCCGATCGACGCCGTCGTGTCCGACTACCTCCAGCTGCGCAACGCGGGCGGCGGCAATCTGAAGGGGCTCTGCCCCTTCCACGACGAGAAGTCCCCCTCCTTCCAGGTCAGCCCGAGCAAGGGTCTCTTCCACTGCTTCGGCTGCCAGGAAGGCGGCGACACGATCGCCTTCGTGATGAAGATCGACCATCTCACCTTCTCCGAGACGGTCGAGCGGCTGGCCGCCACCGCCGGCATCACCCTGCGGTACGAGGAGGGCGGGTACAACCCCAGCCACCAGCGGGGGGAGCGCATCCGCCTGGTGGAGGCCCACAAGGTCGCCGCCCAGTTCTACATCGAGCAGCTGGAGACCAGCCCCGAGGCCGAGACCGGCCGCGCCTTCCTCGCTGACCGGGGCTTCGACCACGCCGCCGCCCAGCACTTCAGCGTCGGCTACAGCCCCCAGGGCTGGGACCACCTCACCCGCTTCCTGCGCGGAAAGGGCTTCAGCGACAAGGAGCTGACCCTCTCCGGCCTCTCCCAGGAGGGCCGCCGGGGCCCCATCGACCGCTTCCGCGGCCGGCTGATGTGGCCCATTCGCGACATTTCCGGCGATGTTGTCGGCTTCGGTGCCCGCAAGCTCTACGAGAGCGACAACGGGCCCAAGTATCTGAACACCCCCGAAACGGGCATCTACAAGAAGTCCCAGGTGCTCTACGGCATCGACCTGGCCAAGAAGGAGATCGCCAAGTCCCGCCGCGCCGTCGTCGTCGAGGGGTACACCGATGTGATGGCCTGCCATCTGGCCGGGGTCACCACCGCCATCGCCACCTGTGGCACGGCCTTCGGCGGAGACCACATCAAGATCCTCCGGCGGCTGCTGATGGACGATGCCACCGCCGAGGTGATCTTCACCTTCGACGGGGACGCCGCCGGCCAGAAGGCCGCGCTCCGGGCCTTCGAGGACGATCAGAAGTTCGCCGCCGAGACCTCCATCGCGATCACCCCCGGCGGGATGGACCCCTGCGACCTGCGGCTCGCCGAGGGCGACGGCGCGGTGCGGAAGCTCGTCGACACCCGCACCCCGCTCTTCGAGTTCGCCATCCGCCAGGTCGTGACACGCCACAACCTGGAGACCCCCGCCGGCCGGGCCGCCGCGCTGGACGAGGCCGCGCCCATCGTCGCCGGCATCAAGAACTTCGCCATCCAGCACGAATCCGCCGTACAGCTCGCGGGGATCGTCGGCATCCTCGACACCCAGTTCGTCGTCAAACGGGTCGCCCAGCTCGCCCGCTGGGCCCGGGACCGGGGCGGGCGCGGCCCGGCCTCCTCCCGTACCGGCGCCCCCTCCCGCAACGGCGCCCCCGGGCGGGGCGGCGCTGACCGGCAGCAGCCCACGGCCGTCCCCGGCGGCTCCGGCCCCGCCCTCAATCTCCGCAGCCCCGCCCACCGCACCGAGCGCGAGCTGCTCAAGCTCGCCCTCCAGCGCCCCGAGCTGGTCTCCCCGGCCTTCGACGCCTACGGGGCCGACGAGTTCACCGCCCCTCCGTACGCGGATGTCCGCCAGACCATCGCCGAGGCGGGCGGGGCCGAGCAGGGCCGGGCGGACAGCCCCGGCTATCTCGCCCGGGTCCGCGAGGCCGCCGCCAACGACACCGTGCGCGCCATGGTCACCGAGATGGCCGTCGAGGCCATCCACGCGAAGATCGTCGACGAGACCTACGCGGGCGAGCAGCTCGTCCAGGTCCGGCTGCGCGCGGTCGACCGGCGGATCGCCGAGATCCAGGGCACCCTCTCCCGCCTCGGCCAGCACGCGGACCCCGAGCAGCACACCGCCGTACAGAACGAACTGTGGGTCCTCCAGCAGTACGCCCGCTCCCTGCGGAACCACGGCGGTTCTTCGTCCGGCATGAGGTCCGTGATGGCGGGGCCGGTGGTCTGCCTGACCGGCTGCGCATCGGGCATCGGCACACCGCTGGGCCGGGGGCCG
>NZ_JBSFER010000043.1:0-35559 GCF_053594535.1 Streptomyces sp. NPDC001889
CGATCTTCGACCTCGCCGACTACGGCGTCGTCGGTGATCTCTTCACCGTCGTTCCCCAGCTCACCGACGACATCACCACCCGCAAGAACTGACCCGCGGGCCCACAGCGCCCCACGGCCACCACGCCGTGGGGCGCTGTGCGCGTGTTCGGGTGCCGCGCGCGCGGAACACGCCCCCGCCCCCGGGTCACCGTGCGCCGTATCTCCCCGTGATGAGCGGGCGAATACGGCGAAAGCACCGAGGACTTCCGGACAATTGCCGTCCGAACGCCCGTACGGCGTGAACCCGTCCGGCGAAACCGGCGTGCCGTGGGGAACCATGGAGCCATCGGTCCGGACGGACGGCGGGGGAGAATGGTCAGCACAGTGGTCGCCACCGAACAGTTCGGCCCCCACTGACATGGCGTCGGACGAGCGGCACGCTCCCTCCCCCATGATCCCGGGGCCGGTTCTGCGGCCGCCGCCCGACATCGCGTCCTGGGTGCCGGCCCTGCTCCCCCGCGTCGAGGCCGCGCTCGGCACCGGCCCCGTGACCCTCGCGCCCTGGCGGCAGGGCACGGACTTCGCGGTGCTCCGCGCCGGCGCGGCCGGAGCCCGGTACGCCTTGCGGGTCCCGCTCCGGGAGACCACCCGTACCGGATACGACGGGTTCACCGACTTCGCCCGGGTCATCCGCCGTGAGGTGGTCCTGCACCGGCTGCTGGCCGCCGCCGGGGTGCCGGCGCCCCGGGTGGTCGCCTGGGAGCGCCGGGAGGAGCCCGGCGGCCACTCCTGGATGCTGGCCGACCTCGTCGAGCACGACGAGTGCGCCGCACTCGACACGGAGCAGCAGCGGTCGCTGGGGCGTTTGGCGCGGACGATCCACACCCTGCGGCCCCGGCGGGAGCCCGGTCTGGCCGAGCTGCGGGCGGCGGGCCGCCCCACCGCGCTGCTGTCCCGGGCCCTCAACCGCTACCGGCGGGCGGCCGGGCTGTATCCGCTGCCCCCGGCCGAGCTGATCGAGCCGGCGCTGCGGGAGGCGATCCTCGGGGCCGGCGGGGACTCGCTGCTCCACATGGATCTGCGCCCGGACAACCTCTGCTTCCGGGGCAGCGGGATCGTCGGGGTGCTCGACCTGGCGAACAGCCTCGTCGGACCGCCGGCCGCCGAGCTGGGACGGGTGTACGCGCACGGGCTGCTCACCCCGGCGTTCCTCGACGGCTACGGCGGCCTGGAGGAGGGCAGGGACGGCGCGCTCACCCGGCGGACCGTGCGGGCCCACGCCGTCGACCCCCTCGCCTCCCAGGTCGCGCTCGCCGCCGGGCGGCCCGCCGGCCGGGCGGCGCTTCAGGCCCATGGACTCCGGCTGGCCGCCGTCGCGCAGACCCTGCTGTGACACCCGGAGCGCCGCCGTCCGCCCCCGGCACGGAGGCGGCCGCCCGGCCGGCGGTGCCCGTACCGGGGGCCGTGGCCCCGGACGCCGGGCGCTGTCCCTCAGCCCGCGTGGCCGGCGCCGGTGGTCCGCCGCGGGTGGGACCCTCCGGCCGGTGCGGGCAGTACGGCGGCGGTGAGGGCGATGCCGTCCGCCACCGTCCAGCGGCCGGGCAGTTCGGCCGGGAGCGGGTGCGCGGTCGCCGGTACGGGCACCAGCAGCCGGGCGGTGAAGGTGCCGCCGGGGTGGAAGACCAAGGTCGCCTCCTCGAAGCCCAGCTCCTTCCCGGTCAGCGGGTACCAGACCTTGAAGACGGTCTCCTTGGCGCTGAACAGCAGCCGGTCCCAGCACACTCCGGGCCCGGCCCCGCCCTCGGCGATCCAGGCTCTCTCCTCGGGCCGGGCCACGGCTTCGAGCACCCCGTCGGGAAGGGTGTCGTGCGGCTCCGCGTCGATGCCGACGGCGGCCAGGTCGGTGGTGCGGGCGAGCGCGGCCGCGCGGTAGCCCGCGCAGTGCGTCATGCTGCCGGTCACCCCGGCGGGCCAGACCGGGGCGCCGCGCACGCCCGGCACCAGCGGTGCCTCCGGCAGCCCGAGCCGGGCGAGGGCCCGGCGGGCACAGGCCCGTACCGTGGTGAACTCGCGGCGCCGCTTCTCCACGGCCCGGACGATCGCGGCCTCCTCCTGGGGGAAGAGCGCGATGGTGCCGGTGTCGTCGAGGGCCCAGGCGGAGGCCACCGACGGGGGCAGAATACGGTCGATCATGACGGCTGCGTCCCCGGAACCGGCTCCGGTTCCGGCGCGGGGAGGATCTGCCGCAGTACGCCCCGGGGGAACCCCCGCGGCCCGTGCTCGCGCGGATAGCCGACCGAGACCTCCTCGAAGCGGACGCCGTCGTGCCAGGTGGTGCGCGGGATGTGCAGATGGCCGTAGACCACCGTCTGCGCGTTGAACCGCAGATGCCAGTCCGCGGTGAGTTCGGTGCCGCACCACTGGGCGAGTTCGGGGTAGTACAGAACCCTGGTGGGCTCTCTGACGAGGGGGTAGTGGTTCACCAGGACGGTACGCGTCCCGGGGGCGAGCGCCGCCAGCCGGCTCTCGGTCTCCGCGACCCTGGCCCGGCACCACGCCTGCCGGCTGGGGTGGGGGTCGGGGTGGAGCAGTACCTCGTCGGTGCAGACCACCCCGGCCTCGTACGCCTGGGCGAGCGCTTCCTCCCGGGTGGCGGCGGTGGGGGTGCGGAAGCTGTAGTCGTACAGCACGAGGAGCGGCGCGACGGTGACCGGGCCGCCCGGTCCCTCCCAGACCGCGTAGGGGTCCTCCGGGGTGAGGACGCCCAGTCCCCGGCAGATGTCCACGAGATGCCGGTAGCGGGCCTCGCCGCGCAGTTGGACCGAGTCGGACGGATGGGTCCACAGCTCGTGGTTGCCGGGCGCCCAGACCACGGTGGCGAAGCGGTCGCGCAGGGTGCGCAGCGCCCACTCGACGTCCTCGGCTATCTCCCCCACGTCACCGGCCACGATGAGCCAGTCGGCGTCGGAGTCCGGGCGGATGCCGGAGACGATGCGCCGGTTCTCCGGGTAGGCCACATGCAGATCACTGATGGCCATGAGCGAACCCATGGCCTGTCCGGAAGCTCTCATGGGGGACATCCTTACCCGGCTTATCGCACGGAGTCACCGCCCGGCCACGGGCGCGGGGTTTACGATCTCTGTGGACCAGGGCCCGGATTCCGGCCGTACCCCCGACGATTGGCCCGAGTGATGAGCAGACGAATCCCCAGGGCCGCCCCGGTCGCGGCCACCACGGCGCCGGCCCCCGGCGGATGGCCCGGGCCCCTGTCCCGGCGGAGGGGCGAGGAGGTCCGGGATGGAGCGGCGCACCGATGATTCCGCCCTGTGGGTAAGGAACTTCACCCCCTCCCCCGAGGCTCCGGTACGGCTGGTCTGCCTGCCCCACGCGGGCGGTTCGGCGAGTGCCTATCACGCGATGTCGGTGGCGCTGGCGCCCTGGGCCGAGGTGCTGGCGGTGCAGTACCCGGGCCGGCAGGACCGCCGTCTCGAACCCTGTGTCACCTCCTTTCCCGAGCTGGTCGAGCGGCTGGTCCCGGTGGTCGCCGGACAGGCCGATCACCGGCCGCTGGCGCTGTTCGGCCACAGCATGGGGGCGACCGTCGCCTTCGAGGTGGCCCGGGGGCTGCGGCGGCTGCCCGGACCCCGGCTGCCCGCGGTGCTGTTTCTGTCCGGGCGCAGGGCACCC
Source organism: Streptomyces sp. NPDC001889 (assembly GCF_053594535.1). Taxonomy (NCBI): domain Bacteria; kingdom Bacillati; phylum Actinomycetota; class Actinomycetes; order Kitasatosporales; family Streptomycetaceae; genus Streptomyces; species Streptomyces sp. NPDC001889. Next base: position 3,669 of record NZ_JBSFER010000043.1, read on the forward strand.
CATATCGACCGGGCCGAACGGGTCCATCTCCGCGACGACGAGGGGATTCTGCGGGAGCTGAGGCGGCTCGGCGGCTCGGCGGCCGACGCCCTGGCCGATCCCGAGCTGCTGGAAGTGATCATGCCCGCGATCCGGGGGGACTACCGGGCGTCGGAGACCTATGTCCATGTGCCCCAGCCGCCGCTGGACTGCCCCGTGGTGGCGCTGACGGGGGACGCCGATCCCCGTGCCGCCGTCCCGGAGGTGGAGGCGTGGCGCGAGCACACCGAAGGGCCGTTCACCGCCCATGTCTTCCCCGGCGGCCACTTCTACCTCCACGACCGGCCGGAGCCGGTGCGGAACACGATCAGGGACCATCTGCGGACGGTCGCGGCCCGCGGGGCGGCGCCCGGCGACGGGTTGATACAGAGCGGAGACACAGCCGAGCGGTGACGGGTGAGTGACCTCGGGGTCCCGGAGACGTCCCCCCGGGACGGTGGGGGTGTGCGCACACCGGCGCGCTCGTCCCCCGGAGGTCCCCATGCACGCCCAGCCCGGAAACGGCCCGTCCACCGAGGAGCGGACGGTGGCCGCGCCGCGCCGGCCGCGCGGGGTGCCGTCCCCCGCGGTGGTGTGGGGTGCGGTGGCGGTCCTGGTCCTGACCGCCCTGTGCGGATGGCTGGTGGTCTCCCGCGAGGACGGGTCCGGATCGCGTCGCGCGGCCGCGCCGGCCGCCGGGGAACGGATGGCGCTCCCCTGGCCGGAGGACGGGCAGGCGGGGGTGGCGATCACCGGGCAGGGGGAAATCGGGACGAGCGGGAAGCAGACGCCGGTGCCGATCGCGAGTGTCACCAAGGTGATGACGGCTCATGTCGTCCTCCGGAGCCGTCCGCTCCGGGAGGGCGAACCCGGCCCCTCGATCCCCGTCGACCAGCGGGCCGCCGACGAGTCGTGGTCCCGTGACGAGTCCACCGTCGTGCTGGAGGCGGGCCGGCGGCTGACCCAGCGGCAGCTGCTGGAACTGCTGCTGCTGCCGTCGGGCAACAACGCCGCGCGGCTGCTGGCCCGCTGGCACTCGGGCAGCGAGAAGGCGTTCGTGGCGGAGATGAACCGCGCCGCCCGCGATCTGGGGATGGACCGCACCACCTACACCGGTGCCAGCGGCCTGGAGGCCACGACCACGAGCACCGCGGCGGACCAGCTGCTGCTCGCGCGGGCGGTGATGCGGGACAAGGTCTTCCGGTCCATTGTCGCCACCCCGGAGGTCACCGTCGGCGGGGCCACGGGCACCGTCGTCAACACCAACAAGCTGCTGGGCAGGGACGGGGTCGTGGGGCTCAAGACCGGGTCGAGCACCCCCGCGGGCGGGGCGCTGATGTGGGCGGCGGAGACCGGCGAGGGCCATGGCTCCGGGCTGATCCTCGGGGTGGTGCTGCACCAGAGGGCGGGCACCACTCCCGCGGCCGGGCTCCAGGCCGCCTTCGACAGCAGCCGGAGGCTGATCACCGCCGTCCGGGACGGGCTGCGCGAGGACCGCTCCACCCGGCGGGCGTGAGCGGTCCCCGGCCGGCCGGGGCCGGACGCGGATCAGACGCCGAAGGCGTCCGCCCAGCGGATGACACCGGACGGAACCGGCCGGCCGGAGTCGAGCACCAGGGCCATCATCGCCTCGTCCGGCACCTCGAACGGCGCGCGGATGCCCCAGCGGGAGGCGGGCTCGAACCCGAACCGGGGGTAGTAGTCGGCGTGTCCGAGGACCACCACGAGGGCCTCGCCCCGTTCCCGGGCGGCCTCCAGTGCCGCGCGGATCGCCGCGGAGCCGGCTCCCCGGCGCTGGTGGGCGGGGAGCGTGGCACACGGGGCGAGGGCGAGCGCGGGGTGGCCGTCGATGTGGCAGCGGGTGAGCAGGGCGTGCGCGGCGAGAGTGCCGTCGGGGGCCTCGGTCACCAGGGAGAGACCCTCGATCCAGGCGCCGGGGTCCGCGCGGAGCGCGTCGACGAGGTCGGCCTCCGCCGGGGTGGGGAAGGCCGACGCGTTGATCCCGTGGACGGCGGCGGCGTCCCCGGGCCGCTCGGGGCGGGTGGTCCAGGTGGTCATGGAGGAGGTTCCGTTTCTCCGCGGCCGGTTCCGGGTCCCGGGCCGCTGCCGTTCCCGGTCGGTGCTGGTCGCGGGTGTTCCGCGCGAAAGGGTGCCGTCGGGGCGGGTGCCGCCGGGGCGCGTTCCCTGCGGGCCGTGCCACGCTAACACGCTCCGCCGGGCCGCCCGGGAGCGGTCCGGCGGAGCGGGACGGCCGCCGCCGTGGCCCTTCGCGCCCGGGTCAGGGACGGGGTTCGAGGACGACGGACAGCTCGGTCAGACCGCGGAATGCCGGGAACGGGACCTCCATCCAGGTGGCTTCCCGTTCGGGGTGGGCGAAGGCGGTCCTCGGGAAGCGGCCGAAGAGGCCGGTGAGGGCGAGCTGTGTCTCCAGCCGCGCGAGCGGCGCCCCCAGGCAGTAGTGGATGCCGTGGCCGAACCCCAGATGGGTGCTCTGGGGGCTGCCCGGCCGCGCCACGTCGAAGCGGTCCGGGTCGTCGAACTTCCTCGGGTCCCGGTTGGCCGAGCTGAGGGCGATCTGGACCAGGGCGCCCCGGGGGATGCGGGTTCCGGCGATCTCGGCGTCCTCGGTCGCGAAGCGGAAGGTCGCGGTCTCCACCGAGCCGTCGTGGCGCAGCACCTCCTCCACCGCCGGTCCGAGCAGCTCCGGGTCCTCGCGCACGGCGCGGAGCTGCTCGGGGTGGGAGAGGAGGTGGTGGACGGCGTTGCCGATGAGGAACGCGGTGGTCTTGTGTCCCGCGAACATCAGCAGAAACGCCGTGGAGATCATCTCGTGCTCGGTGAGGGTGCCGTTCTCGTCACGGGCCTCGATGAGGGCGCTGAGCAGATCGTCGCCGGGGTGGGCGCGCTTGTCCTCGATGACCTCGGCGAAGTAGGCGTACAGGCTCTCCTCGGCACGCTGCTGGGCGAGCTTGGACTCCTTGCTGAAGCCGGTCTGGGCCACCGTGGTGGACCACTCCTGGACCTTGGCCCGGTCCTGCGCCGGCACACCGAGGAGTTCGCAGATCACGATGATCGGCAGCGGGAAGGCGAAGGCGGGCAGCAGATCGACGGGCTCGCCGGGGTCGCACCCGTCGAGCAGCGCGTCCACGACCTCGCGGATACGGGGCCGCAGGGACTCCACCCGGCGCGGGGTGAATCCGGAGCTGACCAGCTTCCGCAGCCGGGTGTGCTTGGGCGGGTCGGAGTTCAGCATGTGGTCGTCGAGGGCCACGGAGGAGTCGCCGAAGATCCTCCGGTACGACTCCATCGCCCCGTACATGTCCTTGCTGAAGCGGGGATCGGAGAGCGCCGCCCGCGCGTCCTCGTAACGGGTGATCAGATAGGTGTCGATGCCGTGCCGGGGGCGCATCGGGCAGACGGGCGCCGTCTCCCTGAGGTGCTCGTAGACGGGGTACGGGTTCCGCCGGAACTCGGGGGTGCACTGCTCGGCGGCGACGGCCGGGTCCTCCACACTGGTCACGGACGGCTCCTGAGGTCGAAGACGGCCTCGGCGTTGCCGCCGAGGATGAGCTGCTGGGACGCCTTGTCGAGGGGCAGCTTCTCGATCATGCGGATGTACTCCTCCAGCGGTACGGAGATCGGCGGCGAGTCGGTGCCGAACATCATCCGTTCCGGACCCAGCACCTCCGCGTTGAGCCCGAGGTGTGCCGGGCTGTAGGTGCTGGTGTCGACGTACATCCGGCGCAGCGCCTCGCCCGGCTCGGCCGGGGGCCGGCGGTCCGCGGGCCCGTCCGCCCCGGGCGCGCCCGGGCCCCAGTGCCGGGGCCGGGCCGCGGTCTGGAGCCGTTCGGGCAGCAGGGCCAGGGCGCCGCCGCCGGTGGCGCCGATCAGCCGCAGCTCCGGGTACTTGTCCAGCCATCCCGCGAACGCGATCATCGCGATGCCCACGGTGAGGTCGCCGAACCGGCCGATCTGTTCGACGAAGCCGAGATCGTCGACGCGTTCCGTGCCGATCGGCTCGGCCGGGGCGTGGACCAGGACCGGCGCCCGGGTCTCCGCCGCGAGGGCGAAGAATCCATCGGCCCTGGGTGAGGCGAGCAGTTCGCCGTGGACGCTGGAGGTGGTGATCAGACCGACGAAGGCGGGGTCGGCGAGGGTCTCGCGGACGCCTTCGAGATGGTCGTCGTCGCCGAACGGGTTGGCGTACACATAGCCGCGCAGCTGGTCCGGGAAGGTGGAGATCAGACCGGACATCCAGTCGTGGAAGCCGCGCAGCCGGTCGCGCGGCTGGCGGTAGTTGTCGACGCCGGGGACGCGTGCCATGGCGCCGGCCCCGACCGGGCTGCCGATGATGGTGAGGTCGATGCCGGCCTGCGCGCGGGCGGCGAGCATGGCGTCGACGTCGGTCAGGGCGGGGGGCATGGGGAAGCGCCGGGCGGCCTCCGGTGGGGACAGATGGCCATGAATGTCGATGATCATGGATGGGTTCCCGGTGATGGTGTGAGTACATGGGCGACCGCGACGCAGTCCTCGTCGCCGTGGCCCCGCTCGGTGGCGCTGACATGGGTTTCCGTGGCGGCGGCGAGGAGCGGGAGCCGCAGTCCGGCCGCTTCGGCCTGACTCGACGCCAGCAGCAGGTCCTTGGCCATCAGCCGCAGCCGGAAGTCCGGCTGGTCGAAGCGCCCGGCCGTCAGCCGCTTGGACTTGAAGGCCATGACGGGCGAGGCGAAGCCGCTGCCCGCGATGGCGCCGAGGACGAGTCCCCGGTCGAGTCCGGAGGCCGCCGCCAGTTCCACGGCCTCCGCCATGGCCTGCACCTCGATGCCCATCAGCAGGTTGAGGAGCAGCTTCATCCGCATGCCGGAGCCGAGTCCGCCGAGGTGGACGACCTCCTTGCCCAGCAGTTCGAGGAGGGGCAGGCCGGCGGTGAAGACACGTTCCTCGCCGCCGACGAAGAGCCTCAGCTCCCCGCTGCGGGCGTGCTCCCGGTTGCCGAGCATGCCGACGTCCAGCACGGAGTGGTGGCCCCCGGTGAGGCGGACCACCTCGTCGGGGGCGACGGTGCTGGCGCAGACCAGCGCGCCGGGGTAGGGGGCGCCGGAGAGGATGCCGTCCGGGCCGCGCAGCACGGCGGCGAGGGCCTCGCTGTCGGCGACCGTGCAGATCGCGGCGCTCGTGCCCTCGATGGCTTCGGCGGGGTGGGCCGCGGTGACGGCCCCGGCGTCGGCGAGCGGCGCGGCACGCTCCGCGGTGCGGTTCCAGACCCGTACCCGCACTCCCCGGTCGAGGAGGCGGGTGGCGAGTCCGGTGCCCATCGAGCCGAGGCCCAGTACGGCGACGGGCCCGGTGTCCTGTGTCATGTCTTGGCTCCCACGGTCTCCTGGATGATCCGGAACCGCAGCGACTGCGTCTGGTCGACCCAGACGCGCAGCGGGGCCAGCAGTGCGCGGTGGTCCTCGCCCTGCTGCCAGGCGAAGAAGTGTTCGGGCGACTCCCACTCGCTGCTGATCACCCACTGCCGGGAGTCGTCGATGGGTTCTCCCAGCCGGTCGATGATGTGGCCGGGGACGCTGGCGACGGACTTCCGTATGCCTTCGTACGCGTCGAGAAACCCCTGCTCACCGCCTTCGACGACGTGGACCGAGTACACCACGGACAGCTTGTCGGCCGAGTGGCCGTTCTGCTCGGTGCGCATGCCTCCTCCTGACAGTCATATCCGGCAAAGCACGCATCCACGGACTCATGTCGTCCGGTGCCCCGCAACTCCTGCGCGGAGACGGCCCAACGGGGAGCGGAATCCGGCCACGTGTGCCGGTGCGTACGGGTGAGGAGCGGCATCCGTACGAGGGCGCGGCCGGCGGGTGTACGCGGTGGCGGGCGCCGCTCCCGGGGGCCTCGGGGCGACCGGGTGCGGCCGGACCCGGCGGCGAATCCCCCGGCGGCCTTGCTCCGTTCGGCTGACCGGACCTCCGGGCGGGGGTCCCGATCCGGCCACGGGCGCCCCGGGCGCCGGGTACCGCTGAACCGGCGCCGGGCGGCCCCCGTGAGCCGTGGCGAGGCGAAGGAGACCCCCATGCGTGACACCGAGACCATCCCCGACTACCCCGGCCACGCCTTCACGGGCGACCCCGTTCCGCTGCCCGGCGCCCCGGTCGCCCGGGTGCGGCTGCCCAGCGGGAACCCGGTGTGGCTGGTCACCGGCTACCAGGAGGTGCGGACGGCGCTGACCCATCCGCTGCTGTCGCGGGTCGTGGGGGAGGGAGACCCCGAGGTGGGCACGTCCGGTGCCATCGGCGGCTACCGCAAGGCCTTCCGCACGCTCCAGCACGACGGCGCCGTGCACACCCAGGTGCGCCGTCCGGCCGCGCGGCCGTTCACCGCGCGCCGGATCGCCGCCCTGCGCGAGCGCGTCCAGCAGCTCACGGACGGGCTGCTGGACGAGCTGGAGGCGGCCGGCCCGCCCGCCGATCTCGTCCAGGGCCTGGCCTATCCCCTGCCGATCACGGTGATCTCGGAGCTGTTCGGCGTCCCGGCCGAGGACCGCGACCGGTTCACGGTCTGGTCGGACCGGATCGTCACGGTGCTCGGGACCACGGTGGAGGAGGTGGACGCCGCCCGCTCCGCGATCCAGGGCTATCTGGGCGAGCTGGTGACGGCCCGCCGGGCCGAGCCGGGCGACGATGTGATCAGCGGCTGGCTCGCCTCGCGGCACGACACCGACGACGCGCTGACCGACACGGAGATCGTGCGGCTGGCGCAGACCGTGCTCATCGGTGGCTACGAGACCACGGTCAACTCCATCGGCGCGGGGATGTGGCGGCTGTTCCAGCACCCGGAGCAGCTCGACGCCCTGCGCGCCGACCCGGGGCTGCTGCCGGGAGCGGTGGAGGAGATCCTGCGCTACCAGCCGCAGGGCACCTTCTTCCTGATCATGGTGGCCAGGGGCGAGCTGGAGCTGGGCGGGGTGACGATCCGCGAGGGTGAGGGCGTGATGCCGCTGCCGGCCGCGGCCAACCGCGACGCCGGCAGATTCGGCGAACCGGACCGCTTCGACATACGGCGCCCGCCGGGCGGCCATGTCGCCTTCGGCCACGGCGCGCACGCCTGCCTCGGCGCCGCGCTGGCCCGGATCGAGATGGAGGTGGCCATCGGGAGCCTGCTGCGGCGCTTCCCCGGGCTGCGCCCGACGGAGGATCTCGCCGCGCTGGCGTGGCGCGAGGACCGGCTCGTCAACGGGCTGCGGGAGCTGCCGGTCACCTGGTAGGCGCCCGGCCCCGGCCCGCCCGGTGCCTCAGACGGCGCTGAGCGGGCCGAGGAGTGCCCTCACTTCCTCCGCCTCCGCCGACCCGAGCTGCTCGTGCAGGGCGAGCGCCTCCCGCCAGCAGGCCCGGGCGCGGTCGGCCTGGCCGAGCGCGGAGAGCGCCCGGCCGAGGGTGATGAGGACCTTGGCGCGGATGCGGTCGCCGCCGATGCAGCCGATGGCCAGGGCCTGTTCCGCGTGTTGCGCGGCCCGGGCGGGGCGGTGGGCGGCCAGATGGACCTGGGCGATACGGAACAGGGTCGTCCCCTCCCACAGCCGCTGCCGGACCGCGCCGAAGCTCTCCCGCGCCTCCGTCAGTTCCTCCAGCGCCTCGGCCAGGCTTCCCGCCTCGGTGAGGGCGACTCCCAGCACATAGCGCGCGTTGGCCACCCGAACGGTGAACCCGAGACGGAGCAGCAGGTCGAGGGCTTGGCGGGCGAGGTCGATGGACTGCTCGACGCGGCCCATGAAGAGGTGGAGCCGGGAGAGATTGCCCAGGGCGCTCGCCTCACCGGGGCCGTTGCCGTCCGCGCGGAAGCCCTCCATGGCCCGGCGCAGAAACCGCTCGGCGTCGGCGTGCCGCCCCTGGTTGACGGCGATGATGCCGCGGTCGTTGTCGGCCCAGAAGACGGGCGCCGCGTCGCCCGCCCGGCTCGCGAACCGGGCGGCCCGCTCCGCCTCCTCGTCCGCCTCCGTGTAACGGCCGGCGACCAGATGGGCCTGGGCGAGGACGGTGTGGGCGCGGCCCAGTGCCCGGCTGTCGTCCACCCGGCTCGCGGCGTCCCGGGCGGTGAGCGCCGCGGCGGCGTACTGCTGGGAGTTGGCCCCCGACTCGGCCAGGTCCTTGGCGGCCCAGAGCAGGTCGACGGCGCGCCGCAGACCCCCGCTGTCGGCGGTGGACTGCTGGGCGCAGGCGAGGAGGCAGGGAGCCTCGGTGTAGAGCCAGTCGAGGGCTTCCTGCCGGCGGGCGAACGAGAGCCCGTCGGTCCCGGTGGATTCCAGGTGGTCCGGGAGGCGGTCGCCCGGCCGGTCGATGGCGTACACCCGGCTCACGGTGGCGAGGTAGAAGTCCAGCAGCCGGGAGAGGGCCGCGCCGGTGTCCTCGGGGCGCTCGTCGCGTTCGGCGCACGCGCGCGCGTAGAGCCGGACGAGGTCGTGGTAGCGGTAGCGGCCCGGCGCGGCGGACTCCAGGAGGGAGGTGTCGACGAGCCCCTCCAGCAGGTCCTCGGCCCGGTGCGCGGACCGGTCCAGCAGGGCCGCGGCGGCGGCGAGGGAGATGTCGGGGCCGTCGGCGAGGCCGAGCAGCCGGAAGGCGCGGGACTGCTCCGGGTCGAGCTGGCCGTAGCCGAGTTCGAAGGTGGCCTTCACGGCGAGGTCGCCGGCCTGGAGTTCGTCGAGCCGGCGGCGCTCGTCGGCGAGCTTGGCGGCGAGCACGGAGATGGTCCAGGTGCGGCGGGCGGCCAGCCGGGAGGCGGCGATCCGGATGGCGAGCGGCAGGAAGCCGCAGGCGGCGACGGTCTCGCGGGCCGCCTCGTGCTCGGCCAGGACCCGCTCGTCGCCCACGATCCGGGTGAAGAGCTGGAGGGCTTCCTCGGGGGACATCACATCGAGGTCGACCAGATGGGCGCTCGCCAGGTCGACCATCCGCGCCCGGCTGGTGACCACGGTGGCGCAACCCGGCGCACCGGGCAGGAGGGGGCGGACCTGGGCGGCGTCCCGGGCGTTGTCGAGCAGGACCAGGACACGGCGCCCGTCCAGCGTGGAGCGGTAGAGCGCGGCCCGCTCCTCCGGGGAGTCGGGGATGGCGGAGTCCCCGGTGCCGAGGGCGCGCAGAAAGGAGCCGAGGACGGCGGCCGGTTCGGCGGCACGGCTCCCTGTTCCCCGGAGGTCGGCGTAGAGCTGGCCGTCGGGGAAGTGCGGGCGGGCCTCGTGGGCCACTTCGAGGGCGAGGGTGGTCTTGCCGACGCCGCCGATGCCGGCGAGCGCGGAGACCGCCATCACCGAACCCTCACTGGTGGCGAGCGTATGGACCAGCTCCTGGACGAAAGAGACCCGTCCGGTGAAATCGTGTGCTCTGGAGGGCAGTTGGGCGGGCCGGGGAGGGACGGGGCCGGTGGCCTCGCCGGCGCCGCCGGGGATCACCAGCTCCTTGTCGGCGCGGAGGATGCGCTCCTGGAGGCGGGAGAGTTCGGGGCGCGGGTCGACGCCCAGCTCGTCGGCGAGGAGCCGGCGGGTGTCGGCGTAGACGGCGAGCGCCTCGGCCTGGCGCCCGCTGCGGTAGAGCGCCAGCATCAGGAGTTCCCGCAGCCGCTCCCGCAGCGGGTGCGCGGCGGTGAGCGCGGTCAGCTCGGAAACCGCCTCCGCGTGGGCGCCGGTCTCCAGGTCCAGGTCGAGCCGGCTCTCCAGCAGCTGGAGCCGCCACTCCTCCAGCCGCGCCCGCTGGTTCTCGGCGTACGGGCCCGGCACACCGGTCAGCGCCTCGCCGTCCCAGAGTCCGAGCACCCGGCCGAGGAGCGGCCTCGCCCGGTCGCGGTCCCCGGCGGCGCGGGCCCTGTCCGCCTCCGCCGCCAGCTCCTGGGCGGCGAAGAGGTCCACGCTCTCCCTCAAAACCCGCAGGGCGTAGCCGCCCGACTCGCTGATCAGAGTGCCGGGGCCGAGGACCTTGCGGAGCCTGGAGGCGTAGGTGCGTGTCACCGCGAGGGCCTGGGAGGGGGGTTCGTCGCCCCAGATCGCGTCGATCAGCTCGGCCGCCGTCGCGGTGCGGCCGTCGCGGAGCAGCAGCGCGGCGAGCAGCGCGCGCTGCTGGGGGGAACCGGACGGCAGAACCTCCCCCTGGCGCCAGGCGCGCACCGGACCGAGCACCGTGAACCGGAGTCCCTCCGGGCGATGCCGGCCGTCGACCGGCACGGGCCCGGGTTCGAGCGCCGTGGACCGGAGGCCCTCCCCGCCGTCCATCACCACCTCCTGGGCTGCCGCGCACAGTTCCAGCGAGGCGTATATCGATCGTATATCCCCCGAGTGGAGGATAGGCCAGGTGTTATGTGCGGACGTGCCCAGTCCGGTGACACATCGTGCGGACGAGGGTCTCCGGGATGGCTTCCCGGAGGGCCTCGTTCTGCCATTCTTCGGCAACTCTGGTGCTCCGTACCCGCTTTGGGCTACCGTCATTCCGACGTCGCGCCGCCAGGAGCGCTCTGAGGCCCCCCAGCCAGGGGCCGTTGACGGTCTCTTGATCTGCGTGTCGCCACATCGGACTGGGCACTGACGCACAGAGAAGAGCACCGCTATGCAACTGACGAGTTCATCCATGGGACTGGCGGCCGGAGTGGTGGTGATTCTGGCCTACTTCACGCTCGTCGCGCATCTGACGAACACCCTGCGGCAGAATCACCGGCTCCCGGTGGTGATCGGCGCCCTCGCCGGTCTCCTCGGTGTCCTCCCGGCGATCCTGTACGCGCTGAACTTCGCGCTCGGCGCCACCGCCTGAGCCGGGACCGGCACCGCGGGGCCCCGGTGGGTGTGTCCGCGCACCGGGGCCCCGATGGCGGCCGGGCTCCCCGGAGCCGTATCAGCCCATGAGGTCCTGCCGGGGCTCCGCCGTGCCGCGCAGATAGACCGGGCGGATACCGGTGCGGGCGCGCTCGATGTCGGCGTACACCATCAGGCGGACCACGCGCGGCAGCGCCCCGGGGAGATCGATCTCGGCGGCGCACAGCAGCGGCACATCGTGGAACCCCGCCCTGCGGGCGGCGAGGGCGGGGACCTCGGCGGTCAGGTCGGGTGTCGCGGTGAACAGCACGGAGACCACGTCGCCGGTGGTGAGTCCATTGCGGCGCATCAGCTCCGCGAGGAGTTCGGTGGTCGCCTCCAGGATGGACTCCCGGTCGTTCCGCGCCACCTGGGTGGCGCCTCTGATCGCCCGCGTGACCGTCTCTCCCCCGTCCGCGGTGCGCGGTGCCACGGGGCGCGGATGGTGGTCGCGGAGCCGCCCGGGCGGACCGGCCGGCCGGTCGCGGGGGCCGCCGGAGGTGCCGCTCAGCACCAGGGCGGTGACCATGGCGGTGATGACCAGCAGCCCGGCGGTCAGTGCCAGCAGCGGTATGTGCAGGGACACGTCGTCCTCCGTGTTCCTCCGTCATCTTCGGCGGCGGCTCCCCCACCATGCCGTCGCCCGGTACACGGCCCGGGTGGTCCGTGTACCGGGCGCGGGTGGTGTCAGCCGATGCGGAGCGCCTCGGTGGGCTGGAGCCGCGCGGCGCGGAGCGCGGGGAGGAGTCCCGCCAGGGCGCCGATCGCGACGGCCGCGGCCAGACCACCGCCCCAGGCGAGCACCGGGACCACGGTCTCCCACTCCTTGATCTGGGCGTAGACCGCGGTCGCGAGACTGCCCAGGGCGACTCCCGCGACACCGCCCAGCGCGGCGAGCAGTACCGCCTCGGAGAGGAACTGGACCAGGATGTTGCCCTTGGTCGCGCCGAGTGCCCGCCGCAGTCCGATCTCGGAGCGGCGTTCGAGCACCGAGATCACCATGGTGTTGGCGACACCGATACCGCCGACGAGCAGGGCCACCGCCCCCAGTCCCAGGAAGAGTCCGTTGAGCGCGGACTGGGTCGCCGCGCGCGCTTCGAGCGCGGCGGAGGGCTGGCTGACCTTGACCTCCTCGGCCTTCTGCGGGTTGGCCGTGGCGGCGAGGACCTGCTGCACCTCGGTCACATGGTCGGTGTCGGCCCGTACGTAGACCGTGGAGGCGTGGCCGTCGAAGTCGAGATACTTCTCGGCGGCCGGCCAGCCCACCAGTACGGAGGAGTTGACCTCGGGTGTCAGACGGACCGAGTTCAGGATGCCGACGACGTAGAACCACTGCCCCCCGACCCAGATACGGGTCCCCGAGTGGATCTGGGAGATGCCCAGCCTCTTCGCGGCGGTCGCGCCGAGCACGGCGACCGGCTGCTGGGCGGTTGCGGCGTTGAGGAATCTGCCCTGGGTGACGGAGGCGCGCACCACGCCGGGCAGGCCGAGGCTGGTGGCGTTCACGGAGATGGCGTTGGTGTTGGCCTTGGGGATATGGGGGTTGCGGTAGGCGGACGCGTCGGTGTTCCCGGTGCTCTGGACGTTCTCGACCGGGCCGATCCGGTCGATCATCGCCGTTGCCTCCAGGGGCAGTTTGGCGTCCTCCCCGCTGAGGGTCTGCCCGGGGGAGACTCTCAGCAGGTTGGTGCCCAGCTTGTCGATCTCGGCGAGGAGCCCCGCCTGCGAGGAGGCCGAGAGACCCAGCACCGCCACCATCGCCGCGACGCCGATGGCGATGCCGAGCGCCGACAGCGCGGCCCTCATCCGCCGGGTGCGCAGCCCGACACTGGCGGTCCTGGCCACATCGGCCGGGTGCATCCGGCCGGTGGGTGGAGCCGTGAGGGTCATGTCGGACGCCTTTCGGTGGACACCGGCTCACCGTCCGCGGTGACATCGGTGACGATGTGGCCGTCGAGGACTTCGATGCGCCGGGGGAGCCGGCTCGCGAGGTCCCGGTCGTGGGTGATCACGACGATGGTGGTGCCCTCCGCGTTCAGCTCTCTGAGCAGGTTGAAGATCGCGGCACCGTTGACGCTGTCGAGGTTGCCGGTGGGTTCGTCGGCGAGCACGATCGCGGGGTTTCCGACGAGGGCGCGGGCGATGGCGACCCGCTGCCGCTCACCGCCGGACAGTTCCGCCGGGCGGTGCTCGATCCGGTGGCCGAGCCCGACCCGCTTCAGGGCGACGGTCGCCGCCGCCATCCGGGCCGCGTGACGGGTGCCCGAGTACAGCATTCCGTCGGCGACGTTCTCCAGCGCGGTGGCGTGCTGCGCGAGGAAGAACTGCTGGAAGACGAAGCCGATCCGGGAGGCCCGCAGTCGCGCCAGGGCCCGGTCCGACATCTTGGCCACATCGTCGCCGACGATGCGGACCGTGCCCGAGGTGGGGCGGTCGAGGCTGCCCATGACCTGGAGCAGTGTCGATTTCCCGGAGCCCGACGGGCCGACGATCGCGACGAGTTCGCCGCGGTCGATGGTGAAGGTGGCCTGGTCGAGCGCCACCACCGGCGACGCACCGGGATAGATCTTGGTGACCCGGTCGAGCTGCATCACCGCGTCACCGGTGCGGCGGCGGCCCGCCGTTCTCTCTTCGGTGGTCGTCTCGGTCATGAGCCCGGCACCACGACATCCTGGCCGGCCCGCAGCCGGTCGCCGCTCACCTCGACCCGGCCCGCGCTGTCGTCGAAGAGCCTGGTCTCCACGGGGATCAGCTCGCGGGTTCCGTCGGCCTTCACCACCTCGACGGCGTATCCGCCGCCCGCCAGGGCCAGCAGGGCGTCGACGGGCACCGACAGAACGTCCTTCACCGTGTCGGAGACGATGGCGACCTGTACGGGTGCCTTGTCGAGCCGGCCGGTCGCCTTCGGTTTGGTCGGTTTGATGGTCACGTCGATGGTGGTCTTGTTCTCGCCCTGTTTGGCCACCTTGCCCACCGACGAGACCACTCCGGGTGTCCGGGTGTCGTCGGGCATGGTGATGGTGACCTTGTCGCCGACCTTCACATCGGACTGCTGGCTGGCGTTGAGTTCGACGGTGACCTGCCGCCCGGTCGACGAGCCCTGGATGATCGGCTTGCCGGGTGCGGCGGAGCCGCCGATCACCCCGTCGACACTGGTGACCCTGATCTCGTCGACCGGCAGGAACAGGGCCTCCCCGAGGCTGAGTTTGCCCGTCTCCTTCAGCCCCACGTCGTCCTGGAGCTTTTTGAGGGCCCAGCGGGTCTGCCGGCTGAAGTAGTCGGAGTCGGGGTCGATCTGCTCGTCGGTGGCGTAGCCCAGTTCGACGAGGGCGGCGTTCAGCTGCCTGACGTCGGCGCCCTCGTCGCCCCGGGCCAGCTCGCGGTAGACCGGTGTCCTCCCGCCCTTCAGCAGGATCACCGGCTTGCCGTCCACCCAGTAGAGCGCCTTGCCCTGGCGGATGACCTGACCCACGGAGGGCAGCCGGGTGATGGTGCCGCTGACCTTGTTGACCACGTTGTACGAGCCGGCGTAGCCGAGGGTGCCGTTCTGCTGGGTCCGTGACGACAGGGTGCCCTTGGTGACCTTGACGGTGTCGGTCGCGGTGTCCTGCTTGCTGGCGGAGGTCTCGCTGCCCCGGGCCTCGAAGGGGTTGGTGGTGAGCACCGATCCCACACCGCCGGCCGCGACCAGGGCCACGACGATCGCCGCGGTCCGTCCTCTGCGCCGCTGCCGGGTGCGGGGACGCTGTTCGGGCTCTTCGGGCGGCGGGGTGCTCTCCGCGCCCTCGGTGGTGATTTCTGTGGTGGTCACGGTCAGTTCCCGCCCTCGGCGCCGGGAACGGGAGCGCCCTGCGGCTTGTACTGCTTGCAGGCCTCGTCGGCCTTCTTGAACTGCTCCGACTTGGGGTCGACCCCGGTGTCCTGTCCGAGGATCACGCCACCGTCCGTGGAGGGGTCGGGGAAGTCGGAGAGACCGTTCTTGCGCATGCACTGGGCGAACTTCACCTGGTCGTCGCTGCTCCACTCGTTGCCGCCGGGGACCTCGACGTCACCGCGGGTGGGCCGGAAGTCCTTGCAGGCCTCCTCGGACTTCTTGAAGGCCTCGGACTGGGGGTCGACGCCCCTCGGAAGGGTGATCCCGCCGCCGGAGCGCGGGTCCGGGAAGTCCTCGACGCCGTTCTTGCGCATGCACTTGGCGTACTCGACCGGGTCGCCCTTGGCGCCGCCCTCCTCGGCGGTGCCGCCGCCGGACGACTGCTTCGCGGACGGTACGGACGCGACGCCCTGGTCGTCCTTGTCGCTGTCACTGCCGCAGGCCCCGGCGAAGAGGGTGACCGTCGTCAGCAGGGCGGCCACCGCGGCGACCCGGCGCGTCCGGCGGGTGCCCGTCCGGTTCCGGCCGGCCTCAGGGCTGGAAGTAACTGACATGTGATTCTCCATTGTTCGTTGGCCCGCGTCCGCCCGTTGCCTTGGTCTCTGGACTTCCGCCTCGGTGTCCTTTCTACGGAGGGCGCGGTTTCAGCACGGTTTCGCTCGGCGGAGTGCCGTGGGGCGGCGAAGGGCCCCGGTCCGCCGAGGGGGTGGCGGACCGGGGCCGGGGACTGGGCAGGGCTGGGTCGTCTCTTTCGGATCGTGCCGGGGCTCGCGAGCCCCGGCACCGCGCCTCGCCGCGTTGTCGCCGGTCGCCGGCGCTCCGCGTGGGCTCCCTCCTCCGCCTCGCGATCCACGGCACCGGACCCCGCTCACCGATCCGGCCCGATCCGGAAGAAACTCCCTAGGAGGTACCGGCCGGGGGCCCTCCGAGCACCGGCATGAACTTGACGCATTTCTTCTGCGCCGCCTTGTACTCGGGGGTGTTCAGGTCGATTCCCATGAACATCCCTCCCTCGTCCGGCTCGGGGAAGTCCGGCTGTCCGCTCTCCCGCATACAGGCGACATATTTCGACGCGTCGATCTTGGGCGCGTCCGGTGGCCTGCTCTGCTTCTGGCCGATGGGCGGAGCCTGCTTTCGGCAGGCTTCCTCGGCTTTCTTGAACTCCGGGGTGTTGACGTCTATCCCGGAGGACGCCTCAAGCCTGATCGAGCCATTGCTCTGCGGCAGCGGGAACTTCTCCACTCCCTGTTCGCGGAGGCACGTGGAGAAGGCCAGATTCGCCACGTATTTCTCGTTGTCCTCCTTGCTGGAGGGCGAGGCCGCGCTGCCCGTGCCGCTCTTCCCCTCGTCGGACGAGCCGGCCGAGTCGAACGCGAACGCCAGCCCGGCGACCACGAGGGCGACGGCCAGCCCCGAACCCACGCCCACCGCGACGGCGAGGCGTAACTGCTTCTTGCGCTCGGTGCCCTGTCCCTCTGCGGAACCCACCCTGTCGTCCATTTACACTCCCCTGTCCTCAAGTCGTGCGGAAATCAGTCGTCCGATTTCCGCGAGGGGCGTCGGCTTCATCATTCCGTCGTGATCGGAGGTGATCGTGACGCTCTCCACGATCCCATCCACATAGGGTGTCCAACTGTCCGGAGACCCGGTCGGCTGTCCTGTGGCCGGATGCCCTTCGGAAGCGATGAAGAGCATCAGGTCACCCCGGTAGAGCCGGGGCGTGAACGCGTGCAGCAGCCGGACATTGTGCGCGTTGACCTCGTGGATCTCACGGAGCATCCGCGCATTCCTCCTCGCTGCTCCGGCGCCGTCGCCCGGCGCGGGCTCGGGCGTGTCCGCACCGGCCGGATAGCCGTCCAGGCTGACCAGCAGGGCCACCTCCTCCCCCTGGTCCTGGAGGTGGGTCGCCACGGCCTGCGCCGCGGTCCCGCCGAACGACCAGCCGAGCAGGTGGTACGGCCCGGCCGGCTGAACGGCACGGATGCGGTCGGCGTACTCCGCCGCCATCTCCTCCAGCGTGCCGGGGCTCCGCTCGTCGGAGCCGAAGCCGTGCGCCTGGAGTCCGTACACGGGCCGGTCCGCCGGCAGATGGTCGGCGAGGCCGGTGTAGCACCAGCTCAGCCCGGTGCTGGGGTGGATGCAGAACAGCGGGGGCCGGTCGCCGCCGGCCCTGATGGGCAGGACGAGTCCGGTGTCGTCGGCGCCCGCGCCGCCGGTCAGCGACCGGGCGACCGCCTCCACGGTGGGAGCCCCGATCAGGGCCCGGATGCTGACCTCCGCGTTGAGCACCGCACGGATGAGGGCGATGAGCCGCATCGCGACGAGGGAGTCTCCGCCGAGGTCGAAGAACGAGACATCGGCGCCGGCCTGTTCCAGTCCGAGCACCTCGGCGAAGAGCCCGCAGAGCGCCTCTTCCGTGGGTGTCCGGGGGTCCCGCCCGGCCAGCTTGGTGGTGTCCGGCGCGGGCAGCGCGGCCCGGTTCAGCTTGCCGTTGACGGTGACCGGCAGGGCGTCCAGGACGACCACGGCCGCCGGAACCATGTAGTCGGGCAGCCGCTGTGCCGTGTACGCCCTGAGCCGGGGTGTGTCGATCGTGGCCGACCCACCGGGTACGACATAGGCGACCAGCCGCTTGGCGCCGGGCCGGTCCTCGCGGACGACCACCGCGGCCTGGCCGACCGTCTCGTGCGAGGCGATCACGGCCTCGATCTCACCCGGCTCGACCCGGAAACCACGGATCTTCACCTGCTCGTCCGCCCGGCCCGCGAAGGCGAGCTGTCCGTCGGGAAGCCAGCGGACCAGGTCGCCGGTGCGGTACATCCGGCCGCCGTAGGGGCTCGCCACGAACCGCTCGGCGGTCAGCCCCGGACGGTCCAGATAGCCGCGGGCGAGCCCCGGACCCGATACGTACAGCTCCCCCGCGACCCCCACCGGAACCGGCTGGAGGAAACCGTCCAGGACATACGCCCGGGTGTTGGGAAGCGGACCGCCGATCGGGACCGGACCGCCCTCGCCGACCGGTGTCATGGCCCCGCTCAGCGATGCCATCACCGTCACCTCGGTGGGGCCGTAGGCGTTGACCAGCCGCAGACGCGGCGCCCACCGCTCGACCAGGGCCGGCGGTGACGCCTCACCTCCGACGACCAGGGTCACCACGCTGTCCGGGAGCTGCGCCACCGGTGCCAGCAGCGACGGCGGCACCAGCATGTGGGTGACCCCGAACCGGCCCGTCACCTCCTCCAGCGACCCGTGCGGCGGCAGGCTCTCCGCGTCGGCGACCACGAGGGCGGCTCCCGACAGCAGTGCCGTGCACAGCTCCCACACGGAGGCGTCGAAGCTCAGCGAGGCCAGTTGCAGGACCCGGGAGCCCGCCCCCACGTCCAGGGCCGCGATCTGGGCCGCCAGCAGGTTCCCGATGCCCCGGTGGGTGACCACCACCCCCTTGGGCCGGCCCGTGGAACCGGATGTGTAGATCACATACGCCGTGTCGTCAGGTCCGGCGCGATCGGCTCCGACGGTGCCGGCGGACGGCCGGTCCACGGTGTCCGCGAGGGTGTTGAATCTCCAGTGGGCCACTCCGTCGGGCACGATGGGCGCGGTCTCGTCGGAGCAGACGACGAGGGCCGGGGAGGAGTCCCGGAGCATGTACCCGATCCGCTCGACCGGATAGGCCGGGTCGACCGGTA
Source organism: Streptomyces sp. NPDC001889 (assembly GCF_053594535.1). Taxonomy (NCBI): domain Bacteria; kingdom Bacillati; phylum Actinomycetota; class Actinomycetes; order Kitasatosporales; family Streptomycetaceae; genus Streptomyces; species Streptomyces sp. NPDC001889. The sequence goes on from NZ_JBSFER010000043.1 coordinate 22,075, forward strand.
CGAAACCGGCTCCCGCCTTCGCCACACCCAGCAGCACCGCCACCAGCTCCGGCGACCGCTCCAGCAGCACCCCGACCAGATCACCACGCCCCACACCACGACCCGCGAGCGTCCGCGCCACCCGATCCGCCGCCGCGTCCACCTCGGCATACGACCACTCACGATCCGCGCCAACGACCGCGACCGCACCGGGCGAACGCACCACCTGAGCCTCGAACAGCTCCGCCAGCGACCCGCTCTCCACCGCACGAGCCGTCTCGTTCCACCCGGACACCACCCGGACGCGCTCGGCCTCGTCCAGCACCGCGATCTCACTCAGCCGCACCGAAGGATCAGCCGCCACCTGCTCCAGCACCCGCACCAACCGCTCCGACAACGCCCGCGCCGTTCCCGCGTCGAAAAGATCCACCGCGTAGAGGAGTGCGCCGATCATGCCCGCCGGGCTGCCCTCGTCGTCGCGGTGCTCGTTCAGATCGAGCGCGAGATCCACCCGGGCCGACGCGGTGTCCGACGCGGGTGCGAGCGGGCTGACCTCGATGTCCGGGAGGTCCCAGAGCTTTCCGCGCTCGCGCTGGGCGCCCTGCACGGAGAGGGTGACCTGGAAGAGCGGGTTGCGGCCCATGGAGCGGGCCGGGTTGAGGTCGTCCACCAGCCGTTCGAAGGGCAGGTCCTGGTGGGCGTAGGCGGCGAGGTCGGTCTCGCGGACCCGCGCCAGCAGCTCGCTGAAGGTCGGGTTCTCCGTCAGATCCGTCCGCAGCACCAGCGTGTTGACGAAGAAACCCGCCAGATCATCCAGCGCCGCGTCCCCGCGCCCCGCCACCGCCGCACCGATCGGAACATCGTCCCCCGCACCCAGCCGCGACAGCATCGCCGCCATCGCCGCGTGCACCACCATGAACATCGTCGCCCCACCACGCTGCGCCAGCTCCACCAGCCGCGCATGAGCCCGCGCACCCACCCGCACCTCGGCCGTCCCGCCGCGGAACGTCGACACCGCCGGCCGCCGCCGGTCCACCGGCAGCACCAACTCCTCCGGCGCACCCGACAGAGCGTCCCGCCAGTACGCGAGCTGGGCGTTGATCAGACTCTCCTCGTCGTCGAGGTCGCCCAGTTCGCCGCGCTGCCAGAGCGCGTAGTCCGCGTACTGGACCGGCAGCGGCTCCCAGCCGGGCGCCGTGCCCTCGCGGCGGGCCCCGTAGGCAGCCCGCAGATCGCGGGTGAGCACGCCCATGGACCAGCCGTCGGACGCCACATGGTGCACGACGATCAGCAGGACGTACTCAGCGGGACCCGTCACCAGCAGCCAGGTCCGCCACGGCAGATCGACGCTCAGATCGAAGCCGCGCAGCGAGTGTTCGGCGAGGGCCGCGTCGAGGTCGTCCTCACCGGTCTCCACGACCTCCAGCCGGGGGCGGCCCGCCGCGCCTTCCAGGATGTGCTGGCGGGGGACACCGGCCGTCTCGGGGAAGACCGTCCGCAGGCTCTCGTGCCGGTCGGCGATGTCCCCGATCGCGGCCTCCAGCGCCGCGACATCCAGCTCGCCGGAGATCCGCAGGGTCATCGGCAGGTTGTAGCCCGCGCCCTCGCCGACGCCCTCCAGCCGGTTGAGGAACCACATCCGCTGCTGCGCGTACGACAGCGGCAGCACATCCGGCCGCTCCTGCCGGGTCAGGGCGGTACGGGTCCTGGTCTCCGTGCCGTCGATGAGCCGGGCGACCCCGGCGACGGTCGGCGCGGTGAACAGATCCCGGATGCTCACCTCGGCGGCCAGCTCCGAACGAATCCGGGAGACCAGCCGCATCGCGAGCAGCGAGTCACCGCCCAGGTCGAACCAGGAGGCGTCGGCGCCGACCCGGTCCAGTCCGAGGATCTCGGCGAACAGCCCGGCCATGGAGTGTTCCGTCGCGGTCCCGGGCTCCCGGCCGCCGGACAGCGCCTCGAAATCGGGCGCCGGCAGCGCGGCCCGGTCCAGTTTGCCGTTGACGGTGACCGGCAGGGCGTCCAGGACGACGACCGCCGCCGGAACGAGGTGGTCGGGCAGCCGGTCACCGGTGAACTCGCGGAGCGCCGAGGCGTCCGGACCGCCGTCCTGCGTGTCGCCGGCCGGGACCACATAGGCGACCAGCCGCCTGTCCCCCGGCCGGTCCTCGCGGACGATCACCGCGGCCTGGCCGACCGTCTCGTGCGAGGCGATCACGGCCTCGATCTCACCCGGCTCGACCCGGAAACCACGGATCTTCACCTGCTCGTCCGCCCGGCCCGCGAAGGCGAGCTGTCCGTCGGGAAGCCAGCGGACCAGGTCGCCGGTGCGGTACATCCGGCCGCCGTAGGGGCTCGCCACGAACCGCTCGGCGGTCAGCCCCGGACGGTCCAGATAGCCGCGGGCGAGCCCCGGACCCGATACGTACAGCTCCCCCGCGACCCCCACCGGAACCGGCTGGAGGAAACCGTCCAGGACATACGCCCGGGTGTTGGGAAGCGGACCACCGATCGGGACCGGGCTCTCGTCGCCCGCCGGGGAGAGCGCCCCGGTCATCGAGGCGCAGACCGTCACCTCCGTCGGACCGTAGGCATTGACCAGTCCGCGGCCCCGCGACCACCGCTCGACCAGCGACGGCGGGCACACCTCACCCGCCACGACCAGCGTCGACACACTCGCCGGCAGCTCACCCACCGGCGCGAGCACCGAGGGCGGCACCGTCACATGGGTCACGCCGAACCGCTCGGCCGTCTCCTCCAGCGACCCGTGCGGCGGCAGGCTCCCCGTATCGGGCACCACGAGGGCGGCTCCCGACAGCAGCGCCATGCACAGCTCCCACACGGAGGCGTCGAAGCTCAGTGACGACAGTTGCAGGACCCGGGACTCCGCTCCGACGTCCAGGGCCGCGATCTGGGCCGCCACCAGGTTCCCGATGCCCCGGTGGGTGACCACCACCCCCTTGGGCCGGCCCGTGGAACCGGATGTGTAGATCACATACGCCGTGTCGTCCAGGCCGGTCCTCGCGGCCGGGACCGGCCGGCCGGGGTGATCGGCCACGCCGCCGAGGCTGTCGAGACCGTCGAAGACCCACCGCGGCACATCCGAAGGAACCGTCCGCGCCGTGCTGTCCGAGCAGACGACGAGGGCCGGGGAGGAGTCCCGGAGCATGTACCCGATCCGCTCGACCGGATAGGCCGGGTCGACCGGTACGAAACCGGCTCCCGCCTTCGCCACACCCAGCAGCACCGCCACCAGCTCCGGCGACCGCTCCAGCAGCACCCCGACCAGATCACCACGCCCCACACCACGACCCGCGAGCGTCCGCGCCACCCGATCCGCCGCCGCGTCCACCTCGGCATACGACCACTCACGATCCGCACCGACGACCGCGACCGCACCGGGCGAACGCACCACCTGAGCCTCGAACAGCTCCGCCAGCGACCCGCTCTCCACCGCACGAGCCGTCTCGTTCCACCCGGACACCACCCGGACGCGCTCGGCCTCGTCCAGCACCGCGATCTCACTCAGCCGCACCGAAGGATCAGCCGCCACCTGCTCCAGCACCCGCACCAACCGCTCCGACAACGCCCGCGCCGTCCCCGCGTCGAAAAGATCCACCGCGTACAGCAGCGTGCCCAGCATCCCGGACGGACCGCCGTCCCCGTCCCGGTGCTCGTTCAGATCGAGTGCCAGGTCCACCCGGGCGGAAGCGGCCTCGGCTCCGGCGGCCAGCGGGCTCGCGTCGAGCCCCGGCAGGTCCCAGAGCTTTCCGCCCTCCCGCTGGGCGCCCTGCACCGACAGCGAGACCTGGAACAGCGGGTTGCGGCCCATCGAACGGGCCGGGTTGAGCACATCGACCAGCCGCTCGAACGGCACATCCTGGTGGGCGTAGGCGGCGAGGTCGGTCTCCCGGACCCGCGCCAGCAGCTCGCTGAAGGTCGGGTTCTCCCTCAGATCCGTCCGCAGCACCAGCGTGTTGACGAAGAAACCCGCCAGATCATCCAGCGCCGCGTCCCCGCGCCCCGCCACCGCCGCACCGATCGGAACATCATCACCCGCACCCAGCCGCGACAGCATCGCCGCCATCGCCGCGTGCACCACCATGAACATCGTCGCCCCACCACGCTGCGCCAGCTCCACCAGCCGCGCATGAGCCCGCGCACCCACCCGCACCTCGGCCATGCCGCCGCGGAACGTCGACACCGCCGGCCGCCGCCGGTCCACCGGCAGCACCAACTCCTCCGGCGCACCCGACAGAGCATCCCGCCAGTACGCGAGCTGGCCGCTGACCAGGCTGTCCTCGTCGTCCAGCGCTCCGAGCACCTCGCGCTGCCAGAGCGCGTAGTCCGCGTACTGGACCGGCAGCGGCTCCCAGCCGGGCGCCGTGCCCTCGCGGCGGGCCGTGTAGGCGGTGCCGAGGTCACGCGTCAGCACGCCCATGGACCAGCCGTCGGACGCCACATGGTGCACGACGATCAGCAGGACGTACTCAGCGGGACCCGTCACAAGCAGCCGGACCCGCCACGGCAGATCGACGCTCAGATCGAAGCGGCGTCCGCCATGAGCGGCGAGCGCGTCCTGAAGCCCGCTCTCGTCCGTCTCGACGACGATCAGCGGCGGACGGCCGGCCTCCCCGGTGAGGATGTGCTGACGCGGCGCGCCGTCGGTCTCCGGGAAGACGGTCCGCAGACTCTCGTGCCGGTCGGCCACATCGCCGATGGCCGCCTCCAGCGCCGCCACATCCAGTTCGCCGGAGAGCCTGAGCGCGATCGGCATGTTGTAGCCGGCGCCCTCTCCGGCTCCCTCCAGCCGGTTGAGGAACCACATCCGCTGCTGCGCGTACGACAGCGGCAGCACATCCGGCCGTTCCCGCCGGGTCAGGGCGATCCGGGTCTCCCCGTCGGTCCCGTCGATGAGACCGGCCAGACCGGCCACGGTGGCGGCGGTGAAGAGATCCCGGATGCTCACCTCGGTGTCGAGGACGGCGCGGACCCGGGAGATCAGCCGCATCGCGAGGAGCGAGTCACCGCCCAGATCGAAGAAGGATGCCTCGGCGCCCACGTCGTCGAGTCCCAGCACTTCGGCGAAGAGCCCGCACAGCACCTCCTCCATCAGGGTCGCCGGGCCCCGGCCCTGACGTGCCGCGACCTCGGGGACGGGCAGCGCGGACCGGTTCAGCTTGCCGTTGACGGTCAGCGGCAGCGCGTCGAGGAGAACGATCGCGGCCGGGACCATGTACTCGGGCAGCCGGTCTCCGGCGTGCCGCTTCAGCGCGTCGGTGTCGACGGCCTCCGCGGCCGGGACGACATAGGCGACCAGGCGCTTGTCTCCCGGCCGGTCCTCGCGGACGACCACCGCGACCTGGCCGACCGTCTCGTGCGAAGCGATCACGGCCTCGATCTCACCCGGCTCGACACGGAAGCCACGGATCTTCACCTGCTCATCCGCCCGGCCGGCGAAGAGGAGCTGCCCGTCGACGGTCCACCGGGCGAGGTCGCCCGAGCGGTACATCCGACCGCCATACGGGTTGGCCACGAACCGCTCAGCGGTCAGATCCGGGCGGCCGACGTAGCCCCGGGCCAGACCGTCACCGGCCACATACAGCTCGCCGGTGACGCCCACGGGTACGGGCTGGAGGAAACCGTCCAGGACAAGGACGCGGGCGTTGCCGATCGGGGCGCCGATGGCCGGAGGCTGATCCTCCGGACCCATCGCCGGGTCCAGCGGCACAGCAGTGGTGATCACGGTCGCCTCAGTCGGACCGTACGTATTCCACACCCGCGACCCCGCCAGCCACCGGCTCGCCAGATCAGCGTTCAACCGCTCCGCACCCAGCACCCAGTTCCGCACACCCGACACCGCACCCGGATCCAGCACACCCAGCAGCGACGGCACCACACTGGCGACTTCCACCCCGGCGGTACGGATCATCTCCGCCAGCGCCTCCGGCTCCCTCCGCTCCTCACTCGACGCGATAGCGAGCGTCCCACCGGCACCCAGCGTGACCGCGACATCGAGAACCGCCGCGTCGAAGCTGAAGGAGGCGAACTGAAGGGCGACGACACCCTCGTCGACACCGAGCACGGGGCGCATCACCTGGGCGAGGTTCGCCACCCCGCCGTGGGCGACCGCCACACCCTTCGGACGGCCCGTCGAACCCGACGTATAGATCACATACGCCAACTGCTCCGGACCCACCACCGTGTCGAGCGGCTCCGAGGACTGAGCGGCGATCGCGTCCGCAGCACCATCCAGGAACAGTACGGGCGTATCGGGCCCGGGTACCTCGATGCCGGCCGTGGCCAGGACCACCGAGGCACCACTGTCGGAGATCATGTACGCGAGGCGGTCCTCCGGATGCTCCGGGTCGAGTGGCACATACGCGCCACCGGCCTTCCACACCGCCAGCAGCGCCACCACCATGTCGACCCCGCGCGGCAGGCACAGACCCACCACACACTCCCGACCCACACCCAGGGCGACCAGATACCGGGCCAGCCGGTTCGCACGCGCCTCCAACTCCCCGTACGACAGCACTTCCGGTCCGCACCGCACCGCCGGGGCGTCCGGCACCCGCGCGACCTGTCCCGCGAAGTGGTCGAGCACCGTGCCGTCGTCGATCGGCTGTGCGGTGTCGTTCCACTCGGACACGACCTGGCTCCGCTCGGTCTCCTCCAGGACCTCGATCCGGCTGAGGAGGGCGTCCGGGTTCCGCGTCATCTGCTCCAGCAGACGCAGCAGCCGGCCGAGGAGCCCTTGGGCCTCGTCGGCGGTGAACAGGTCCGGGCGGTAGGTCAGGCGCATGCTCAGACCACCGATCGGCCCCGCCACGAGCCCCAGCGGGAAGTTGATCGACTCCCGAATCCCCGATTCGAACACCCGCAGTCCGCCCGGTCCGGGCATCGGGGAATCGGTCTCCGGGGGAGCCTCCTGGTTACCGCCCGATGGGAAGTTCTCGAAGGCCATGATGGTGTCGAAGACGGCACCCGGACCGGCCAGCCGCTGGATGTCGCTGAGGCTGAGGTACTGGTAGTCCATGAGCACGGACTGCTCGGCCTGAAGCCCGGCCAGCATCCCCGCCACGGTCTGCGCCGGGTCGAACCGGACGCGCACCGGAACGGTGTTGATGAACAGCCCGAGCATGTTCTCCATGCCCGGCAGCTCGGCGGGCCGGCCCGCCACACTCGCGCCGAAGACGACGTCCCGGCGGCCCGTGAGCTTTCCGATGAGCAGCGCCCAGGCCGCCTGCACCACGGTGTTCAGGGTGATCCCCTGATCGCGGACCAGTTCGCGCAGGGCCTCGTCCAGCGCGGGATCGGCGTCGCCGAGCACCACTTCGCCGTGGACGAGTTCGGCGTCCCGCTCCACGGGAGCGATCAGCGTGGGCTCCTCGGCGTCGGCCAGCGCGTCGCGCCAGGCTTCGCGGGCCGCGTCGCGGTCCTGCCGGGAGAGCCATTCGAGATAGTCGCGGAACGGAGTCACCGCGGGCAGACCACTCGTACTGCCGCCGGCCTCGTACGCCGTCCAGAGCTCCTGCATCAGGATCGGCAGCGACCAGCCGTCCAGCGCGATGTGGTGCAGCGTGATCATCATCCGGTAGCGGTCGGCTCCCAGGCTGACGAGGGTCACCTTGACCAGCGGCGGCGCGGCGAGGTCGAAGCGGCGGGAGCGTTCCTCGATTCCCACCCGGTCGGCCTCGGCTGCCGCTTCCTCGGCCGAGAGACCGGAGAGGTCCTCCTGCCGCCAGGGCATGGTGACCTTCGCGGCGACGACCTGGACCGGTTGGTCGACGCCCGGGAGTTGCCGGAAGCCGGCCCGGAGGCTGGCGTGCCGGTCGAGCAGTGCCTGCCAGGCCGCGCGGAGGGCCACCGGGTCCAGCGGTCCTTCGAGGCCCAGGTCGAGCTGCTCGACATAGACATCCGTGCCCTGCTCGTCGAAGAGCGCGTGGAAGAGCAGACCTTCCTGGAGAGGCGAGACGGGGAGCACCTCCACCAATCCCGGAACCTCCGCCTCCAGCTCCTCGATCCGCGCCTGGTCCAGCGACACCAGCGAGAAGTCCGAGGGCGTGTGACCAGCCGTACTGCCCGACCCCGTGGTGTGCGTGACCAGCCCGGCCAGCATCGCCGCCCAGCCGTCCAGCAGCCGGGAGACCGCCTCCTCCTCCCACAGGTGCTCGGGCCAGAGCAGCGACAGAGTCAGCTCGGGACCCTCCGGCAGATCACGCACCACACCCATGACCTCCAGCGCGTGCATGACCGGATAGTCACCGCCCAGACTGACGTCTCCGCCGTCGCGGGGCGGGGCCCATCCCGACTGGGCTCCCTTGCCGGGGGTCGCGGGGGTGGCGGAGAAGCGGCCGAGGTAGTTGAAGCCGATCTGTGCCGGGGGCAGTGCCGCCAGCTCGGGCGCGGCCTCCGGATTGAGATGACGCAGAATGCCGTAGCCCAGACCATCACCGGGGACGGCGCGGATCTGCTCCTTCACCCGCTTGAACACCCGCCCGGCGGCAGCGCCGCCCTCCCGGACCTCCGCAGGGTCAATGGAGCCGGCGTCGAGCCGTACCGGGTGGCTGCTGGTGAACCAGCCCACCGTCCGGGAGAGGTCGTCGCTGTCGGAGAGAGGTACGCGGCCGTGACCCTCCAGATCCACCAGGAGACCGCCCGCGGCGGCTCCCCGGTCGCGCCGCCACTCGGCGACAGCCGCCGCGAGTCCGGTCATCAGCACATCGTCGATGCCCGCGTGGAACGCGGTCGGGACGCTGGTCAACAGCTCGGACGTGATCTCGATGGGCACCCGTACCGACGACTCGCGCAGGGTCGCCTGGACATCGCGCTCCGGATCGACCGGCTCGTCGGTGAGAAGCGGATCGGGGCCCTGGAGGAACTCCACCCACTGGGGAACCTCAGCCAGCCGCTCCGCACCGGTCGCCTGGGCCGCCAGCTCGCGCGCCCAGTGCCGGAAGGACGTTGGTACGGGCTCCAGCGCGGCATCGCGCCCGGCTGCCAGCTCCTCGTACGCCTCGGCGAGGTCCGGCAGCAGCACCCGCAAGGACACCGTGTCCAGGACGAGGTGATGGACGATCAGCAGAAGCCGGCCGGGGGTGTCCGGTCCGAGGTCGAACCAGACCAGCTGGGTCATCACACCGTCCCACGGGTCCAGCCCCTGGATGGCCGCCTTCATCTCCTCACCGATCACACGGTTGCGCGCCTCGCGCTCCAGCCCGGCCGCCTCCACCCGGCGGAGAAGCCGGTCGGCGGGGACCTGGCCCGGCTCGGGCACCACGAGGTGACGGCTCCGGCCCCCGGTGCCGTCGACCAGCCGGGCACGCAGGATGTCGTGGTGATCGACCAGAGTCTGGACCGCGTCCGACAGGACCGCGAAGTCCAGACCCACCGGGGTCTCCACCATCGCGGACAGCACCACCTGGCCCAGCTTCTCCGGACCGACCCGGTCGATCACCTCATGCATCACCGGAGTGAGCGGAATCTCGCCGACCCCCGGCTCCCCGCCACCCGACACCGCACCCTCGCCCACCGCAGCCGCCACCACGGCCAGACCCTCCGGCGTCTGACGCTCGAAGACCTGACGGGCGGTGATGACGAGACCCGCGCGGCGAGCACTCGACACCAGCAGCATCGACATGATCGAGTCGCCGCCCAGCTCGAAGAACGAACCGTCAGCACTCACCTGCTCCACGCCGAGAACCTCGGCGAACAGGGCACACAGCCGTTCCTCTGTCGGTGTCGCGGGGGCCCGGCCGCCGCTCTCCCCCGACGACTCAGGAGCCGGCAGCGCGGCCCTGTCGAGCTTGCCGTTGACGGTCAGCGGCAGCGCGTCGAGGAGAACGATCGCGGCCGGGACCATGTACTCGGGCAGCCGGTCTCCGGCGTGCCGCTTCAGCGCGTCGGTGTCGACGGCCTCCGCGGCCGGGACGACATAGGCGACCAGGCGCTTGTCTCCCGGCCGGTCCTCGCGGACGACCACCGCGACCTGGCCGACCGTCTCGTGCGAAGCGATCACAGCTTCGATCTCACCCGGCTCGACCCGGAAGCCACGGATCTTCACCTGCTCATCCGCCCGGCCCGCGAAGAGGAGCTGCCCGTCGACGGTCCACCGGGCCAGGTCACCCGAGCGGTACATCCGGCCGCCATACGGGTTCGCGACGAACCGCTCAGCGGTCAGATCCGGCCGGCCGACATAGCCCCGGGCCAGACCGGCACCCGCCACATACAGCTCGCCGGTGACGCCCACGGGTACGGGCTGGAGGAAATCGTCCAGCACGAACACCCGGGCGTTGCCGATCGGGGCGCCGATGGCCGGAGGCTGATCCTCCGGACCCATCGCCGGATCGAGCGGTACAGCGGTGGTGATCACGGTCGCCTCAGTCGGACCGTACGTATTCCACACCCGGGCCCCCGCCAGCCACCGGCTCGCCAGATCAGCGTTCAACCGCTCCGCACCCAGCACCCAGTTCCGCACACCCGACACCGCACCCGGATCCAGCACACCCAGCAGCGACGGCACCACACTGGCAACCTCGACACCGGCGGCACGGATCATCTCCGCCAGCGCCTCCGGCTCCCTCCGCTCCTCACTCGTAGCGATGGCGAGCGTCCCACCCGCACCCAGCGTCACCGCCACATCCAGCACAGCCGCATCGAAGCTGAAGGAGGCGAACTGAAGCGCCACCACCCCTTCCGCCACGCCCAGCACGGGACGCATCACCTGTGCGAGGTTCGCCACCCCGCCATGCGCCACCGCCACACCCTTCGGACGGCCCGTCGAACCCGACGTATAGATCACATACGCCAACTGCTCCGGACCCACCACCGTGTCGAGCGGCTCCGAGGACTGAGCGGCGATCGCGTCCCCAGCACCATCCAGGAACAGTACGGGCGTATCGGGCCCGGGTACCTCGATGCCGGCCGTGGCCAGGACCACCGAGGCACCGCTGTTGGAGATCATGTACGCGAGACGGTCCGCCGGATAGTCCGGGTCGAGTGGCACATACGCGCCACCGGCCTTCCACACCGCCAGCAGCGCCACCACCATGTCGACCCCGCGCGGCAGGCACAGACCCACCACACACTCCCGGCCCACACCCAGGTCGCTCAGATGGCGGGCCAGCCGGTTCGCACGCGCCTCCAACTCCCCGTACGACAGCACCTCCGACCCACACCGCACCGCCGCGACATCGGGCGCGGTCTCCACCCTCGCCGCGAACAGGCCGAGGACCGTTTCGGCCTCCGGCGCCTCGTGGGTGTCGTTCCAGTCGGTGACGACCTGGGCGCGGTCGGTCTCGTCCAGTACCTCGATCCGGCTCAGTCTGGTTCCGGGGTCGGCCGCGACCTGTTCCAGCACATGGCCCAGGCGACGGGCGAGTCCGCGCACGGTCTCCTCGTCGAAGATGTCCGTGGCGTAGAGGATTCCCCCGCCGATACCGGCCGGCGCTCCGTCGTCGTCCCGCTGTTCGACCAGCGTGACGGAGAGGTCGAACCGGGCTGCCAGCTCCGAGGCGGGAGGCAGGGGGCCGACGTCGAGGCCGGGGAGTTCCCAGCGGGCCTCCGGTACGTTCTGGAGGGCCAGCATCACCTGGAAGAGCGGGTTGCGGGAGAGTGTCCGGACCGGGCTCAGTACATCCACCAGCCGCTCGAACGGCACATCCTGATGGCCGTATGCTCCGAGGTCGGTTTCGCGGACCCGTGCCAGCAGCTCGGTGAAGGTCGGGTCCCCGCTCAGATCCGCGCGCAGCACCAGCGTATTGACGAAGAAGCCCGCCAGGTCGTCCAGCGCGGCGTCCCCGCGACCGGCGATCGGGGTTCCGATGGGAATGTCGTCCCCGGAACCCATCCGCGACAGCAGCATGGCCACCGCGGCATGCATGACCATGAACATCGTCGCCCGGCCACGCCCCGCGACCTCCACCAGACCGGCGTGCGCGTCGGCGCCCACCCTGAGCGGCACCGAGTGTCCCTGGAAGGACGGTATCGAGGGCCTCGGCCGGTCGGTGGGGAGCACCAGCTCTTCAGGAGCGCCCTCCAGGGCCTCACGCCAGTGGTTGATCTGGCTGCTGATGAGGCTGTCGGGGTCGTCGAGGTCGCCGAGGACCTCGCGCTGCCAGAGCGCGTAGTCCGCGTACTGGACCGGCAGCGGCTCCCAGCCGGGTGTCCGGCCTTCCCTGCGCGCGGTGTAGGCGGTCCCCAGGTCGCGGGAGAGGGCGCCCATCGACCAGCCGTCGACCGCGATGTGATGCGCCACGATCAGCAGCACATACTCCGAAGGACCGGTGACGAACAGCCACGTCCGCCACGGCAGATCGACGCTGACGTCGAATCCCCGTGCCGAGTGGACGGTGAGGACGTTCTGGAGCTCGCTCTCGTCCGTCTCGATGATCGTCAGCGGCGGCCGTCCGGCGGGACCCTCCAGGATGTGCTGGCGCGGGGCGCCGTCGGTCTCGGGGAAGACGGTCCGCAGGCTCTCGTGCCGGTCGGCGATGTCGCTGATCGCGGCCTCCAGCGCCGCGACATCCAGATCGCCGGACATACGCAGGGTCAGTGGGAGGTTGTAGGCCGCGTCGGCGCCCGAGTCGGTCTCCTCCAGGCGGTTCAGGAACCACATCCGCTGCTGGGCGTACGAGAGGGGTACGACGTCCGGCCGGGGCCGGGGTGTCAGAGCGATACGGGTGTCCCCGTCCGTCTCGTCGATCAGTGCGGCCAGGCCGGCGACCGTCCCGGCGGAGAAGAGGTCGCGAATGCTGACCTCGGTGTCGAGGACGGCGCGAACGCGGGCGATGAGGCGCATGGCGAGGAGGGAGTCGCCGCCGAGGTCGAAGAACGACACCTCGGCCCCGACCCGGTCCAGACCCAGCACCTCGGCGAACAGCCCGCACAGGACCTCCTCCACCGGGGTCGCCGGGCCCCGGCCGCCCGCCCGCACCGCGAACTCCGGCACCGGCAGCGCCGCACGGTCCAGCTTCCCGTTCACATTCAGCGGCAGCCCGTCCAGCACCACCACCGCCGACGGAACCATGAACTCCGGCAGCCGGTCACCGACAAACGACTTCAACAACGACGAATCCACAACGCTGCCGGCCGCGGGCACCACATACGCCACCAGCCGCTTGTCCCCCGGCCGGTCCTCCCGCACGATCACCGCGACCTGGCCCACCGACCCGTGCGAGGCGAGCACCGCCTCGATCTCACCCGGCTCCACCCGGAACCCGCGAATCTTCACCTGCGCGTCCGCCCGGCCCGCGAACACCACCTCACCGTCCGCGGTCCACCGGGCCAAGTCCCCCGTCCGGTACATCCGACCCCCATACGGGCAGGCCACAAACCGCTCCGCGGTCAGCCCCGGACGCCCCGCATACCCCCGCGCCAGACCCGCACCCGCCACATACAACTCACCCGTCACACCCACCGGCACCGGCTGAAGGAAACCGTCCAGCACGAACAACCGCGTATTGTCCATCGGCCGCCCGATCGGCAGCACCCCACCCGCCACCA
>NZ_JBSFER010000044.1:0-31972 GCF_053594535.1 Streptomyces sp. NPDC001889
CGGAGACGACGGTGCCCGGACCGACGGAGCGGACGGAGGTGCCGGTGGGCGCCGCGAAGTCGACCCCGGTGTGGTCGCCGCTGGACCACATCGAGACCGGCGCCCCGCCCCGGCCCGGGGCCCGGCGGCGGCCCCGGGGCACCTCGCGCCCCGGGGCCGCCGGTCGTCAGCGCGTCCGCGTCCCCGCTTCCTCGAACGCCGCCGTGACCTCGTAGATCTCGAAGAAGCGGTCCCGGTCGCGGTCCTGGTACCGCCGCAGCCCGGAGGTGGCGGGCCGGTGATCGGCGGTCCGCTCCCAGGCCTTGAAGGCGGCCAGGCTCTCCCACTCGCTCATCACCACCAGCCGCCCCGGGTCGTCCACCCCGCGCAGCAGCTCATTGCCGAGCAGCCCCGGCGTCCCCGCGAGCCCGCCGCTGATCCGCTCGTACGCCCGCTGCACCGCGTCCGGTTCGTCCACCGGCGCCCGGTGCCAGATCAGCACCCGCGCCCTCCTGGTCACAGCCCGGCCCCCGGAGCGCGGGCCGCCGCTCCGGGCAGATGGGCCACACCGTCCATCAGATGCATACCACCGCCGTGGCGGTACGGATGGAGCCTCGCCCGGTGCTCCACATGGGCGTCGCTGTGCTCGAACTCCCGGAACCGCCGCTCGTCCACCCAGTCGCTGATGACGTAGTACACCGACTTCTCCGCGGCGTCCCGCATCAGCCACTGGCCGAGGTTGGCCGGATGCCCGGTGATCACATCGCCGATGGACAGCCAGGTCTCCTCGAAGCCGTCCTCCATGCCCGGGTTGATCTCGAAGCGCAGAAACACCCGGAACGGCAGATCCCTCTCCGCCATGGCTCAGATCCCCCCGTCCACCGCGATCGAGGCACCGGTCACATAGCGGGAGAGGTCGCTCGCCAGGAAGAGCACCACATCCGCCACCTCGTCGGGCGAACCGAGCCGGCCCAGCGAGGTCAGCGACCGGTAGCGGTCCTGGAGGGCCCGGTACTTCTCCGGCGGCAGCTTCGCCGCCTCCTCCGTCTCGATGACCCCGGGGTCCACGTTGTTGACCCGGACACCCCGGCCGCCCAGCTCCTTGCAGAGGGTGCGGGTCAGCCCGATCAGACCCGCCTTCGCGGCGGTGTAGTGGGCGCGCTGCGGCAGGCCCACGGTCGCGACCCGGGAGGCCACATTGATCACCGAGGCCCGCTCCGACAGCAGCGGCAGCGCTGCCTGGGTGACCAGGAAGGTGCCGGTGAGATGGGTGTCGATCACCCGGTGCCACTCCTCCTGTGCCAGCGACTCGAAGGGGACATGGCTGATGACACCCGCGTTGTTGACCACCACGTCCAGCGAACCCAGCCGGGCGCCGACCTCCTCCAGCAGCCGCCGGACATCCTCCGCGCTGCTGACGTCCGCGCGGATCAGATGGTGGTCCCCGGGGACGTCCTTCAGCTCGCGGGCCAGCGACTCGACGGCCTCGCCCTCCTGCCGGTAGCAGGTGACGACATTCGCCCCGGCGCGGGCCAGGGTGAGCACAACGGCCCGCCCGATGCCCCGGGTCCCTCCGGTGACCAGGACATTCCGGCCGGTGAGCAGCGCGGTCATCGTCTCTCCCCCACATCTGCGCGCCGGCCTGCCGCCGCCGCCTCGATCCGCTTCTTGATGTGCGCCATCTGCACACCGCTGTTCTTCTCCAGGTGCGCGGCCATCGCCTCGTCACCGAACGGCATCTCGTCCCTGACGTGGAACTCCTGGACCCAGCGGAGCTCCACCCCGCCGTCCCGCTCGTGGTAGTCCCAGAACAGGCGCATGAACGCGAACGGGCCGGTCTCCACCCGGTGCGCGCGCACCGTACGGGTGGCCGGGTCGGCGGTGCGCACCGAGACCCAGCTCCGCACCGTGCCGTCCTCGTCGGGGTGCGTGGTCAGCCGGAAGGTGACGCTGTCGCCGTCCCGCCCGAGGATCTCCACCCGCTCGTACTCGGTGAAGAGCCGGGGCCAGGACTCCAGATCGTTGGTCATGTCCCACACGAGGTCCATGGGCGCCTCGATGTGCACCCGGCACTCGGTGCGGGCGCTCATGCCGTCCCCGCCCCGGCCAGCAGACCGCCCACGTAGTCGACGAGCTTCCCGGGGGTCGTCAGCTCCGGGACCGCGTGCTCGGGAAGAGCGATCCCGTACTCCTTCTCTATCTTGCTGACGATCTCCGTCAGCGCGAGCGAGTCGTATCCCAGCTCGGTGAAATCGGTGTCCGCGGTCGCGCTGTCCAGGTCGACGGAGTCGTCCACGCCCACCGCCGCGCGCATCACGCGCCGCAGATCGTCCACGGTGAAGTCCTGCATTCCTGCCTCCGGTTCGCTGTGGATAGGGGTGTTGCGGATGCCCGCCGGCGCCGCCCGCGCCGGCGGGGTCAGCCCGCGGCGGGGCCGTCCGGTACGGCCCGGACCACCAGCGCCGCGTTGAAGCCCCCGTGGCCGCGCGCGAGCACCAGCGCGGTGCGCACCGGGGCCGGCCGGGGACGGCCCAGCACCAGATCGAGACCGAGTCCCGGGGCCGGTTCCGTGACATTCACCGTGGGCGGGATGACACCGTCCCGGATGGAGAGCAGAGCGGCCACGACATCCAGCGCCCCGGCTCCCGCGTACAGCCGTCCGGTCATCGACTTCGGGGCCGTCACCGGGACCCCGTCCGGGCCGAACACGGCCCCCAGGGCGCGGGCCTCGGCCCGGTCCCGCTCCGGCACCCCCGAGGCGTCGGCGAAGACCACGTCCACCTCGGACGGCCGCACACCGGCGTCCGCCAGAGCGCCCACGATGGCCCTGCGCAGCGTCGGTGGTCTGCCGCTGCCCGGGGGCGGGTCGAAGGAGGCGGCGTACCCCGCGATCTCGCCGTAGCGGCGGTGCGCACCGCGCTCGGCCGCCTTCTCCGCGTCCTCGACGATCAGGATCGCCCCGCCCTCGCCCGGCACATAGCCGTTGGCGTCGGCGTCGAAGGGCAGATAGGCGCGGGCCGGGGAGTCGCGGCGGCTGAGGTGCCCGGGGAGCTGGGCCACCAGACCGGCCGGTGACATCGCCGACTCGGTGCCCCCGGCCATCACCATCCGGTGGCCCTGGCCGAGCAGCCGCCGGCCGTGCCCGATGGCGTCCAGCCCGCCCGCCTGCTCGCTCACCACGACACCGCACTGCCCGCGCAGCTTGTGCCGGATCGACAGCTGCCCGGTGGTCGCGGCGAAGAACCAGGCGATCGACATATAGGCGCTGACGTCGGAGGGCTCCCCGCTCCACAGGTTCTGCAGCTCCCGCTGCCCGAACTCGACACCCCCGGTCGCGTTGGCGGTCACCACCCCCATCTCGTACTCGGGCAGCTCGGCCGGGACCACCCCGGAGTCCGCCACCGCCATCGAGGCCGCCGCGAGCGCCAGATGGCTCATCGCGGAGGTCTCCACCACCAGCCGGCTCGGCAGGTGCTCCGCCGGGTCGAAGGTCACCTCGCCCGCGAGCGTCACGGGGTACGAGGAGCAGTCGAACCGGGTGATCCGGTCGATCCCGCTCTTGCCGTCCAGCGTCGCCGCCCAGTAGGCCTCGGTGTCCAGGCCGTTGGGCGCCATCACCCCCAGCCCGGTGACCACGTTCCGCGCGCGGCGGCCCCCGTCCGTACCGCTCATGACGCCGCCGCCTCGGGGGAGGCGACCACCAGGGCGCTCTGGAAGCCGCCGAACCCGCTGCCGACCGAGAGGGCCACATCGGTACGGTGGTCACGCGCCGTCCCCGGCACATAGTCCAGGTCGCACTCCGGGTCGGCTTCCGAGAGGTTGGCCGTCGGCGGCACCACATCGTGCTCGATGGCCAGCGCGCAGGCCGCCAGCTCGATCGAGCCGATCGCCCCGAGGGAGTGGCCCACCATGGACTTGATGGAGCTCATCGGCACCCGGCGCGCGCGGTCGCCCAGCGCCCGCTTCACCGCGGCCGTCTCGTGCCGGTCGTTCTGCCTGGTGCCGGAGCCGTGGGCGTTCACATAGTCGACGGCGTCCGGGTTGAGCCGTGCCTGGTCCAGCGCCACCCGGATCGCCTCGGCCATCTCCCGGCCGTCCGGTTCGAGCCCGGTCATGTGGTAGCCGTTGGCGCGGCCCGCGTAGCCGGCGATCTCGCAGTACACATGGGCGCCGCGGCGGCGGGCCGACGCCAGCGGCTCCAGGACGAAGAACGCCGCGCCCTCGCCGAGCACCAGCCCCCGGCGGTTGATGTCGAAGGGCCGGCAGGCCGCCTCCGGCTCGTCGTTGAAGGTGGAGGTGGCCTTGATGGCGTCGAAGCAGGCCAGGGTGATCGGGGAGATCGGGGCGTCGGTCGAACCGGCGATCACCACATCCGCCGAGCCCTCGCGCAGCAGCCCGGCGGCGTAGCCGATCGCGTCGATGCCCGAGGTGCAGCCGGAGGAGACCACCGAGGCCGGGCCCTCGGCGCCCGAGGCCCAGGCCACCTCGCGCGCCAGCGAACTGGGCGCCAGATAGTCGTACAGATGCGGTACCGCGTACTCGGCGTCGACGACCCACTTGCGGCCGCCGTCGCTGACCACCCGGTACTCCTGCTCCAGGCCCATGGTGCAGCCGACCGCGTTGCCCACGGTGACGGCGGTGCGCCCCGGTTCCAGGGTGCCGGGCGCCAGGCCCGCGTCGGCCAGTGCCTCACGGGTGGCGACCACGGCCATCTGGGCGGCCCGGTCCATCCGCCGGATCTCCTGCGGGCCGAGCCCGTGCTCCTCGGGGGCGAAGTCCGCCTCGGCCGCCACCTGGCAGCGGAAGCCGGACGGGTCGAAGAAGCTGATCCGGCGGGTGGCGGTGCGCCCGGCGGTGAGCAGCTCCCAGAACGCCTCGCGCCCGACGCCGCCGGGTGCCACCACCCCGATCCCGGTGACGGCCGTGCGGACCGTGCTCATCGGGAGCCCCCGACACCGGGCAGCGGCTCGTCGGCGCGCTCCGGCAGAAACTCCAGATCGACATGGCCCAGCTCCGGGCGGGGGGCCAGCGGGGCCAGATGGAAGATCACCCGGGCCGGCTCGTCGCCCATGTTCACCATCCGGTGGGGCTCGCCGATCGGGACCATGACGGCGTCCCGCTCCGCCAGCTCGATCAGCTCCGTGCCGACACGGATCTGGAGGCGTCCGCTGACGACATAGACGAACTCCTCGGAGTACGGGTGGATGTGCTCGCACACGTACTCCCCGGGCTCCAGGGTCAGCGAGCCGCCGAAGCCCGAGGTCGACCGCACGGTACGGGGGCTGAGCAGGATGCGGACGTCACCGCCGCGCCGGTGGTTCGGTGCGACCTCGTCGGCGTTGACCTTGCTCACAGGGGTTGGGGTCACTTTCTTCTCCTCGTCGCCGGGAATCCGGCACAGGTGGCCCGGGTGACACGGGTGGCTGGCCGGCACGCGGTGGTGCCGGCCCGGGACGCCGTCAGCGGTCGGGCGTCCAGGTGTAGAAGACCTCCGCCATGGCGTCCTTCGGCTCGCTCCACTGGGGGTCGTACGGCGTCATGTACTGGGCGAGCTTCACGTGGATGTCCTGGTACAGCGGGTGGCTGCGGGCCCGGTAGAGGTTCTCGGTGATCTCGTCCCGCGACTCCACGAGCTGGAAGTACAGCCCGTGGAAGCGGAAGAGGGTGCGCCGGGTCACGCCGATCATGTGGGGCAGCTCGGTGGCGTCGGACTCGGCCCACACCCTCGCCACCGCCTCCTTGTCGGCCGGGTCCATGCGGGCGACGATGAGCTTTCTCTGCTGCACGGTTGCTTCCTCCTGCCTGCCGGGCGCCGGTCGGTCCGCCGGGCGCCGGTCTGTCCGCCGGGCGTCGATCGTCCGGGGTGTCGCTCGATTCCCTGTGAAGCGCTGCTCGAAGGGGTGCGGCGCGCCCGCCGGCACGTCAGCCGGTGAGGCGGAAGCGGCCGACGCGGACCCGCGTACCGGCCAGCAGCAGTTCCTCCGGGGTCGGTACGCGGTCCCGGGGCAGCCCCACCCGCAGGGCGGCAGCCGCCGCCGGGCCCTGCCGGTCGGCGAGTTCGCCGAGCAGCGCCGCGACCTCGTCGGGGCGCTCCACGATGGTGGGTTTCGCCGTGTGCCAGCGGCCCCGCAGCCGCAGCCGCACCGGCTGCCCGCCGCGCAGACTCACCGGCCAACTGGTGCCGATGCTCGTCGCGATGACCTCGTCGCCCGCGTCCCCCCAGCGGCGGTAGCCCACCGGGACCGTGTAGTGGCGCCCGGAGCGGTGGCCGGTGTACTCCAGCAGCATCAGCCGGCGGCTGAGCGGCGCGTGCAGCCGTGAGCCCAGCAGTGGCCGGATGACGCGGTTGGCCGCCCGGGCCACCCCCATCGGCGGCGGCTTCCACTCCCCGCCGCTCATGGACCCACCCGCACCAGCCGGTGGTAGCCGCCGAAGGCGCGCGGTCGGCCCGTCTCCGTGCTGGTGACCCACGACGTCAGCAGATACTCACCCGGTGGCGCGCCCGGCCGCAGCCGGGCGACGCGGCCGGGGGAGAGCGGCGCCAGCCCCGAGGGATCGCCGGTGAACGGCATCGAGGGCGGCCGGGTGCCCGACGCCAGCGCCGCGAAGACCGCATCGATCTCCGCGCCGGTGGTCCCCGGCCGCACCGGGATCAGCACCGCCTCGTTGAGCTGCCCCGAGCGGTTGACGACCAGATGGTCGCCCTCGGCGCGCAGCCTGCCGCGCGGGAGCGAGAACCCGGAACGGGTCTGCACGATCAGACCGTCCACCCGGGGAGCGACGGGATTCGGCCGCCCGGTCACGGTGAGCGGGTGCGCCACCGGGACCGCGCCCGGGGTGCTGTAGGCATAGCCGATGAGATGGTGCCGGCCCCGGGGCAGGACCGCCGTGAACGACACGGGCCGCCCGGGGATGAGGACCGCCCCGCCCCGGTTCACCGCGTCGGCCTCCACCTTGGCCGCCGCCCGGGCCACGTCCTCGGGCCGCTCGGCCTCGGACATCGCCCGCACATCGGCCAGATACTCGGCGAGCGGCACCCGCAGGGTGATCAGCAGCAGCGACAGGCCCTTCGCGGAGGGCGTGGAGACGGTGAAGGTGACCGCTCCGGGGGCCGCGTACGACGGGGCGAGAACGCTGTCGGGCCGCACGACGACCTCGATGTCACCACCGGCCCCCGGGCGGGTACGGCCCGGCACCGGGGCGGCGGCGAGGGCCGGTGCCCCGGACAGGGCGCCGAGCAGGGCGCCGCCCGCGGTCAGCGACGCGCCGGCCAGCACCCGCCGACGGGACGGGGAAGAAGCGCTCACGGTCGGGACCTCTCCTGGTGCGGTGGTGCGGAGGCGGAGGCGGCGGGCCGTCACGCGGCGTCCTTGTGGCCGATGATCAGCGAGTCGGCGTCGGTGAGCGGCACCGTCTCGCAGCGGGTGAAGCCGGCCGCGCCCAGCCAGGAGCGGCAGTCGGCGCCGGAGTACTCCGAGCCCCCCGCGGTGACCAGCTGCATGTTCAGGCTGAGCAGCAGATTCGCCGGGTCCCTGCGCTCGTCGTCGATCAGCGCGTCGTAGATCAGCACCGCGCCGCCCGCGGGCAGGGCGTCATGGGCCTTGCGCAGCAGCACACCGCGCTTCTCGTCGTCCCAGTCGTGCAGCACATGGCCGAAGATCAGCACCTCGGCCTCGGGCAGGGGCCCGGTGAAGAAGTCACCGGCGTGGAAGGAGAGCCGGTCGCCGAGACCCAGCCGGGCGATGTGCTCGTCGAAGAACGGTTCCACCGGGGGCAGATCGAAGGAGCCGCCCCGCAGATGCGGATGGACCGAGGCGATCGCCGCGGCCAGATTGCCGCGCGCGCCGCCGATGTCGATGAACGACGCCCTGCCGCTCCAGTCGAAGGCCCGCGCGAGGGCCGGCCCCACCAGCGCGTTGGCGCCGTCCATGGCGTGCATGAAACCGCGCACCGACTCCGGCTTCGCGTAGAACTCGTCGAAGTCGCGCGGGCCCCTGGTCTGGGCCTCGCCGGTCCGCAGCAACTGGGTGAGGTCCGCCCAGAGGCCGAACTGCCAGTTCAGCATCTTCAGAAAGCCGCTCCGGCAGCCGGGCTTGCCCTCGTCGAGGTGGAAGTCCGCGACCGCACTGTTGCGGTAGGTGCCGCCGTCGCGCTCCAGGACGCCCAGACCCACCAGGGAGTCCAGGAAGTCACGGGTGGCGCGGGGGTGCAGCCGCAGCTCCTCACGGATCTCCGGCTCCGTCGCCGGCTTCTGGGCCAGCAGGGTGAACAGACCCAGCTCCACCGCGCTGAGCAGGGTCTTCGATGCCCAGTACCGCTGGCCGAGGCTCAGTACGGCATCGGCGTCGGGGGCGGCGCCGGGGGCGGGGGTGTGCGACAGCGACATCAGAACTCCCTGAGGGGTGTGGTGGGTGTGGTGGGTGTGGTGGGTGTGAAGGGGCGGACCGGGCGGACCGGGCATCGGCTGCGGGGCCCGTCCCGGGTGCCCGGCCGGCGGCATGGGCGGGTACGGGGGTGGGCGCGCGGGCGGCCGGGAAGCGCGCGCCCCCGGGGCGCGCCCCGGGTCACAGCGCCAGCCGGACGCGGTAGACGTCCAGCCAGGCGTTGAGCTGGAAGAGCATCTCGGCATGGGTGCGGCCCACCCAGGCACGCGGACCGCTGATCAGGTTCTCTGGGGACGCGGCGAACGCGCGGGCCGCCTCCTGGTCGATCAGCGCCGCCGCCGGCGCGTCCGGGTCGGCCGCCAGCCGCAGCACCCCGTCGCACAGGGCGCGCGCGTACGCGGAGTCCTGGGTGACCGGGTAGGGGGACTTGCGCCGCTGGAGGATCGACGACGGCAGCACATCGGCGAGCGCCGCCCGCAGCAGGCTCTTCTCCCGGCCGTCGAACCCCTTCATCGACCAGGGCGCGTTGTAGACATAGTCCACCAGCCGGTGGTCGCAGAACGGCATCCGCAGCGCGAGCCCCACCGACTGGGCGATCGAGTCGCCGTGCGGCAGCAGGGTCTCCAGCCAGCTCGTGATGTTGAGATACCAGATCTCCCGCATCCGGCGCTCCTCGGCGGACTGGCCCGCCGGGTGCGGCACCCGGGCCATCGACTCCTGGTACCGCCCGGCGCAGTAGCCGGGGACATCGAGCTTGCCGAGCAGCCCGGCGTCGAGCAGATCGGTGCCCATCCCGTGGCGCCCGCCGCCGTGCCGCGCCATGGCGATCCACGGGAACGTCGGCGCCTTGAGCAGCGGCGGGATCGACATCCACATGGTGCCGCCGAAGACCCCGTCCGCCGCGTCGCCGAGCATCGCGATGTCCGCGTGCTCACCGACGGCCCGGAACAGCGAGTACAGCGAGGTGTTCATGCCGCCCAGCGGGCTGGGGACGTCCTTGGCGCGCAGCGCGTTCGCCTGCACCACCGGGTCCAGCAGATCCTCGGTGCTCAGCACCACATCGGTGTGCTCGGCGCCGATCCGCTCCACCAGCTCATGGGCGAACGGCGCGTCCGGCGACGACCACACCTCGTCCGCCCGGAACTTCCCCTCCTCGTGGAAGCCGGCGGTGAAGGTGCGCAGCGGCGCGCCGCCGCGCTCCCGCCGCGCGCGGGCGGCCAGGGCGGTCACCCCGCTGGAGTCCAGCCCGCCGGAGAGCAGCAGACAGAGCGGCACCTCGGCGTCCAGCTGCTCGGACACCGCCCGCTCCAGCAGCTCGCGCACCGTACCGACGGTGGTGTCCAGGTCGTCGGTGTGCTCCGCCGCCTCCAGGGCCCAGTAGCGCTGCTCGGCCGTCCGGCCGTCCGGCCGCACCCGCACCAGATGGCCGGGGCGGACCTGGTGCATGCCCTGGAAGACACCGTGGCCCGGGGTGCCCGCGTACGAGAGGATCTCCCGCAGCCCGTCCAGGTCGACCACCGCCTCGACCAGCGGGTGGGCCAGGATGGCCTTCCGCTCGGAGGCGAAGAGCACCCCGTGCTCCGTCGGCCGGTAGAAGAGCGGCTTGTTGCCCAATCGGTCCCGCACCAGGAACAGTTCGCTGCTGCGGTGGTCCCACACGGCGAACGCGAAGACGCCCACCAGACGCTCCGGGCACCGCTCGCCCCACCGCAGATAGGCGGCGAGGATCAGTTCGGCGTGGCCCCGGGTGCGGAAGCGGTGGCCGAGCGACTCCAGCTCGCCGCGCAGCCCCTCGGCGTTGTACACCTCGCCGTCCAGGACCGCGGTGGCCACCGCGCGTCCGTCGGCCTCGACCGTGACGGGCTCCACCACCCGCCCGGCGTCCACCAGCGCCTGGCGCCGGTGGCCGAGCGCCGCGCGGGGGGAGGCCCACACCTCCTCCCCGTGCGGACCGCGGCAGGCCATGGTCGCGGTCATCGCGCGGACCGTGGCCCGTTCGCGGGTCAGATCGCGGCGATGGTCGACCCAGCCGGCGATACCAGACATGCGCGCTCCTTGTGCTCAGGCCGCGAACGGCGGGCGTGATCGGTGCCCGACAGGCTGGCCGCCGCCCCTCGCGGGTTTCTCAAGCCCGGGTGGAGCGTTCTGACCTGCGACGGGTGGTTGAGCCCCGCTCGAACCTCCTTCGAGGCGGCACCGCCACCGTCCGGCGACGGTGTGTCCGCCGTCCGACGATCCGACGCACAGTCAAGAGAAGAGGTGAGGGACCGTGATCGAGCTGCTCGGCACCGCCGCGCTCCTCGGCAGCGGCATCGTGGCGGGTGTGTTCTTCGCCGTGGCGGTCAGCGTGCTGCCCACGGTGCAGACGCTCCCGGCGCCGCAGTACGTCCAGCTCCACCGCAGACTGGGGGAGGGGTACCACCCGGTGATGCCGCTGGTGGTCACCGGCGCGGTGACCGCCGATCTGGCGCTGCTCCTCCTGGCGCCCGGGACGGCGTCCAGGACGCTGTTCGCGGTGGCGCTGCTCGGCCTGGTGGGGGTGCAACTGGTCTCCCAGTTCGGCAATGTGCCGATCAACCGCCGGGTGCACGCGCTGGACCCGGGCGCCATACCGGCCGACTGGGACGACCCCCGGACGCCCTGGCGCAACTGGCACCGGCTGCGCACCGGTTGCGCGGTCGCCGCGCTGACCGCCAACGCCCTGGCCGTGGCGCTGCTGCCGTGAGCGGCACCGACACCCCGGCGAGGAAGGAGCCGGTGGGACCGGGGCCGCGCGCGGAGGGCGGCGGCCGGCGGGCGCGTACCGCGGGCCCCCTGCGCGCGGTCGCCGTGGTGCTGCTGGCCACCTTCATGAACCAGTTCGACGTCACCGGGGTGAATGTCGCCCTCGCCGCGCTCAAGGAGGACCTGGACGCCGGCGCGGCCACCGCCCAGTGGGTCCTGGCCGGCTACACCCTGCCGTTCGCGCTGCTGCTGGTCACCGGCGGGCGGCTCGGCGATCTGCTCGGCCGCAGGCGGGTCTTCGTCGCCGGAGCGGTGGGATTCACCGCCGGCGCGGTGCTGGCCGGCGCGGCGGTCTCGGTGCCGATGCTGGTGGCGGCCCGGGTGCTCCAGGGCGTCTGTGCCGCCATGATGGGCCCGCAGGTGCTGGCCGTGCTCCAGACCGCGGTGCCGCCCGCCCGCCGGGGCCCCGCGATGGGGCTGTACGCGGGAGTGATCGGCCTGGCGTCCGTGGCGGGGCCGGTGGTCTGCGGGGTGCTCGTCGGAGCGGACCCCTTCGGCTGGGGCTGGCGGTGGGCGTTCCTGGTGAATGTGCCCGTGGGTCTCGCCGCCGTGGCCGGAGGTCTGCTGTATCTCGGCGAGTCCTCCGCGCCCGACGGGCGCCGGCTCGACCTGGCCGGCGTCGGCCTCGCCGCGGTCGCCCTCGTCCTGCTGCTGTTCCCGCTCACCTACGGGCGCGAACTCGGCTGGCCCTGGTGGGCGTGGTCGGCGCTCGCCGCGTCGGGGCCCGCGCTCGCGGTGCTGGTGCTGCACCAGCGGCGGCGCGAGCGCGGCGGCGGGCTGCCGCTGATCGCCCTGAGCCTGTTCCGGGGGCGGGTGTTCACCGCCGGAGTGCTGGCCACCTTCAACCTGGCCGCGCTGATGACCGGGTTCTTCTTCGTCTTCGTCACCTATCTCCAGGGCGGCCACGGATTCGGCCCCTCGCACGTCGGCCGGAGCCTGCTGCCCTGGGCGCTGGGCACGACGGCGGCCTCCTTCCTCGCCATCTCGCTGGCCAGACGCCACGGGCGGCGGGTGCTCGTCGGCGGCGGGCTGCTCGCGCTGGCCGGTCTGGCGGCCCTGCTGGTCACCTTCACGGCCGCGGGCGACGGGCTCTCCGCGCCGCTGCTGGCGCCGGGGCTCGCGGTGTTCGGCGTCGGGGTGACCCTGATCGCGACCCCGGTGCTCAATGTGACGCTCTCCGGGATTCCCCGGCGGGACGCGGGCTCGGCCTCGGGGGTGTTCTCCACCTTCCGCCAGACCGGGGCCGTCTTCGGGGTGGCCCTGACCGGCGGGGTGTTCCACGGTGTGCTGGGCACGGAGGCGTCGGCCCGGGCGGCCGACTACGAACGCGCCATGGCCGCCACCACGCTGGTGATGGCGGCCGTGGTGCTGGCGACGCTGGTCCTGGTCCTGCTGCTGCCGAAGGACGGCGGCGGGCCCGCCCACCGCTGAACCGGGGTGGGCGGGCCCGCCGGGTTCGCCCGCCCCGGGGACGGGGAGTCCCCGGCGCGGGTGCCGAGCACCCGGGCCGGGGACGCCGGAGCGGGGTCCGGGCGGCGGGTCAGTCCGTGGCCGGACCGGCCGGGCGCCGTCCGCGCAGCCGCCGCACCCCCCGAACCGCCGCCGCGGCGATGCCCCCCAGGATGATGAGACCCCAGAGGATGTCGGGCACCTGGGTGCCCACCGGCACGGCGACCACCAGCGCCAGCGCCGCCCACGCCGGGGTGCGCCACTCGCCGTCCCCGTCCCCGTGTTCGTGCTTGTCCCGCTGCGCGCCCCGCAGGCGCCGTGCGCACAGCGCCAGATACCCGGCCGGTACCAGCGCGGCCACCGCCCACACCGCCGGGACCTCGAACGCGCCCACCGACCGCTCCACCGGCCCGACGAACGCCAGCAGCGGCACCACCCACAGCACCACGGCGTAGACGGCCGCCACCCCCGCGCTCAGCACCCACCCCGGCCGGCGCGGGCCGTCCGGCACCGAGCGCAGCCCCGCCTCCGCCAGGTCCAGGACGTTGAAGGGGCTGAACAACCGGTGCCGGCGCCCGGTCAGGAGCGCCGGCAGGACGGCCACCTCGGCCCCGCCGTACCTCGTCAGCGGCGCCAGCACGAATCCGAGCAGCATGTACAGACCCATGCCGTCGTGGAACGCGTCCGGGCCGAGGCCCATCGGGTACATCAGCGTGGGGGACAGCAGCAGCGCGCTGCCCACCCAGGGGCTCAGCCGCTCCAGCGCCCCGCCCAGCAGCCGGTACACCACCGTGTAGCAGGCGGCGACGACGGCCAGCCAGAGCACCGTACGGAGGAAGTACCCCGCACTGAACTCCAGATCGCGGCTCACCCGGTACCACACGGCCACCGCGGCGTGCAGCAGCCGGATCAGCAGGCCGCCCGGGAGCATGTCCCGGCCGACGGTGAATCGGCCGGCGGAGCCGGGCCGGACGCCGTCCACCGCGCGTGTGTCGTTCGCCATCGAGTACCTCCGAGTCGAGAGGGGGGAGAAGGGGCCGGCGCCCGCGTCAGAGCAGGACGCCGACGGCCGCGCCGTTGGCGGCGAGCGCGCCCAGCGCGGTGGAGGCGCGCACCAGGTTCCAGTTGCGCCAGACGACCCGGCGGTGCAGCAGCCGGTCGAAGTCCGGCGGCAGGGCGTCGGCGTCCAGGGTCTTGAGCCAGCGGTTGATCGGTACGTTCCTCGTCAGCGAGACGACCACCGTCACCAGCAGCAGCAGGGCGGCCAGCGCGTGCAGCCACCGCGCCGCGGCCCCGGGCCCCGCCACCGTCAGCACCAGGTCCAGCAGGAGGGCGAGGAGGATGCAGGCCGGCATGAACGGGTCGAACCGCGTGACCAGCAACTGGTGCAGGGCGACATAGCGCTGCCGTGGCAGTGTGAGCAGCAGCCCCGCGCCGAGAACCGCGATCATCATGCCGCCCGCCGCCATCCCGTTCGCGATCATGACCAGCGGCACCAGAAAGTGCGTCCACCCGTCCATGGGCTCTCCCTCCGCGCGTCCACCGGCTCTCCACCGGGCGGCGGCCAGCCTCCCGGTGGTGTCTCAAGCGGCTTCGGAGGATCAGTGGAGTGCGGAGGGGGTCCCGCCGGGGAGCGGTCCGGGGTGCGGCACCCCGGACCGCGACCGGGGGGTGGCCCTGCGGGGCGGTGGGGTGGTGCGCCCGTGCGGGTGGCCCCGGGGGACCGGTGGGCCCGGGGGCCCGGTGGCCCCGGTGGGCCCGTGGGGCGGAGGTCGGGGCGGCCTCGGGGTGGGCCGGTGGCGCGCGGAGGTGGTGGTGTCCGGGCGGTGGGGCCGGTGGGTGCGGTGGGGCCGGTGGGTGGTGGTCCGGGGCTCGGGTGGGCCGGTGGCGCGCGGAGGTGGTGGTGTCCGGGCGCTGGGGCCGGTGGGCGCGGTGGTGTGGTGGTCGGAGGATCAGGGGCTCGGGCGGGCCGGTGGGGCGGGATGGTGAGCCGGGGCTCAGGCGGACCGGTGGGCCCGGTGGTGGCCTTCGGGTGGGCGGGCCGGTGGGCCCCGCCGGGATAGTGGTTCCAGGGGGGCTCCACAGGTTCTTGAGGGGCGATGTCCAGGCTGCCCCGGACGAGCCTGGAGGTGAGCGCCGTGGAACCCACCCTGCAACCCGCGCTGTCGGCCCCCCGACTGCTGCTGTGGTCGGCACCCGACGACGAGCGTGAGCGCCGACGGAGGCACGCCCTCCGCCGCTATGTGTCCCTGGACGGCGACGGCGACGGCACCCCGGAGCGGCTGGCCCGTGCCGCCGCGCTGGCCGCCGAGCGGCGTGGCACCGGGACGGTGCGCGGCGCCGTGGTCGCCGCCACCGTCGAGGACGCCGTACGCGCCCTGGCCGACCCGCCCGCCGCACGGGCGCCCGGCGGGCCCCGCCCCGTGGTCCTGCTCTTCCCCGGCCAGGGCGCCCAGCAGCCGGCCATGGCCGCCGGACTCTACGGCTGGGAACCCCACTTCACGGCCGCGCTGGACCGCGTCTTCACCGAGCTGGGGCCCGAGGGCGCACGGCTGCGGGACCGCTGGCTCGCCGGTGACGCGGACCCGGCGATGGACGACGCGCCCCAGTCCCAGCCCCTGCTGTTCGGCATCGGATACGCCCTCGGCCGCATGGTCCTCGACTGGGGCATCACCCCGGCCGCCCTGCTCGGACACAGCGTGGGCGAGCTGGTCGCCGCCACGCTCTCCGGGGTGTTCACGCTCCCCGACGCCCTCTGGGTGCTGCGCGACCGCGTCGCGGGCGCCGCCGGCACCGGGCCGGGCGGCATGCTCGCCGTCGCCGCGAGCGCCGAGGACCTGGTGCCGTATCTCCCGGTGGGCGGCCGGGTGACCGTCGCCGCCGTCAACGCGCCCCGCCAGACCCTGCTCGCCGGCCCCGAACCCGAACTGCGCGCGGTGGAGGCGCGCTTGCGGGCCGACGGCCGCACCTGCCGCAGAGCCGCCTCCCACCAGGCGTTCCACAGCCCCGTCATGGACGGCGTCGCCCGGCTGGGCCGCCCGCTGGTGGCCGCCGCCCGGCCGGGACCGCCCTCCTGGCCGCTGTACTCGGCGTACCTCCCGGGCCTCCTCGACGCGGGCCGCGCCGTCGACCCGGAGTTCTGGGCGCGGCAGATCGCCGACCCGGTGCTGTTCTGGCCCGCCCTCGACGCCCTCCTCGCCACGGGCGGCCATCTGCTGGTCGAGGCAGGGCCCGGCCAGGGGCTGAGCGCCATCGCCCGGCTCCACCGGACCGTGCGCACCGGCGACAGCGCGGTGGCGCCGCTGCTCCCGGCCCGCTCCGGCACCGCCGCCGCCGACCGGCGGGCGCTCCTCGGCGCCGCCGGCCGGATCTGGACGGAGGGACACGCGCTCGGGTCCCTCGGCACGCTCGCGGGCCACTCCGGCCCCGGCCCCGCTCCCGGCTCCGCCGCCGGGGCTCCCGCTCCCGCCCGTGTCGGCTGAGGGGTTCCAGGTGTTCGAGACACTGCTCAACGTCGATGTCCAGTTCGCCCTGCTCAACCTGCTGCTCTGGACCGCAGCCGCGCTCGTCGTGGGCCGCGCGCCGGTGGAGCGCTCCCCCCGCCGCACCCGCGCGCGGGCCGTGACCCTGCTGGTTCTGCTGGGGCTCGGCATCCTCGCGGTGGCCGGCCGGATCGTCACGGTCACCCTGATGGGCCGGGTCAGCTGGCTGTTCGCGTCCGACCGGGTCGCCGTGGCACTGCCCCTGCTGGCGGTCCCGGCAGCCGCCGCCCTGGTCGGCACGGTGCCCCGGCTGATCCACTGGGCCCGGCGGCCCTCGCTCCAGGCGCGGCGCGCGGCGTTCACCCCGTTCGCCGTGGTGCCCCCGCACCTCGCCGCCGCCGGCGCGGCCGCCGGGTTCTCCACCACCCTCATCCAGGTGGTGCCGGAGCCCGCGCCCCTCCAGGTGCTGGGCGTCCACACCACCGCGGCCGTCCTCGCCGCGGCGGGCTGGCTGTGGCAGACCCGCAGATGGCGGGCGGCCGTCTCCGGCGCCCCCGCCCGCCGGCCCCGGCGACGGGTCCGGGCGCTGCGCGCGCTGGCCGTGGCGGTGGCGCTGGCCCTCGCGGGCGGCGGGCTGCTGACGGCCGGGGAGCGGGCGAGCCGGCTCCCCGACGACATGGACATGGCCGCCCATCACAGCGGCGGCCACGACCACGGCGGGAGCGGCCCGGCCGGGGGCCCCGTGTCCGTCAGCTCCCTGACCGGGCCGCGCGGCGAGCGCCCCGACCGCCGCTTCACCCTGGTGGCCGACGAGAAGACGGTGACACTGGCCTCCGGTGGGAAGGTCGAGGCCTGGGCCTTCAACGGGCAGATCCCCGGGCCCGTGCTGCGGATTCGCGAGGGCGAACTGGTCGAGATCGTGGTGCGGAACCGGCTGGAGAAGAGCGGTGTCTCGGCCCACTGGCACGGTGTGGACGTGCCCAACGCCGAGGACGGCGTGCCCGGTGTCACCCAGGACGCGGTGGAGCCCGGCGGCAGCCATGTCTACCGCTTCCGCCCCGACGAGGTGGGCACCCACTGGTACCACTCCCATCAGCAGACCTCGGTCCAGGTGCTCAAGGGGCTCTTCGGAGCGCTCATCATCGAGCCGCGCGAGCCGGCACCGGAGGCCGATCACGACTGGTTCCTGGCCATGCACACCTGGGATCGGGCCGGCGGCGGCACCGCCCCCGCCCTCGGCCTCAGCGACCGGCTGGAGCGGCGCCGGGTCGCGCCGGGCAGCACCGTACGGCTCCGGCTGCTCAACTCCGGCCGTATCACGCACCGGTTCTCGCTCACCGGGACCGCGTTCACCGTCGAGGCCGTCGACGGCAACCCGGTGAACGGGCCCACCCCGGTCCGGGACGAGAGTCTGGTGATCGGTGTCGGCGGACGGTACGACGTGACCTTCACCATGCCGGACCGCCCGGTCCGGCTGACCGAGGTGCAGGACTTCGCCGGCGCCCTCGACCGGGGTCTGCTGCTCAGCGCGGACGGGCGCGGGGAACTGAGCCCCGACATTCCCGGCCGGGACTTCGACCCGGTCGGCTACGGCAGCCCGGCGCCGGCTCCGTTCGGTCCGGAGAGCACCTTCGACCGCGACGAGTCGATGGTCTTCGACAACGAGATCGGCTTCTACGACGGGCGGCTCACCGCCACCTGGTCCATCAACGGCAAGGTCTTCCCCGACATCCCCGCCATCACCGTCCGCGAGGGCGATCTGGTGCGGATGACCTTCGCCAACCGCAGCCGCTACGACCATCCGATGCATCTGCACGGCCACCACGTCCTGGTGCTCAGCCGCAACGGGCGCCCCGTCACCGGCAGCCCGCTCTGGCTCGACACCGTCAATGTCGAGGTCGGCGAGGTGTGGGAGGTCGCCTTCCGCGCGGACAACCCGGGCATCTGGATGGACCACTGCCACATCAGCGACCACGTCAAGCTCGGGATGATGCTGCATGTCTCCTACGAGGGCGTGACCAGCCCGTACCGGGTCGGCCGCGAGAGCGGAAACATCGTCGAGTGAGCCGAGTGAGCCGAGTGAGCCGGGTGAGCCGGGTGAACGGGGCGAGCAGAGCGAGCCGGTTCGGTCGGGTGAGCCGGTTCGGCCGGGCGTGTCGTACCAGCCGAGGTCGAGTGAACGGAGAGGGAGACATGACGGACACCACCGCACACGAGGAGCACCCCCCGGGCGGGGGGTTCTCACCGGCGGCCCTGCCCCGGATGTCCCCGGGCCACCAACTGATGTTCTTCCCGGTGGCCGCCGCCGCGGGCCGCGCCGTCTGGGCCCTGGCCAAACTCGGAGTGGCCGACCAGCTCACCGACGGCCCCCGGAGCCCGGCCGAGCTGGCCCGGGAGGTCGGGGCCGACCCCGACGCACTGGCCCGGGTCCTGCGGGCCGCCGCGGCTCTCGGGGTGTTCCGCGAGGTGCCCGATGGCCGGTTCGCCCTCACCCCGCCGGCCGAACTGCTCCGCTCCGATCTGCCCGAGTCCCGGCGCGACGCGGTCATCCTCCAGGGCGAGGACCTCCATCTCCTGCCGTACCGGGACATCCTGTACACCCTGCGGACCGGTGAGCCGTCCTTCGAGCGGGTCTATCCGCTGTCGTACGCCCAGCACCTCCAGGTGGACGACGCCGCCGCCACCCTGGTCCGGCTGGCCGGGGCCTCGGCGCACCGGGGGGATCTGGGCTATCTCACCTCGCTGGTCGATCTCTCCCCCTTCCCCCGCGTCGCCGAACTCCGCGGCGATGGGCTCTTCCTGTCGGCGCTGCTGCGCGAGCACCCGCACTGCCTCGGCACGGTGACCGACCGCCCCGAGGCGCTGCCGGCCGTGCGCGCGGCGCTGGCGGCGGAGGGCGCGCCGGACCGGGTCGGCACCGTGCCCGCCGACCCGTTCGGGCCGCTGCCCGCCGGCATCCCCGCCTACCTCCTCAAGCAGGTGCTCCGTCTCCACCAGGACGCGGACGCGCTCCGGGTGCTGGGCGCGGTGCGCGAGGCGCTCGGCACGGCGGACGGCCGGCGGCTGTTCGTCCTGGAGCGGGTGGTCGGCGGGAGCCGCCCGGATCTGGCCGCCGTGGTCGACCTGGAGATGCTGCTGCTCACCGGCGGCCGGGAGCGCACCGGTGACCAGTGGCGGGCGCTGCTGCACGCCGGCGGCTTCGAGGTGCTGGCCGCCCCCGCCACCGGCGCGTGGACGGCCTTCGAGTGCCGTCCCCGCTGAGGCGGCCCCACCGGCGGCCCTCCACGGCCCCGGCGTCTCAGCCGCGCCGGGCCCGGGCCGCCCCACGGGACCCCAGGGTGCGCAGCAGCATCTCCGGGCGGGCCAGCGCCACCGGGCTGCGGAGGGCCCCCGCGACCCGGATGAAGTCCGCCGCGAGAACCGGATCGTGTTCCGCCGCCGCCACCAGCCGGCGCAGATACCACAGGGCCATCCGAGCGCCCGGGAGCCCCGAGTCGGGCACGCCCGGCAGAAAGGAGTCGGAGAGGCTGGAGAACCGCCAGGACCCCGCGACCGCCCGGGCCGCGTCCTTGAAGAAGCCTCGGTGCAGCCCGTCGAGCCCCTCGCGCAGCCGGCGGCCGAGGATGAGCGCGTACGCCGCCGAGTACATCATCCCCGTGCCGTAGAGGGGGTTGAGGGCGGCGAGGGCGTCCCCGGTGACCAGCAGCCCCGAGGGGAAGCGGGAGAGCTTGTCGTAACGGCGCCGATAGGTCTCCGGGACATGGAAGACATGGACATCGGTCAGGGGCTCCGCCGCCTGGATCGCCGCCCACACGTCGTCCGGCGCCAGCTCCCTGACCTGTTCCATGAAGACGGCGGTGTCGTCGCTGGGCCGGAAGTCGCCGTAGCCGTAGACGGTCAGGGTCCACTGCCCCTCCTCCCGGACGGTGAAGTACAGACCGCGCGCCCGGTCCAGCCGGGGGCCGACCGCGATGGCCCGGTCGCTCGCGAACACATCCGCGTCACAGCGGAGAATCCGGGTGGCGTACGCCAGGTTCACCTTCACGCGCTCCTCGCGCGGCAGCGGATACCCCAGCTCCCGCAGCCAGGCCCGGTTTCTGCCCGTGCGGCCGGTCGCGTCGACCACCAGATCGGCGGTGAGGTTCTCGGTCCCGCCGCCGCCGGGCCTGCCGACGACGACGCCGGTGATCCGCTCCGGGGTCGGCGCCAGCGGCCCTACGGCCTCCCAGCCCTGGCGCAGGGTGACATGGCCGCGCCCGCCGAGCCGCTCGCGGATGCCCCGCTCCAGGAACGGACGGCTCGCCCAGACGGTGTTGAGCCCGGCGTCGGACTGACGCAGCATATGGCCGAAGTAGAACAGCCGGTGCTGGCCCATCATCTCGGCGGGGACGCCGCCGTCCCGGACGTACTGCTCGTTCATCCCCGGGAGCAGCTCCTCCAGGAGGTCGGTGGCCCGCAGGACCAGCGCGTGGGGATGCCACCCCTGGGGGACACCGCGCCGGTGCCCGGTGGCCTCGTCCCCGTCCCGCTCGACGACGGTCACCCGTTCGAAGTGATCGGCCAGCACATGGGCCGCCATCAGCCCGCTCATTCCTCCGCCCAGCACCACCGCGTGGACACCGGTCACCGACATGCGCTCTCCTCGTGTTTCGTGGTCGGCCTCGTGGGGCCCGTGGAACCGCACGGGTACGGTGATCGGCCCCCGGGCCCCCGGCCGGGAGCCTTCCGGACGGCACCGCTCCGGCGGGACCTCACCGGGCCCCCGGCGCCGGGAAGTACCCCTTGCGGATGAAGAACCGCACATGTCTGCGGAAGGACTCCACGCTCGCGTCCGGGCTCTCCTCCGGGAGGCGCACACCGCTGCCGGCGAGCGCCGCGACGGTCCCGCTGTCGTCGACCGGCGGATAGAAACCCGCCGGGTCGGCGGCCATCGCGTCGAACGCGTCCAGCAGCGGAACCAGCGCGTTGCCGGGGTCGGCCGCCACCCGGGCACGCCAGCCGGCCGGTTCCGCGCGCTCCAGCGAGTACCCGTGGGCCCGCAGCTCCCGGGCCATCACGGCCAGCGTCAGCCCGGCGCGCCCGCAGATGTGGAAGGTCCTGCCCGCCGACTCCGGCTGCCGGGAGAGATGGACGACCGCGGCGCTCGCGTAGTCCACGGGCATCAGCCGGAACACCACCGGAAGGGACTCGGGGACGGCACCGGACTGGAGGATGCCCTTCAGCGTCAGCCAGACGAAGTCACGGGTCTGGCACGCGCCGGTCGAGTGGTCGCCGGTGATCTGGTCCATCCGGTGGACGGAGACCGGCAGTCCACGGCCCCGGGCGATGCCGACGAGTTGCTCCGCCACCCAC
This sequence comes from Streptomyces sp. NPDC001889, assembly GCF_053594535.1. Classification (NCBI taxonomy): domain Bacteria; kingdom Bacillati; phylum Actinomycetota; class Actinomycetes; order Kitasatosporales; family Streptomycetaceae; genus Streptomyces; species Streptomyces sp. NPDC001889. The sequence goes on from NZ_JBSFER010000044.1 coordinate 21,431, forward strand.
TTGCTCCGGGTGTACCCCGTCGGCAGGCTCTCGCCGGGGCCCGCCGGATCGGACACCTCGATGGGCGCGCCGCCGCCCGCCCGGCCCGCGTAGACCCCCAGCGTGGAGACATGGTGCACGGGGACGGTGCGGTGGCGGGCGGCGAGCCGGAGGATCTCCCGGGTGCCGCCCACATTGGCCGCCCGGACCGTGGCGTACGGCTGGACCCAGGTGACGGCGGCCCCCGCGTGGTAGACGGCGTCGACCGTGCGCGCCAGCTCGTCGAAGAGCCCGGGGGCCAGACCCAGCCCGGGCAGGGCCAGATCCCCGGCCACCACCGAGAGCCGCCCGGGGTCCACCTGGTCCAGGATTCCGTACCACTCCAGATTCGCCCGCAGCCGCTCCAGACCCGCCCGCTCGTCGGCCGCGCGCACCAGACACCGCACGGTGGCCCGTGTCGTCCGCAGCAGATCGCGCAGCAGATACGCCCCGAGGAACCCGGTGGCGCCGGTCAGCAGCACGGTCCGGGGATCGGCGGCGACCCGGTGGATCTCGGCGGCCGGGCGGATGTCGTCGTCGAGGACGGTCTCGGCGGCGAAGTCCACCCCGGAACCGCCGCCCGCCCCGCTCCTCCGCAGCAGCGCGGTGCGCAGATGCCCGGCGAGCGCCCCGACCGTGGGATGGTCGAAGACCAGCGAGGTGGGCAGCCGCAGCCCGGTCAGGAACGCGAGCCGGTTGCGCAGCTCCACCGCGTTCAGCGAGTCGTACCCCAGCTCGGCGAAGGAGCGCCGGTCGCGGATGGACCCCGGGTCGGGATGGCCGAGCACCGTCCCCGCCTCGGTCCGCACCAGCTCCAGGACCCGGCCGAGCTGTTCCTCCCCGGGCAGCGCGGCCAGCTCCCCGGCGAGACCGCCCTCCCTCTCGCTGTTGCGGGCGGCGGGCCGGTACGGGACGCGCACCAGGTCGCCGAGGACCGCCGGCAGCTCCTCCGGGCGCTCGCGCAGCGCCCGGTGGTTCAGCGGGGCCGCGACGGCGGCGGGGATGTCCAGGGCCATCGCCCGGTCCAGCAGCGCCGGGCCGTGTTCGGAGGCGATCGGCGGATAGCCCGCGCGGGCGATGCGGTCCACATCGGCCCGGGTCAGCTCGCCGGTGGCGCCGGAGGCGGCCCACAGTCCCCAGGCGACCGAGGTCGCGGGCAGACCCAGGGCCGCCCGGTGGGCGGCGAGACCGTCGAGGAAGGTGTTCGCGGCGGCGTAGGCGGACTGCCCCGCGCCGCCGATGGTCCCCGCCAGCGAGGAGAACAGCACGAACGCCGAGAGCCCCAGATCCCGGGTGAGATCGTGCAGATGCCAGGCCGCGTCCACCTTGGGGCGCAGCACACCGCTGAGCCGCTCCGGTGTCACCCCGGTGATCAGCCCGTCGTCCCGGGTGCCCGCCGCGTGCACCACCCCCGTCAGCGGGCGGTCGTCCGGCAGCGCGGCGAGCACCCCGGCCAGCGCCTCGCGGTCGGCGGCGTCACACGCGACGACGGTCACCTCGGCGCCCAGCGCTGTCAGTTCGGCGCGGAGCGCCTCCGCGCCGGGCGCCGCGGGGCCGCGCCGGCCGGCGAGCAGCAGCCGGGTGACACCGTGGGCGGTCACGAGATGCCGGGCGAGGATCGCGCCGAGCGTGCCGGTGCCGCCGGTGATCAGCACGGTGCCCCGCGCGTCCCACGACCCGGACGGCCCGCCCCCGCCGGCCGCGTCCGGCACCCGGCGCAGCCGGGGCAGCAGCACCCGGCCCGCCCGCAGCGCCACCTGCGGCTCGCCGGACGCGGCCACCGCCGCCAGCAGCGCGGGCCCCGGCTCCGGCTCCGTACCGCCGCTGTCGACGAGGACGAACCGCCCGGGGTTCTCGGTCTGCGCCGAGCGCACCTCACCCCAGACCGCCGCCCCGCCCAGATCCCGTACCCCGTCGCCCGGAACGGCGGCCACCGCGCCCCGGGTCAGCACCAGCAGCGGAGTGCCGGTGAGCCGCTCGTCCGCCAGCCAGGCCCGGACGGCGGCGAGCGCCCGGCGGGCCGCCAGATGGGTGGCGGCCACCGGATCGGCCGCCCCCGGACCGGAGATCCGGACAACCGCCGCGTCGAGCCCCGCGAGCCGGGGCGGGCGCGGGTCCCCGGCGTCCACCTCGCCGATACGGAACGGCTCCACCGCGCCGGTGAGCGCGATCGGCGCCCAGTGGACCCGGAAGAGCGAGTCCCGCACCCGGGAGTCCGCCCGCGCCGCGGCCTCCCCGCCGCCCGCGCCCAGCGTGAGCGACCCGATCTCCGCGACCGCCCGGCCCGTCCGGTCCGCCAGCCGGGCGGACAGCACCCCGCCCGGGGACCGCGACAGCCGTACGCGCAGGGCCGTCGCGCCGGTCGCGTACAGCAGCACCCCGCCCCAGCCGACAGCGGTGCGCGTGCACCCGGCCGGCGACCCCTCGGCGAGCAGCGCCGCCCGGACGACCGCGTCGAGCAGCGCCGGGTGCAGCCCGAACCCGGCCGCCTCGCCCAGGGCCTCCTCGGGCAGGGCCAGTTCCGCCCAGACGGTCGAGCCGTCGCGCCAGAGCGCCGTGACCCCCCGCGAACGCGCCCCCTCCTCGGGACCGGTCGCCCCCGGCAGCTCCACCGCCGTCGCCCCGGCCGGCGGCCACCGCTCCAGGTCGAAGGCCGGGCCCCGGCCCCGGACGCCGAGGCGCGCGCGGGCGATCTCCGTCCAGGCCGGCTCCCCGTCCTCGGGCCGGGCGTGGACGGTGAGCGTCCGGCGCCCCGCACCGTCCGGCTCGCCCACCGTGCTCTGGAGCTGGACACCGCCGCGCGCGGGCAGCACCAGCGGCGCCACGGCCGTCAGCTCCTCCACGGCGGTGCACCCCACCTCGTCGCCCGCCCGCAGCGCCAGCTCCACCAGGGCGGACGACGGCAGCACCGCCGCGCCCGCGACGGTGGGCCCGGCCGACCAGGGGTGGGTGTGCCGCGACAGCCTGCCGGTGAAGAGGGTCCGGCCGGTCCCGGCCACCGGCACCGCGGCCCCCAGCAGCGGATGCCCGGTCCCGCCCAGCCCCAGACCCGAGGCGCCCCGGGACCCGGAGCCGGCCGCGTACCAGTACCGCTCGCGCTGGAAGGCGTAGGTGGGCAGTTCGACGCGGCGCGCCCCGGTGCCCCGGAACGGCCGCGACCGGTCCACCGGCCCACCGCGCACCAGCAGCTCGGCCCAGGAGCGGAGAAAACGGCCGAAACCTCCCTCGTCGCGCCGGAGCGTGCCGGTGACGAGCGCGCCGTCGCCCAGGTTCTCCTGGAGCGAGGAGACCAGCACCGGATGCGGGCTGATCTCCACGAGGACCCCGTGCCCCCGGTCCGCCAGCGCGCGGGCGGACCGGGCGAACTCCACCGGTCCGCGCAGATTCCCGTACCAGTACGCGGCGTCCAGACCGGCGGTGTCCATCCAGTCGCCGGTCACCGTGGAGAAGAACGGCACGGTCCCCGAGCGCGGCGCGATCGGCTCCAGCGCGGCGAGCAACTCCTCCTCGACGGGTTCCACCAGCGGGCAGTGGGAGGCGAAGTCGGTGGAGAAGCTCCTGGTCCGCGCCCCGTCCGCCGCGCACCGGCCGAGGAACTCGCCGACCGCGCCCCGGTCCCCGGAGACCAGCACCGAGCCGGGCCCGTTCTCGACGGCCACCCAGAGCCGGCCCGCCCATCCGGCGAGCCGCTCCTCCACCTCCGCGCGCGGCAGCCCGACCGCCCCCATGCCTCCGGTGCCCTGGAGCTTCAGGGCGATACGGCTGCGCAGCGCGACCACGCGGGCCGCGTCCTCCAGCGGGAGGCCCCCCGCGACACAGGCCGCGGCCACCTCGCCCTGGGAGTGTCCGACGACGGCAGCCGGCTCCACACCGTGGGCGCGCCACAGCTCCGCGAGGGAGACCATCACCGCGAACAGCGCGGGCTGGACCACATCGAGCCGCTCCAGCGCCGCCGCGCCCGCCGCGTCACCGCGCAGCACCTCCCGCAGGGACCAGGGGACATGGGGCCGCAGGGCCTCCTCGCACGCGTCGATCCGGGCGGCGAACACCGCAGAGGTCTCCAGCAGCTCCCGGGCCATGCCGGGCCACTGGCTGCCCTGCCCGGGGAAGACGAAGACGGTACGGCCCAGTTCCGCCGGGGCGCCGGCGATCCTCCCGAGGACCACCCGCCCGGCTCGCGGCTCCGGCTCGCTCCGGTCGGCCCGGTCGGCCTGCTCGGCCTGGTCGATTGGCTTGCCCCGGTCGGCCCGGTTGCCCCGGTCGGCCTGGTCGGCCCGGTCGCCTCGCTCGCTCCGGTCCTGGGCGCCGGAGTCCTCGCTGCCGGTGCGGGTGCCGCTGCGGGTGCGGGCCCCGGCTTTGGCCCCGGCTTTGGTCCCGGTCTCGGCCTGGGTCTCGGCCTGGGTCTCGGTCCCGCCCCGGGCCCCGTCCCCGGGCGCCGCGAGAGCGTCGAGCCCGGCGAGCAGCTCCGCCCGGCTGACGCCGATGACCACGGCCCGGTGCTCCATGGCCGTACGGGTCGTGGCCAGCGAGAACGCGATGTCCCCGGTGGCCGGGGCGGAATCCCGGGCGGCGAAGTCGCGCAGCCCGCGGGCCTGGGCGCGCAGCGCCCGGGGGGAGCGCGCGGAGAGCAGCCACGGCACGGCCACCGCCGGCGCCTCGGCCGCGCCGTCCGGCGGCGCGTCCTCCGGGGGCGCCTGCTCCAGAACCACATGCGCGTTGGTGCCACCGGCGCCGAACGCGGAGACCGCGCCCCGCCGGGGCGCGCCCGTCCCCGGCCAGGGACGGTTCCCGGTGAGCAGTTCCACCTGCCCCGCCGACCAGTCCACATACGGCGTGGGCGCGTCCAGATGCAGCAGCCCGGGCAACGTACCGTGCCGCAGGGCCTGGACCATCTTGATCAGCCCGCCGATCCCGGAGGCCGCCTGCGCGTGCCCCACGTTGGCCTTCAGCGAACCGACCAGCAGGGGACGCCCCTTGGGCCTGGCCCTGCCATAGGTGGCCAGCAGCGCCTGCGCCTCGATGGGATCGCCGAGCCTGGTCCCGGTGCCGTGAGCCTCCACGGCGTCCACCTCGGCGGCCGTCAGCCCCGCACGGTCCAGGGCCTGGCGGATCACCCGCTCCTGCGCGGGCCCGCTCGGGGCGGTGAGCCCGTTGGACGCGCCGTCCTGGTTGACCGCGCTGCCGCGCACCACCGCCAGCACCCGGTGCCCCAGCCGCCTCGCTTCGGAGAGCCGCTCCACCACCACCATGCCCACCCCCTCCGACCAGCCGATGCCGTCCGCCGCGCCGGCGAAGGGCTTGCACCGGCCGTCGGGGGAGAGCGCCCGGGCCCGGGCGGCGTCGAGATAGCCGCTGGGGTGGGCACAGAGGTACGAGGCCCCGGCGAGCGCCAGCGACGACTCCCCGGACCGCAGCGACTGCGCCGCGAGATGCAGCGCCACCAGCGAGGACGAGCAGGCCGTGTCCAGGGAGACCGCGGGCCCCTCCAGACCGAGGAGATAGGAGATCCGGCCGGACGCCATCGAGCTGAGCTTCCCCGTCACCTGGAACCCCTCGAACTCCTCGGGGCACTCCAGATCCAGATAGCTCTGCTCCACCAGCCCGGCGAAGACTCCGGTACGGCTCCCCCGGAGCGACTCGGGGTCGATGCCCGCGTGCTCCAGCGCCTCCCACGCGGTCTCCAGCAGCACCCGCTGCTGAGGGTCCATCACCAGCGCCTCCCGCGCCGGGATGCCGAAGAACGCCGCGTCGAAGAGGGTGGCCGTGTCGAGGAAGCCGCCGTGCCGGATGTAGATCCTGCCGGGCGCGGCGGGGTCCGGGTCGTAGAGGGCGTCGAGATCCCACCCCCGGTCCGTGGGGAAGCCGGAGATCGCGTCGACCCCGTCCAGGGCGAGCCGCCACAGCTCGTCCGGCCCGGCGGCGCCCGGGAACCGGCAGGCCATACCGACGATCGCGACGGGCTCGTCCCGTTCCGCCTCCAGCTCCGCGACCCTCCGGCGGGACCTCTGGAGATCCGCGGTCACCCACTTGAGGTACTCGACCAGCTTCTCTTCGTTCGGCATCGGGAATCCGTCTCTTCCTGCCCTCCCGCGCCGCGCGCGGGCGCCAGGAGGGATGAGGGGGAGGGGGCTGTGGCGGGCTCTGGCCGGGGTCCCGGACTCAGCCGGTGTCACGGCCCAGTTCGCTGTCGATGAAGTCGAGGACCTCCTCGGCCGATGCCCCGGAGAGCAGGGACTCGGCGTCCTCCGGCCGTTCCTCCCCGGGTGCCGCGCCGGGGCGGTCTCGGTCGCGGAGGGGCTCCAGCCGGGTGAGGAGCACCCGCAGCCGCCCGGCGACGGCGGCCCGGTCCACACCGCCGGACCCGGCGGCCGAGAGCGCGGCCTCCAGCCCGTCGAGCCCCTCCGCGACCGAGACCCCACCGGCAGCCGGGTCCCCCGCCAGCCGGTCCAGGAGGTAATCGGTGAGGGACGCCGGTGAGGGATGGTCGAAGACCAGGGTCGCCGGCAGCGCGAGCCCGGTCTCCGCCTTCAGCCGGTTCCGCAGATCGAGCGCGGTCAGCGAGTCGAACCCCATCTCCTGGAACCGCCGTTCGGTGCGCACGGAGCCCGCGTCGCGCCGCCCGAGGACCTCGGCGACCCGCTCCCGTACCAGCCCGAGGACGATCCGGTGCCGCTCGTCACCACCGGCCCCGGACAGCTGCCGCGCGAGGGAGGGGACGGACACCGGGTCATCGGGCGGGGTCTCGGGCGGTGTCCCGGCCACGGCGGCCCGAGCGGGCGCCGGTGTACCGGTGAGCCAGTAGCGCTCGCGCTGGAAGGCATAGGTGGGCAGCCCGGTCCGGCGGGCGCCGCTGTCCGCGAAGAAGGCCGCCCAGTCGACCGGCACACCCCGGGCGTGGAGCTGTGCCACCCCGCCGACCAGGGCGGTCCGCTCGGACCTGCCGGGCCGCAGCAGCGGCAGGGTGAGGCCGTCGTCCAGGATCTCCCCGGCGAGTGCGGTCAGTACGCCACCGGGGCCGATCTCCGCACAGGTGGCCACCCCCTCCCGCGCGAGCGCGCGCACTCCGTCGTGGAAGCGGACGGTGTGGCGGATGTGGTGGGTCCAGTAGTCGGGTGAGTGGAGTTGGCGGGGGGTCGCGGGTTCTCCGGTGAGGTTGGAGATGAGGGGGATGTGGGGTGTGTGGTAGGTGAGTTGTGCGGCGATGGTGCGGAACTCGGCGAGGGCGCCGTCCATGTGGGGCGAGTGGAAGGCGTGCGAGACCGTCAGCCGCCGGGTCCGGCGGCCCAGCGCGGACAGCCGTGCGGCGACCGCCAGCGTCGCGTCCTCGTCCCCCGACACCACCGTCGCGCGCGGCCCGTTCACCGCCGCCACCGACACCCGCCCCGGCCACCGTGCCAGCAGGGGCAGCACCTCGTCCTCGGCGGCCTCCACCGCGACCATCGCCCCGCCCGCCGGGAGCGCCTCCATCAGCCTGGCCCGGGCGGCGACCAGGGTGCAGGCGTCCTGGAGGGAGAGCACCCCGGCGACATGGGCGGCGGTCAGCTCGCCGATCGAGTGCCCGGCCACGAAGTCCGGCCGTACACCCCACGATTCGACCAGCCGGAACAGCGCCACTTCGAGGGCGAACAGCGCCGGCTGGGTGAAGGCCGTCCGGTCGAGCAGCGGGGCATCGGGGGAGCCGTCGGCGGCGAACATCACCTCGCGGAGGGGGCGTTCCCACCGGTCGCCGAAGGCGGCGAGGACCAGGTCGAGGTGGCGGGCGAACTCCGGGACGTGCTGGTACAGCTCATGGCCAGCCCCCGGCCGCTGACTGCCCTGCCCGGGAAAGAGGAAGGCCGTTCTCCCCGCCGTGCGCACACCCCGGACCACCTCCGGGCCCGCGCCCCCCGCCGCGAGCAGACCGAGACCCTCCAGCAGCTCCGCCCGGTCGGCGCCGGTGACGACGGCCCGGTGCTCCAGCGAGGCCCGGCCGGTGGCCAGGGTGTACGCCACGTCCAGCGGGTCCGGGCCATCGGCCCCGGACACCGCCGCGAGCAGCCGCCGCGCCTGCGCCGCCAGCGCTTCGGCCGACCCTCCGGAGAGCACCCAGGGCAGCGCGGGCGGTGCGGTCGGGGAGCCGGTGAGGTCCGTCTCGGGTGGGGGTTCTTCGATGATGAGGTGGGCGTTGGTGCCGCTGATGCCGAAGGAGGAGATGGCTGCGCGGCGGGGGCGGTTGGGTGTGTGGGGCCAGGGTTGGGGGTGGGTGAGGAGGTGGAGGTTGGTGTTGTTCCAGTTGATGTGGGGGGTGGGGTGTTGGGTGTGGAGGGTGGGGGGGAGGGTGTGGTGGTGGAGGGCTTGGATGATTTTGATGGTGCCGGCGGCTCCGGCGGCTGCTTGGGTGTGGCCGATGTTGGATTTGAGGGAGCCGAGCCAGAGGGGTTGGTGGGGTGGTCGGTGGTGGCTGTAGGTGGTGGTGAGTGCTCCGGCTTCGATGGGGTCGCCGAGGCGGGTGCCGGTGCCGTGGGCTTCGATGGCGTCGATGTGGTGGGGTTGGAGTCCGGCGTGGTGGAGTGCTTGGTGGATGACGCGTTCTTGTGAGGGGCCGTTGGGTGCGGTGAGTCCGTTGGAGGCGCCGTCCTGGTTGATGGCGCTGCCTCGGAGGATGGCGAGGACGCGGTTGTTCTGGTGTTGTGCGTCGGAGAGGCGTTGGAGGAGGAGGAGTCCGGCGCCTTCGGACCAGCCGGTGCCGTCGGCGTGGGCGGAGAAGGAGCGGCAGCGTCCGTCGGCGGACAGCCCCCGCTGACGTGAGAACTCGATGAACGAGCGCGGGGTGGACATCACGGTCACCCCGCCGGCGAGGGCGAGATCGCACTCGCCGGAGCGGAGGGCGTTGGCGGCGAGGTGCAGGGCGACCAGGGAGGAGGAGCAGGCGGTGTCCACTGTCACCGCCGGACCCTCCAGACCGAAGGTGTACGCGACCCGGCCGGAGGCGACACTGCCGGCGTTGCCGCTCGCGAAGTACCCCTCCAGGTCGGCGGGGATGGTCTGGAGCTGCGAGCCGTAGTCGTGGTACATCACCCCGGCGTAGACGCCGGTGCGGGTGCCGCGCAGTCGGGTGGGGTCGATTCCGGCGTGTTCGAAGGTCTCCCAGGCGGTTTCCAGGAGCAGTCGCTGCTGGGGGTCGGTGGCCACGGCCTCTCTGGGTGACATGCCGAACATCTCGGGGTCGAAGAGGTCGGCGTCGTGGAGGAATCCGCCGTGGCGGGTGTAGGAGGTGCCGGGGGTGTCCGGGTCGGGGTCGTAGAGGGCGGTGAGGTCCCAGCCCCGGTTGGTGGGGAAGCCGCTGATTCCTTCGCGTCCCTCGGCGACGAGGCGCCACAGTTCGTCGGGGGAGGTGATTCCGCCGGGGAAGCGGCATCCCATGCCCACGATCACCACGGGGTCCCCGGTGACCACCGCCGCCGCCGGCGGGGCCCCGCGCCCCGCCACCACACCCGACATCCGCTCCGTCAGATGCGCGGTGAGGGCGTCGAGCGAGGGATGGTCGAAGACCAGGGTGGCGGGCAGCCGGAGTCCGGTCGCGGTCGCGAGCCGGTTGCGGAGTTCCAGCGCGGTCAGCGAGTCGAACCCCAGCTCCTGGAGAGCCCGTTCACCCGGGAGGGCGGACGGGTCGGAGTGGCCGAGCACCCCGGCGGCATGGGTACGGACGAGCTGGGCCGGTGACACCTCGTCCACGGCCCCGGCCCCGGCCGGTCGCCGCTTCACCGCGCTGGTGCGCACCAGCCCGCGCAGCAGCGCGGGGCAGGTCTCGGCATTCCGGAGAGCCGCTGTGTTCAGCCCGGTCAGAGCCGTGAGAGGGAGACCGGACGCCAGGGCGGTGTCGAACATCTCCATGGCGTCGGCGGACGGGACGGGCGCCAGTCCGACCCCGGCCATGCGCCTCAGATCCACCTCCGTCAGCTTCCCCGCCAGCGAACCGGTCTCCTCCCACAGTCCCCAGGCGAGGGAGAGTCCTGGGAGTCCGTGGGCGTGGCGGTGGGCGGCGAGGGCGTCGAGGAAGGTGTTGCCGGCGGCGTAGTTGGCCTGGCCGGCGGTGCCGAGGAGTCCGGCGACGGACGAGTAGAGGACGAACGCGGAGAGGTCGAGCCCGGCGGTGAGTTCGTGGAGGTTCCAGGCCGCCTCCGCCTTGGGTCGCATGACCTGTGTCAGTTGTTCCGGGGTCATCGTGGCGAGGGTGCTGTCGTCGAGGATTCCGGCTGTGTGGATGACGGCGGTGAGGGGGTGTGCGGGGGGGATGTCGGCGAGGGCGCGGGCGAGGGTGTGGCGGTTGGTGGTGTCGCAGGCGGTGATGGTGGTGTGGGCGCCGGCGGTGGTGAGGGTGTGGTGGAGGTGTGGGGCGCGGGGGGCGGTGGGGCCTTGTCGGCTGAGGAGGAGCAGTCGGCGTACTCCGTGGTGGGTGACGAGGTGGTGGGCGAGGAGGGCGCCGAGTGTGCCGGTGCCTCCGGTGATGAGTACGGTTCCGTTCGGGTCGAGGGTGGGGGGTCG